>CAXBSH010000390.1:0-5183 GCA_963977705.1 uncultured Planctomycetaceae bacterium
AGGATAGGGGGTGTGTCGGCCGGGTTGTCTGGCCGCCTCTGTTGCGATTGCTGGTCTGTGGTGCGTTATGCATCGGAACCTGTCTGCTGTTGTTCTGCCTGTGGTGCTGATGTGCTGTGTTGCGTCAGGTGGTGAGTTATTTGCCGCCACCGGATCGGCATTGGAATTGACGTGTGTGCCTGGTCAGGTGTTGTTGCAGGGGCCTGAATCTGCGGATCAGTTGGTGGTGTTGCGTGGCACGGGCTTGACTGCTCTGGATGTGACTCGGGGGTGTCAGTTTCAGATTTCCGATGCGGCAGTGGCGTCGGTCAGTGCGACGGGGTTGATTTCTGCGGTGGGTGATGGTGTTGCGGTTCTGACGATTCGTGAGGGTGAGCAGCAGCTGCAGGTTGAGGTGCGTGTGCTCGGGGTTGCTCAGCCGTCACCCGTCTTATTTCGTCAGGACATTCTTCCCATACTGACTCGAGCTGGCTGTAATTCCGGTGGTTGTCATGGCAAGGCGGAGGGTCAGAACGGCTTTCGTTTGAGTGTGTTTGGTTATGACGCGGTGGCGGATCATGCGGCGATCGCCTATGAGGGTCGTGGTCGGCGTGTCTTCCCGGGGGCTCCTGAGCGCAGTCTGTTTCTGCAGAAGGCGACCGCCGGAATACCTCATGGTGGTGGTCAGAAGATCGCGGTTGGATCGCGCTGGCATCAGACGTTACTGCGGTGGTTATCAGAGGGGATGGTGCTGGAGCCTGACACGGGTGATGCGGTGGTGGGTATTGACGTCCAGCCTGCTCAGGTGTCGTTAGCAGCGCGTGGTGTGCAGCAATTGCGAGTGACGGCTCGACTGGTCGATGGTCGGGTGCGTCCGGTGACATCTGAGTCTGAGTATCAGTCGAATCAGGACGGGATCGCGACGGTTGATCGGGACGGGTTTATTGCGGCGACGGAGGTTCCTGGTGAGGCGGCGATTCTGGTGCGTTATGCGGGTCATGTAACGATCTGCCGAGTGACTCGACCGCGTGCTGCGGGTGAATTTCAGCGTCCGGGTGAGTCGAATTTCATCGATGGTCTGGTGTGGGACAAGCTGCAGCAGCTGAACATTCAGCCGGGTGAGGCTGCGAGTGATGCGGTGTGGCTGCGGCGGGTTTATCTGGACACGATAGGAACATTGCCGACGGTCCAGGAGGCTCGTGAGTTTCTGGATGACTTATCTGCGGACAAGCGTCAGCGGACGATTGATCGATTGCTGTTGCGACCAGAGTATTCCACCTACTGGGCTCAGCGGTGGTCTGATCTGTTGCAGGTGGACAAGGACACGGTGGCTCCTGAGGGCGCCGTCGCGATGACTCGCTGGATTCATTCGCGGATTGCGGCGAATGTTCCATTTGATCAGTTTGTGCGCGAGATCCTGACGGCTCAGGGGTCGACGTTATCGGAATCTGCGGCGGGTTTCTATCAGGTCCAGGAGACTCCAGAGAAGCTGGCGCGATCGGTCAGTCAGTTATTTCTGGGGGTGCGTCTGGAGTGTGCGCAGTGTCATCATCATCCGTTTGAGAAGTGGGATCAGGCGGACTATTTTGGGTTTGCCGGGTTATTTACGGGGGTGGACCGCAAGGCAGTTCCGGGAGGCGGTCAGAAGATCACGGGTCGTGCTGGTGCGGCGTTGAAGCATCCGCGGACTGGCGTCGAAGTTCCGCCTCGCCCACCGGGTGCTGAGGGCTGGCAGGTTCCGGTGTCGGGTGACTGGCGTCGTGGAATGGCGGAGTGGGTAACGGCGCGAGGCAATCCCTTCTTCGCAAGGACTCTGGCGAATCGCATCTGGGCGCATTATCTGGGTCGTGGTCTGGTGGAACCGGTGGATGATCTGCGGGCGACGAATCCGGCTTCGAATGAGCCATTGTTAGCGGCGCTGGCGCAGCATCTGGAGGAGACGGGTTTTGATGTGCGTCGATTTACGGCGACGATTCTGAATTCGCGGGTGTATCAGTTAAGTTCCCGGACGACTCCCGAGAATGCTCTTGATGAGCAGAACTATTCGCATGCGGCGTGGAAGCCGTTACCGGCTGAGGTGTTACTGGACGGTGTTTCGCAGGCGACGGGAATTCCGGCGCGGTTTAACGGCTGGCCTGTGGGGTATCGTGCAATTGAGGTGTGGGACAACAAGCTGCCATCGGCTTTTCTGGAGGTATTTGGTCGTCCGCCGCGACAGTCGGTGTGTGCGTGTGAGCGTGGAATGGAACCCAGTATTGCTCAGGCGCTGCATCTGATGAATTCGGCGGAGACGATGGAGCGGATTCACAGTCGCACCGGAACAGCAGCTCGTCTGGCAGCTTCGTCGTTGACGGACGACGAGGTGGTGGAGGAGTTATTTCTGTTGACGTGCAGTCGGCGTCCTGGGGCGGCCGAACTGGAATTGGCTCGACAGACATTTCAGGAAGCGGGAGATCGGCGAGTGGCGATTGAAGATCTGTTATGGTCGCTGCTGAATTCTCGTGAATTCGTCTTCAATCATTAACTCAGTGATCAGTGGTCAGTGATCAGTAATCAGTGGTCAGTAATCAGTAATCAGTAATCAGTAAGCAGTAATCAGTGGGCAGTGGGCAGTGGGTCGTGGGCAGGGGGTAGTAGCGATGTCGGATCGATTGCGTGGTCGGGGTGTTTCTGTGGCTGCTGCGAGGGGTTATCTGGAGCGGCGGCGGATGTTGAAGGTGGGTGGTACGGGGTTATTGGGTGGTCTGAGTCTGCCATTATTTCTGCAGTTGCGTGCGGAGGCGGCGTTGCCGGTGGTGGCGAAGGCGAAGGCTTGTATTTTTTTCATGCTGGAGGGTGGTCCCAGTCATATTGACATGTGGGATCTGAAGCCGGAGGCGCCGGCGGAGATTCGAGGTCCGTTCAAGCCGATTTCGACCTGTGTCCCGGGGACTCAGATCAGTGAATTGCTGCCGTTATCAGCGGGGATTGTGGATAAGTTTACGATTCTGCGTTCGCACAGTCACAAGGACAACGCGCATCAGACGGGTCGTCATTGGGTACTGACGGGTTATCCGCCCAGTTTTGCGGATGGGCAGGCCAAGGGGATCCCGTTTAACGAGTTGTATCCATCGATTGGTTCGATTGTATCGCGTGAGTTGGGACCTCGTGGCGCGGTGCCGCCGTATGTTGAGATTCCGAATGGTCTGGGTCCGGGTGGTCCTGGGTTTTATGGGGCGAAGTACGGTCCATTCACGATTGACAATGATCCGGTGCAGGCGGATTTCAAGGTGCGTGATCTGGACATCCCGGGTGGAGTCAGTGAGCAACGGTTTGCTCGCAGGCAGCGTTTGTTATCGGGTGTGGAGCGTTTGGGAGCCGGAGGTGAGGCGGCGGGTCGTGCTGAGATGCTGCGGTCGTATTATGAGCAGGCGGTGGATCTGGTGACATCACCGGATGCGCGGCGGGCGTTTGATCTGCAGGCTGAGGAGCCGGGTGTTCGCGAGCGGTATGGTTTGACGTCGATTGGTCAGTGTGCGTTGATGGCTCGGCGGCTGGTGCAGGCTGGCTGTCGTTTCATCGGGATTGATCACGGCAGCTGGGATACTCATTTTGACAACTTCACCAGTCATGAAAAGACCCTGGTGCCTCCGACGGACCGGGCTTTGTGGGCATTGCTGTCGGATCTGGATGAGCGTGGGATGCTGGATGAGACGCTGGTGGTGATGATGGGTGAAATGGGGAGGACTCCGCGAATCAACAAGGATGCGGGGCGTGATCACTGGTCGCAGTGTCAGACGGTGATTCTGGCGGGTGGTGGTATTCGTCGTGGTGCGGTGGTTGGTGCCAGTGATGAGACGGCCAGTTACCCGACGACTCAGCCGTACGGCATTCAGGATCTGCTGCGTACGATCTTTGGATTGCTGGGAGTGGATGCGGACCGCATTTATCAGACTCCTGTAGGGCGTCCGGTGCAGATCGTGAATGGTGGTCATCGGATTGAGGAGTTGCTGGCCTGAGGGGTGTGGGGGGATGAGTACCGGGGGAGTGTTACGAATCGGGTTTGCCGGCCTGGATTCTTCTCACTGCACCGCGTTTGCTCGGATTCTGCGTGAGTCTGAGTGGTCGCGTGGTGAGTGTGGAGCGCGGATCACGGTGGGCTGGCCGGGCAGTAATCCGGATTTTGCATTAAGTCGTGACCGGGTGCAGGGGTTTACAGAGGAGCTGCGTGGTCTGGGGACCGTGATCGTGGATTCTCTGGAGGACCTGTTGGGGTGTTGTGACGCGGTCATTCTGGGAAGTGTGGACGGTCGTCAGCATCTGCGTCTGGCGGAGCGCATTTTTGCGGCAGGCAAGCCGGTGTTTGTGGATAAGCCGTTGGCGCATGATCTGCATGATGCGGCGGGTATCGCGGCGCTGGGCCGTCGCTGGGGGACTCGCTGGTTCAGCGCATCGGCTCTGCGATTTCAGGCGGAGCTGAGTTCGTGCGTGGCGGGGTTTGATGGGGAGCGAATTCTGGGTTGCGAGGTGTTCGGGACATTGCGTGAGGGTGAGGGTCATCTGCAGCTGGCGTGGTATGGGATTCACGGGCTGGAGGTGTTGTATGCGGTGCTTGGTGGTGGATGTGTCGAGGTTCGTCGGACCCGGACTGCTCTGGGCGATGTCACGACGGGTGTGTGGTCAGACGGTCGTGTGGGTGTATTTCGTGGTCTGGCTTATGAGCAGCAGGCGGCGGGTTGGGGGCTGACGGTTTTTGGCAGTCAGTCGATCCAGCAGTTGCGTTTGCCGGCGGATTACGTGGAGCTGGTGCGGCAGATCGTGGCGTTTTTTCGTGGCGGTCCGGTTCCGGTCTCGGAGGCTGAGGTACTGGAGTTATTTGGTTTTATGGAGGCGGCGGACCGGAGTGTTTGTGCTGGTGGTGCGGCGATCCGGATAGCGGACTGTCTGGGTGCTGTTGTGTGAGTTGGTGGTGGGGGTGGGGTGATTTTTTAAACCACGAATGACACGAATGACACGAATTGTAGTCAGTGGTCAGTGGTCAGTGGTCAGTTATCAGTGGTCAGTGGTCAGTGGTCAGTTATCAGTGGTCAGTGCACGCAAAGTCCCCTTTGGGAGGGCGAGGCTCCTGCCGAACCGTTAGTGGAAGCCGACGGGTGTTGTGGTGGTGCGTTACCGAGCTGGTGCTCGGTGGTCCCAGGGAAGTTCCCTTTGGGAGGGCGAGGCTC
>CAXBSH010000391.1:0-5183 GCA_963977705.1 uncultured Planctomycetaceae bacterium
CAGCACAGACTGCTCAACGTCATCCGGCTGAGCCTGCAGACGCTGGCTGGCGAAGAGCAGGCAGAGGCCTGCGAACAGAGCAACTGACAACCGGCGAGACATGCGACGGGACTTTCGGGTGAGTGAGATCGGATGGTGAACAGCGGTGGAATTTCAGGGTGCACTGGTGTTTGGGAAGTTCAGCAGGGTCTGCAGATGCAGGCCAGCGGATTCTGCCAGTCGGGCGGGATTGTAGCCACCTTCCAGCACACTGACGACTCTGCCAGCGGAGTGGACTTTGGCCACGTCCAGAACAGCGCGGGTCAGAGCCTCGAAATCCTCGGTTTCCAGCCCCAGAGATCCAATGGGATCCTCGGCGTGCGCATCAAACCCGGCACTGATAATGATCAGTTCCGGGCGAATCCGGTCAGCTGCGGAACTGAGCAGTGCGGAAAAGTCCTGCAGGAACTGCTGTCGGGGAGTTCCGAAGGCGACGGGCAGATTGAACGTGGTACCAAGTCCGTCTCCGGAACCGATTTCATCGCGACGGCCGGTGCCCGGATAGAATGGGAAGCGATGCGACGACAGAAATCCGACGCGTCCATCGTCGTAGAAGATGTCCTGGGTGCCGTTTCCGTGGTGGACATCCCAGTCGACGACCAGCACTCGCGACAGTCCGAAGCGATGGATGGCGGCTGCAGCTGCGGCGGCCGCATTTCCCAGCAGACAGAATCCCATGGGGGCGGACGCCAGTGCATGATGACCGGGAGGACGTACGGCACAGAAGGCCGTGTAGTCTTCACCGGACAGGACTCGTCGAACCGCGTCAATTGCTGTGCCGGCTGCCAGCCACGCGACGTCGGCAGACTGCGGACAGAGCACCGTATCAGCTTCGATGCGACCACCTCCGGCAGCAGCAAATCTTCGCAGTTCCTGCAGGTGTTCAGTGGAATGCACGAGCTGCAGATCTGCGTCCGCGGCTGGTGTCACCGGGCAGCGAGTCACCCGCTCCAGCAGCCCGGTTCGCTGCAGATGCTGTTCAAGGACGGCAACACGAATGGGGCATTCCGGGTGTTCTCCGGTCTGATGACGCTGAAAGCAGGGATCTGAGTAAAACAGTGTCATGACAGGGATTCCGATGGTTGCGGAAGATTCGACCGGCGGTATTCTGGTGACCGGAGTTCCGCGTGCCAAGTCTGGACCGTCTGCAGAATGGGTTATCAAATGCCGGGAAACACCCACAGCAGTCCGGTCGTGCTCAGGTCCTGTCAGGTGGTTCTGCTGCAGCTGCTGCTGGCTGCCTTGACTGCGGGTGATCTGGCAGCTGACGAGGTGCCTGCGGATTCTCGCGAAGCGCGTCTGCGGCAGCAGGTGGCAGAGCTGTTGGAAACGACTGAGGGCAGCGACTGGATTCCGCTGATTATGGCGGATCTGGAATTGAGTACAGACCTGAGTCCGGAATCGCAGAGTTGTTGTCGTCGCATCCTGCAGGCTTTAGCGGCTGCAGACGACGAGGCGGCCCAGCAGCACGTTCATACGGTGTTTGAGAACGAGCCGGAACGTCGCGGCATGGCTGCAGCCGCAATTGCTTCAGCAGCTCTGACGCGTCCGGGCAATCTGCGGAACTGGCGTCTGCTGGTGCGTTCTCTGAATGTGGTTCGGGATACTGAGGCCGTTGCTGTCCTGCAGGCGTTGCAGCGGTACCGTCAGCGGGCCAATAAGGGGCACTGGGTGCGGCGAGCGATTCTGGTGGGGCTGACCTTGCCTGAATCCGACCGAGTGATGGCAGCGCGATTACTGCAGCACTGGACGGCTCAGCCAGCGCGGCCGTCCGAGCCATGGGATCTGACGCAATATCAGCAGTGGTTTTCCAGGGAGTATCCGGATCAGCCACCGGCCACGCTGCCGCAGGATGCAGCGGGGGCGGTCTGGACGGCACAGTCACTGCAGGGATTATTTGAGGGAGTGCATCTGACATCTGAGCAGTCTGCCCAGGGGCCGGCTGTTTTTGAAAAGGCCGGTTGTGTGAAGTGCCATCGCCGCAGTGCGCTGGGGGCGACAGCGGGTCCCGATCTGACGTCGCTGGGGTGGCGCAGACAGCGTGCGGAGGTGCTGGAATCACTGCTGTATCCATCTCAGGAGCTGCATGAAGAGTATCCGACAGTGATTGTGGCACTGCGTGATGGAACAACAGCGGTGGGTCTGCTGCAGCGATCTGCAGATGGTGGCATGCAGGTATTCAATGCGGCCGCCGAGATTCGAAAGTTTCAGCAGTCGGAGATTGAGTCTGTTCGCAGTCACACAGTCTCGGCCATGCCGGCGGGAACACTGGATCGTCTGACTGCAGAAGAGATCCGTTCGCTGGTTGCGTGGCTGACATCGGTCGATGGGATTCCGCAGCCTCATCAGGATGATGACGGTCAGGAAGAAGAGTGAAACCTGAGCGGTTGTGCCAGCCCGTGCTGCTGCGGGGAAGTGTCTAAAGCTGCGACAAATTAGCGACGATCAACTCGAAGTCCGGCTGACCGGCAATCGAGGCTCAGACGCAGCACTGCAGCATGAATCGGCGGAAATTGCCGTTGTGCAGCGGTGCCTGTCATGGCCGTATTGTGGTCAGCGGGCGGTAAACAGCAGCAGGATGCGGCCGGGAATGCTCCGGCAGAGGAACGCGGCAGCGATGTCAGGATCCGCAAAATCAGATCAGCTTCGACTGGGTTTCATGGAAACAATCGAAGTGGATGGTCGAGGACATATTGGCGGGCTGCTGATCACGAATCAGAACGGCCGTCCGCTGGAGTTTCAGTGTACAACTCCGGTCAGGGCCAATCGCACACAGGAAATCCTGTTCGGAGAAACGCTGAAGCCGTGGCTGCTGGGGGAATTGATTGGCAGCACATTGCTTGAGCGGGTGGCGATCAAACCCAGCCTTGTTGTGACCAGTGATCCATGTCTGCTGGAGCTGAGGAATCATACGCAGGTCCCGGTGGCAGTGGCTGAAACTGCAGCTGGGAAAGCGGCTGGTGGTACCGAGAATCGTCGTTTACAGCTGGGGGGGAGTGTGCTGCGGTTTCACGACGCCCATCATGGAGATGTGGACTCACTGCAGAAGCAAAAGCATCTGATACCGGATTCTGCTGATCTGCAGGAACCTCTTGAGCGAGTGCGGGAGGCGCTGGCCGAGACGGTCCGCACGGTGTTTGCTCGCTGAACCGAATGAACTGAAAGCTGCTGGCGGGGGCCCGGACGAATGGATGCGGATGGGGCAGAGGGAAACGTTGCAGAGCTGCAGGCGGCCAGCGCGGAATCCGGTGGCGAGGTGTTGCTACCGCAGCGACCTGAGCTGCTGTCGACGGGGTTTAATCCGGCTCTTGGTCGGGTACCGGCGCTGGAAACCATCAGCACGACGCTTGGGCTGACGCTGGATTTTGTGCCGTCATGGACAGCGCGTCGAATTCCTCTGAAGTGCATCGGGCTGACTTTGCCTGAGGGCGTCGAGTTTCTGCCGCCGCCTCCAGTGAAGCCTGAAGGGGCCGCCGAGACGAAGAGGGCAGCTGCAAAGCCTGAAACGGAGGTTGTGGACGGGGAGGCACCGAAAAAGAAGGTGACTCGCCTGAAACCACCGCCGGATGCCTTATCACTGCAGGACCGGCTGTTTTATCTGCTGCAGCCACCGCTTGAGTCGTGGCTGGCCGGGCAGGAACTGATCATGCCATTCGAACCCTTCTCGTACCAGTATGAGGGCATCGCGTGGCTGTTTTCCAGTCAGTCGGCATTGCTGGCGGATGAGATGGGGCTGGGAAAAACCATGCAGACGATCACGGCGATTCGGCTGTTGCTGCGGAGCGGTCAGGCGCGACGTATCCTGCTGATCTGCCCTAAACCCCTGATCCCGAACTGGCAGCGGGAATTCAGAACATGGGCGGAAGAGCTGCCGGTGGTGGTGATGGAAGGCAACGGGGCTCGTCGCCGGATGTTGTGGACGATGCCCGGAGTCCCGATTCTGATTGCGAATTACGAGCTGATGACTCGCGATCTGACGGAAATCCCGGAGGAGGAGCAGCCGAAGTTTGATCTGCTGGTGCTTGATGAGGCGCAGCGAATCAAGAACCGTGAGTCGAATACGGCCCTGACTGCTCGCGCAATCAAGCGGCGTCGCAGCTGGGCCCTGACAGGAACTCCGATTGAGAACCGCCCGGAGGAGCTGGGAGCCCTGTTTGAATTTATGGAGGTGATTCCGAAGGGTGGGTCACCGGATCTGCGTCAGCTGTCAAAACTGGCGAAGAAGTACATTCTGCGGCGTACCAAAGACCTGGTGATGAAGGATATGCCGCCGCGCATTGATCGCGATGCGGAACTGGAGCTGACAGACGCGCAGGAGTCGGCCTACCGGATCGCTGAAAAGGAGGGCGTGATTCAGCTGAATGACCTTGGCGATTCCATCACAGTGCAGCATGTGTTTGAACTGGTGCTGCGGTTGAAACAGATTGCCAACTACGATCCGCTGACTGGAGAAAGTGCCAAGCTGGAACGTCTGCAGGCAGATATGGAAGAGATTGCAGCCAGCGGTGGAAAAGCCATTCTGTTCAGCCAGTGGACGAAGACGATTGACTGGCTGGAACCGCGACTGAAGGAATTCAATCCGCTGATTTATCATGGCGGGGTCCCGACAAAGCAGCGTGAACCGATCCTGGCGAAATTCAAGCAGGATCCGAAGGCTCATATCCTGTTGATGAGCTATGGTACGGGGGCGGTGGGGCTGAATCTGCAGTTTGCCGGTTACGTTTTTCTGTTTGATCGCTGGTGGAATCCGGCGATTGAGGATCAGGCAGTCAATCGAGCTCACCGCATCGGAGTGAAGAATCCGGTGATTGTGACGCGGTTCATTTCGAAGAACACGATTGAGGAACGCATTGACCGCGTGCTGCGTGAAAAGCGTGAGTTGTTTGAGCTGGTGCTGGGTGAAGGCGACAACAATAATCGTTCGCTCAGTATGAGTGCCTCCGAGATCTTTGGCTTGTTTGATCTTAAGGCGCGGCACAAAGACGGTGCCCGTTCCATCGGTCCGAAGCCTGTTTCAGCGAGTGGTGAGGCGGCTTGATGTCGCGTGGTAAGCTGACTGGCTGACTGGCTGACTGGCTGACTGGCTAACTGGCTAACTGGCTAACTGGCTGCGCTGCAGCCATCTGCCCGGTGGTGTGGTTTTC
>CAXBSH010000392.1:0-5173 GCA_963977705.1 uncultured Planctomycetaceae bacterium
ATGGATGTGCGAGCGATTCGACTGGTGCCAGCAGGTGCGTCGCGGTCGTGGCAGCCGGAGCTGGTGGATGCGAAGGCATTTGCGGAGTTGCCGGAGTTTCGTTTACCGGATTCCGATGAGGGGCTTGCTGGTGCGGGTCCGATTCGTCGTTATGACTGGTTCCGAGGTTTGTGGCAGCAGCGTCGCAGTCAGTGGGAGGCGGTGCGGGACGGTGATCGTGGTGCTGTAGTTTTTCTGGGGGATTCGATTACTCAGGGAGCCGGCGATGATTTTCTGGGATTGCTGCCGGGTTTGAAGCTGGCGAATCGTGGTATCAGCGGCGATACGACTCGCGGGATGCTGTTGCGACTGGAGCGCGATGTGTTGTCGCTGCAGCCGGCGGCGGTGGTGTTGCTGCTGGGAACGAATGATCTTGAGGAAGGGGCGTCTGCGGAGGTGATTGCGGGCAACCTGAAGTTGATTGTGGAGGCGATTCGTCGGGAGTGTCCGCAGACTCCGATTGTTCTGAACCTTGTGTTTCCAAGTTCTGAGTCGAAGCGCCGTCCGGCGGAGTCGATTCGTCAGATCAACCAGTTGTATGCGCGGGCGGTTCGTGGTGATGCACTGGTGACAGTTCTGGACACATTCAGTTTGTATGCGGATGAGTCGGGCAATGCGAAGGCGGCTGACATGCCCGATCTGCTGCATCCGAATGAGGTGGGATATCGGCGGTGGGCCGGTGCGCTGCGTCCGGTCCTTGCGACTCTGGGTTTGCTGGAGACGGAGCCGGATGATTTTCAGCCTGAGGAGGGCTTTGAGAGTCTGTTCAACGGGCGTGATCTGACGGGCTGGGGTTTTCGTCGGACGGAGGACAGTGTGCGTGAGTCGGCGAAGAAGTGGATGGCGCGGGATCCGGAGGGTGTGGTGTGGCCATTTGTGGATGCCGACGTGGCATTTGCGGGTGAGCGTGAGACGCCGGATGGGCGTTATCGAGCGATCAATGGACGGCTGGTGGTGGCGACGCCACCGGAGGGGCGGAGAATTCAGCAGCTGTGGACTGTGCGTGAATTTCCGGGTGATTTTACGTTGAAGCTGGAATTCCGGGCGACTCCGAATGCCGACAGTGGAGTGTTTTTGCGTGAGCCTCAGTTGCAGTGCCGCGATTATGTGCTGGCTGGCCCGTGGAAAGAGCTGCAGAAGTATCGTGCGGGTGAGTGGAACGAGCTGGTGGTGGTGGTGCGCGAGGGGATGGCTGTGGCGACCTGTAATGGGGAGGTACTGGGTGACCCTGTGAAGTTGCCGGCCACCGGTCCGATTGGTCTGGAGGGTGATCGGGGTCAGATGGAGTATCGTCGGATTCGCATTCGATCAGGTCAGTGAGGGTATTGGGGCAGCGATGAGTGAGCGGACATACAAGCGGTTGCGGATGCAGCTGAAGCTGGCGGGTCGCCTGCCAGCCCGGGCTGCTCTGCCACCCGGCTACCGCTGGCTGCCGTGGCGATCACTGCTGACGGAGCGTCATGCGCAGGTCAAGTGGCGGGCTTTTCGTGAGGATCTGGATGGTCGAGTGTTTTCGTGTCTGAGTCGGGCGGACGGGTGTCTGTCATTGATGCGTGAGATTGCGGCTCAGAAGACATTCTGTCCGCAGGCCAGCTGGATGATGACGTGGCAACCGGAACCTGACTGGCCACCGGCTGACGTGGGGACAATTCAGGGGATACTGCGGAACGGAGCCGTTGGCGCGATCCAGAATATTGGGGTGGTGCCTGAGCATCGTGGTCAGGGTCTGGGCCGAGCGTTGCTGGTGCAGGCGCTGCATGGTTTTGCTGAGAACGGGATGGCGATCGCCAGTCTGGAAGTGACCGCGGAGAACGAGGTGGCGGTGCGGCTGTACGAGGATCTGGGTTTTGTCACGACGGAGGTGTTGTATCGTCGTGGTGGAACTGGTGAGCAGGTCTTTCCGGAAGACAGCGGATATTTCGATACGGGACATTCCTGAGTCTGTGGCAGCAGTGAAAGGTGGTTGGTATGGGTCTGGATCGTCGCGGGTTTCTGGGTGGTGCTGCCGGGCTGTTGATGGCGGGTACGGGGCTGGAACCGCGGGTGCAGGCGCAGTCGGATGAAGGGGAACCGACGGCATTTCTGATGATTTCGGACACGCATGTGCTGGCCGACGCCGCAGATCCGACTCGGCTGGATTCTCGCTGTGTAGCGGTGACGGAGCGTTTTGTGGACCGGCTGAACGGGCTGGTGGGAACGGAGATTCCTGAGCAGGCAGGTGGCGGTCGTGTGCGTCCGCTGCGAGGTGTAATTCACGGCGGTGACTGTATTGATACGGGTGATAAACCGAAAGTTGAGATGCAGCGAACGGAGTGGGCGGGTTTTGAGCAGTACTACGGTTTGACGGGGAAAGACGGTCGTCTGCAGTTACCGCTGTATGAGGTTCACGGCAACCATGACAGTCCGCGTGGTGATGGGTATGCGGTGCAGCGGATTCGTGAACGCAATAAGAATCGACCGGGGTTGACGGCGATTTCCGAGAATGGTCTGCATTATTCCTGGGACTGGGGTCCGGTGCATTTTGTGAATCTGGGGATCGTGGTGGGGGAGGTTTCGGAGCCAGCGCGGCGCCGTCGCTATGCACCTCTGGGCAGTCTGCAGTTTCTGCAGCAGGACCTGCAGCAGCATGTGGGTGGCAGTGGTCGTCCGATTGTGCTGACTCATCACATTGATGTGCTGCGGTATTCGCAGGCATTACCTGTGGAGACGGCGAAGGCGGAGGGGATGGAGTGGGATCCGGCGGACGTGCAGGCGTACTACAGGACTTTGACGGACTATCGTGTGGCGGGAGTGCTTTACGGGCATACTCACGGTCGCAACATTTTTCGCTGGGACGGGACAGCGAAGGCTGCGAAGGAAGGCATAGCGACATTCAATTGTGACAACAGCAGTCACTTCGGGGGGACTCAGCAGGCGATTTTGTATTTTGAGATCTGGCGGGACCGAGTTTTGGTGCGTGAGTATCAGACGCGAGATGCGTGGGAGACCGCCAGCTGGACGCCGCAGGTATGGATTTAGTTTTCAGTTTTCAGTGGTCAGTGGTCAGTGGTCAGTGGTCAGTGGTCAGTGGTCAGTGGTCAGTTTTCAGTGGTCAGTTGTCAGTTTTCAGTGGGGGTGGGTGGGGATGGTCGTTGATTCTGGTCAGGAACTCAAGATATCCGGTGGAAATTTGGGGTCCGGCTGGGACTCTGATTTTCGCGAAACTCCTGACAGAACAGGGGGTTGGATTTTTTCCTGGGGCGGTGGTCGGGTTAGACTGTCGCAGTTTTGCGCCGCAAAGCCGACAGTTGTTGATCAGTCTACGTCAGTTCAGGTGAGGAAGGGCAGGAAGGGATGGCTGGACGTCCGGGAAAGCTGGTACTGGAAAATGGGCAGATCTTCACTGGTCAGGCGTTTGGTGCTGAGGGTGAGGTTGACGGTGAGGTCTGTTTCAACACCAGTATGACGGGCTATCAGGAGATCCTGACGGATCCTTCGTACACGGGTCAGATCGTGACCATGACGTATCCATTGATTGGCAACTATGGAATCAATTCGGAGGACGTCGAGAGTCGCGGATTATTTCTGAAGGGATTTGTGATTCGCGAGTTGTGTGACATACCCAGCAACTATCGTTCGCAGGAAAGTCTGGATGCGTATCTGCGTCGGAACGGTGTGATTGGTCTGCAGGGTCTGGATACTCGCGCGCTGGTCCGTCTCCTCAGGACTCAGGGGGCCCTGCGAGGTGTATTATCAACGGTCGATCTGGACGATGCTTCGTTGTTGCGGAAGGTTGCAGCGGCGCGGGGATTGGTGGGTCGGGATCTGGTTCAGGAGGTGATGCCTGCTGGAGTCAGTGGCTGGGACGAGGGATTAACGGAGCTGGGTCGTCCGGCGGATTTTGTATCGGGTCTGCAGCAGCCAGCAGGTCCGCATGTGGTGGCGATTGATTACGGGATGAAGTGGAACATTGCTCGTTATCTGCGGGATCTGGGATGTCGTGTGACGGTGGTGCCTGGGAAGGCGACGGCGGCCGAGGTTCTGGCCTTGCGCCCGGACGGGGTATTTTTGTCGAACGGTCCTGGGGATCCTGAGCCATTGACGGGCGCGATTGAGACGATTCGGGGGTTATTCGGGAAGACGCCGATTTTTGGGATTTGTCTGGGCTTGCAGCTGCTGGGTCTGGCGTTTGGGGGTCGGACGTACAAGTTGCGATTCGGTCATCGGGGTGCGAATCAGCCGGTGTTGAATCGTCGGACAGGTCGGGTGGAAATCACGTCTCAGAATCATGGTTTTGCTGTCGACGCGGGCAGTCTGCCGGACGATATTGAGGTGACTCATATCAATCTCAACGATCAGACGGTGGAGGGGATTCGTCATCGGACTTTGCCGATTTTCGGGGTGCAGTATCATCCGGAAGCCGCCGCTGGGCCTCATGACAGCCATTATCTGTTCACTGAGTTTCTGCAGTTGATGAAGGGTGAGCTGGCTGGGGCGGCTGTCTAGTTGCCGAGGTGGCGTGGATTTTTGGGGTTCACTTCAGAGAGAGAGCGGGACGGGCGGACTTATGGGACTGGAACGAACATTGATTTTGATCAAGCCGGATGCGGTGCAGCGTCGGCTGATAGGTCGAGTGATTTCGCGGATCGAAGATAAGGGGCTCAGCATTATCGGGCTGAAGCTCCTGCAGGTGACTCCGGAGATCAGCCGGTTGCATTATGCAGAGCATGTGTCGAAGCCGTTTTATCCGGAGCTGGAGGCATTTATTACGTCTGGTCCGTTGGTGGCTTTGGCGATTGAGGGTCCTGAAGCGATCACGGTGATGCGGACGTTGATGGGCAAAACGAATGCTCGCGAGGCAGCTCCGGGGACCATCCGAGGTGATCTGGGTGCCAGTCGTCAGATGAATCTGATTCATGGCAGTGACGGCCCTGAGAGTGCAGCGCGTGAGCTGGCGATTTACTTTGGTGCTGGCGAGCTTGTGGGGGCTCCGACGCTGCTTTCTTCCGTGCTGTGGGCGAAGGAAGAGCAGTAAGTTTTTTGGTGTGAGTTGTGTTGGAACTGCAAAACCATCCTCGGGCCGCCCGGGGATGGTTTTTTTTTCGGGGGTTGGGGGGCAAGGTGGTGGTGTTTTTTTCACCACGGAGGACACGGA
>CAXBSH010000393.1:0-5172 GCA_963977705.1 uncultured Planctomycetaceae bacterium
CAGGCTGTTTCGTACCAAGCAGCAGGCGACCACGCAGTACCTGCTGCCGCGGCTGCCCGGAATACTCAGGCTGCGCTTCCGCCAGCCGACTCCAGATGGTCGCCGCCGCATTGAAATCTCCGCCCGCCAGCCGCAGATCCAGCGCGTTGGCAAGACACAGGGCCGCACGGGAATCCTGTGGCCAGCGTTCAGCAATCCTTGTATACAGATCAGCTGCAACTGCTGACATCCCGGCATCCTGCTCCAGCCGCGCCTGCTGAAATGTGATTTCCACTGCCAGCGGTGAATCGGCTGCCAGACGCAACGCCAGCTCCAGACTGCCGCGAGCCTGGTCTACCTGCTGCAACTGCATCTGAGACATACCAAGAAACAGGCGGGACTGCGCCCCCGGGACCGCCTCTTCCGGTACAGCCTGCAGCTGTTCAATCGCCTGCGGATACTGCAGCAGTCTGAACAGCGCCATGCCAGCCCCCAGCTTTGCGGAGGGCAACAGTGCTGCGTTGCCGGACTGCTGCAGTCGAACCCATGCATCAAGTGACTGCTGAAAATTTCCCCGGCTGTATTCAATCGAGGCTACTCGAGTCAACGAGCGCTGAGCAACCTGCTGATTGGGAAGCTCGGCTCCTGTGCGAAAAATCTGCACAGCCTGCGGCAGATCACCACCAGCCTCCAGCGCACGACCCAGACTGAAAACAGCATCTGCATAAACAGGGGAAGTCGTCTTTTCCGGAGCCACACGCCGCAGAATCTCAGCCGCACTGCGATGCTGACCGGTAGCAATCCGGGCATCACCCAGCAGCAGAACAGCCCAGTCACTGAGCTTGTGTTCGGGGTGCCGATCAAGAAACTCGGCCAACTGTCTGGCCGCCGATTCGTAGTCCTTCAGGTAGAAACTGCATTCGCCCAGTCGATAGCGGGCTTCAGCAGAATTCGGGCCGTCCGGCTCCTGCTTCAGAAATTCGGAAAAACGCGGCCGCGCCTCGCTGTAGCGTTCAATCGAGTTGAGTGACAGTCCGAGATACAGTCGGGCAAAATTGGCGCGAGGATGGGTGGGATATTTCTGCAGAAACTGTTCGAATGATCCCGCCGCAGTCTCATACCGCTGCGTGCGGTACAGACTGACACCCAGCTTAAAATCATCGTCGGCCTGATCAGCCAGCGCTATGGCAGGACAGAACAGCAGCACAAGGCACAGCAGTGCTGTGCAGGGCTGTTCTGTAAACCACCTCGAATCCGGCATTCCTGAACCTCTGAAACCTGAACCACTGACAATTGTGTACAAAGGGATGTCGCTGCCCGTGTTGCTGCTGAGCGCAAACCCTTCCCGGACAACCTGCATATTTTACGGCAGACTGGCTCGATTCCGAAGCGCAGCAGGCAGAAAATCAGGGGCAGCAGCATGAGTTTTCGCGGCTGCCAGTGAGCACACCCGAGTGCGCAGTTTTTGGGGAAAGCAGGGAAATTCGGGGCGTTTTCCGTATTCCTGTTTGTCGATGAATTGTCAGAATAGACTCCGCAGATTCTCCCGCCCCCGCCCCCTCCTTCATCTTCCTCGGGTGTCCCATGCTCAGAATCTCGTCCGAATCCGCCTCGCGATACTGTGACGGTCTTTCGCGACGCAGCTTTGTTCAGCTGGGGGCCTGCGGTCTGTTCTCTGCCGGTCTGCCCGGCCTGCTGGCCGCTCGCGCTGCCAACACCACACAGAATCGGCAGACTTCCGTGATCCTGCTGTGGCTGGATGGCGGACCAGGGCACATGGACACTTACGACATGAAACCCGAGGCTCCAGCCGAGTACCGAGGTATCTGGAAGCCCATTCCCACAAATGTCCCAGGCATGGAAGTCACAGAACTGTTTCCGCTGCAGGCGAAGATTGCGGATAAGTTTTCCGTCGTACGCTCACTGCACCACGGCAGTGGCGATCATTTTACCGGCGGACACTGGATGCTGACCGGACGAGGTGCCGGTGTCAGCGGCGCAAATACTCAGGGACGATTCCCGTTCTTCGGGGCCTTCGCCACAAAACTGACCGGACCTCGCATGCCGGGTATGCCCGCCAATGTGGCCGTTCCGTACGGCATGAGTATCGGGTTGCGGCCTGGATACTTTGGCGGACATTTTCTCGGGGTCCACCATAACCCGTTTGAAACTGAGGGCGATCCGAATGCCGGCGATTTTCAGGTTCGCAATATCGGCCTCGCTGGTGGCCTGACCACAGAACGACTGGGCGATCGTCGCGTACTGCTCTCCAGTTTTGACAGACTGCAGCGTGCTGCAGATGTGTCGGGAGCCTTTGAATCGCTGGACCGATTTGATCGGACCGCGTTTGAAATGGTCACCGGTCAGAAGACTCGTGAAGCCTTCGATCTGTCGCACGAGACACCTGAGCTGCGGGAACGCTATGGAAGAAATTCGTGGGGGCAAAGCACACTGCTGGCGCGGCGACTGGTGGAGGCCGGTACCACTTTTGTCACCTGCCACTTCGGGGGCTGGGACCACCACTGGGATCTGAAGTCCGGCATGGAGAACTACCTGCCGAAGATCGATCAGCTGGTCTATGGACTGATTACGGATCTGTCCGAACGCGGTCTGCTTGACTCGACCCTCGTCTTGCTGTGCGGCGAATTCAGTCGCACTCCGCGGATGAATGATGGCGGGAATGGCGGACCGCCACTCAGCAAGGGTACGCCGGGCCGGGACCACTGGGGCAGCTCAATGTTCTGCTTCCTTGCCGGCGGCGGTGTCCAGGGCGGCCGGCTGATCGGCTCCACAGATCGTCTCGGTGAAGCCCCCAAGGAACAGCCATTGCGACCGGGTGATATCCATCACACGGTCTTTCACGTGCTGGGCATCAACCCGGAAGCTCAGTTCCTGGATCATTCCGGACGTCCGATCACAGCCGTCGATCATGGTGCCGTGATTCAGGAACTGTTCTGAAGACCTTGTGATGGCTGATCAGCGAATCTGCGGAATTTCCATCACGTAGGGAGTGCCGTCAAACACCCACGAATCTTTGGCGACCTGTCCGGGTTTGGTCAGTCTGGGAACCGTAAAGGATTCCCCGACCAGCACGTCTTCACCAGTACGCGGGTTGCGACGGTTCTTTCCGGAAAAGCGTGCCATCAGCGGACGGATTCGCGGATCGTCTTTGCTGGTGAATGAGCCGATCGAGACCATGGACTTATACTTTTCGTGGAATACCCACGCTTCGAAGTCTTCTTCATAACCATGCTTACGGGCGGATCGCAGAGCTTCCGTCAGTTCCATCGCCCGGACCGCACACTCGTCCAGACTCTTGCCGAAGTTCCGATCAAAGAAGCCCATGGCTCGTGTTGCGTCAGAGCCGCTGACCTGCATGACACTGCCTCCGTGGAACGTCGCCACCACCAGAGAAAATCGGCCTTTGTTCTGCAGCAGTGAAAACTTCTGGTCTGCGTTGAGATCAACGATGAACGAGTCCTTTTCGGCATCGCGGATTTCGCCTTCATACAACGGATTGGCAGTCAGGAAGGCGCGGCTCAATGGCCCTGTGCGGTCCTTCGACCTGGGCAGGATGCCACCGTTTTTGGGATCACCAAGGAACGACGGATTGAATTTCTTCTTGATGTAATCCAGCGCGCGTTTGGCATCGGCGTGATTATTGGACGGAAAGTTGCCGGCCAGCACCGAGATGCTGCCGTGCTGTGCGACATAACGTCGCGAGCTGTTGGGCTGTGGTGACGAGATCTGTTCAACCTTTTCGTCCATGGCCCACGTATACGCAGGAATTCCTGTCCGCCGCAGTTCATAAACCAGCTGGTCGGCTGCTTCCTCGGCTGTCAGACCTTCGCCTTTGCGCCAGTCTTCGTCGACATTACGAAGTGAAGCAACCATGATCATCCAGGGACCATGTTTGGCTGTCAGTGGGTACTTCTTGCCCTTGATGGCTTCCACTTCTGCCTGAACTGCTGTGCTGCAGCAGCAGGCAAAAACAGTGCACAGCAGAAACAGGTTTCGGAGGGAAATCATCCTGGCAGTCCTTGAGGAGTTCATTCGCATGGTCCATCAGCGGCGAGCAGTATGCCGAGGACGCCGACATGCAACCGCAGGATTTTCGCGGAATTCCCGGCTGATACGGCGTTTTCCGCCCGCGTCGACCGCTCGAATCGGCAGGAACTGCCGTTCGCTGCCCGCCGCTTCCGAATTCTGCCGCTGCGGCAGCCCGAGCGTTTGAAAACGTCGGTCAGATACGACAGGATGCCCGCTGATACTGCCTGCTGTATTTCTGGTTGGGGAGAAGTTCATCGTGGTGCGTCGTAATTGTGGTTTTTTGCTGCTGATCGTCGGTTGTGCGATCAGCCAGTTTGTCGGGGCAGCGATCGCTGCGGACGGGCCTTACGCCGGGGCGACTGCCGTACCTCAACAGTACGCAGCCGGATTCAACAGTATTACAGAGGCAGAATCACGACAGATTCTGACGACGCTGGTGGAAGGCGAAATGGCCGGGCGGGGCACTGGTCAGGAAGGTTACCTCAAGGCCGCTCGCTGGTTCGCCGGACAACTGGAAACCTGCGGATTTCAGCCAGCAGGGGAAAACGGTTCATGGTTTCAGAATGTACCGTTCTTCCGTATGGCGACTGTTCCCGGCGACAGTGGTGTCAAAGTCGGTGACGCGGAGTGTATTTCCGGGGTGCAGCTGGGAATCAGCAACTGGAGCGGCAGTCTGCAGACGCCATTGCCCGTCACACTGGTTCGACTGGGTGAAAAACGACCGGAGATTGCAGAGGGTGCCTTCGCAGGTCGACTCGTACTGGTGCAGGCTCGTGGCAGAATCAGCGCCGAAGATGACTGGGTGGTGCGGGGTAAGCCTGCCTGCCTGCTGATTGTGGCTGATGAGGGTCGAGTTCGTAATGAAGCCGTCAATCGCACCGAACAGGCTCCGGCCGCATTTCCCGTCGCCATGGTGCTGCAGTCAGCAGCAGCCGTGCTGGCTGAAAAGTGTGGTGCCGGCAAGGACCTGTTCAACCCCAGCGAATCCAAAGAGAGTGTATTGGTGCACTGCACTCAGGTGGCTGATGTCCGACTGAAAGTGGACCGTGAAGCGATCGATGTTCCAAATGTTGTCGGCTGGTATCCTGGAACCGACGAAAAGCTGCGAGCCGAACATATCTGCGTCGGGGCTCACCTCGATCA
>CAXBSH010000394.1:0-5154 GCA_963977705.1 uncultured Planctomycetaceae bacterium
CCCACCCAAGCCCCATCCCTGGGACCACCGAGCACCAGCTCGGTAACACTCACCCGCCTACCTTCGGCTCGGCAGGAGCCTCGCCCTCCCAAACGAAACTCCACTGATAACTGACCACTGATCACTGGCCCCTGACCACTGATCACTGGCCCCTGATCACTGACCACTAACCCGAACCCCGGCCGCCTTCGCAAATACGAAACCATCCCGAGCAGCGTCGATCAGGATCGTCTCACCAGACACAAAAGTCCCCGCCAATAGCTCGTTTGCCAGGGCATTCTGGATCCGCTGCTGAATCACGCGTTTCAACGGACGAGCTCCGTATGTCGGATCATACCCTTCGTTCGCCAGTAACTGCTTCGCTGCGTCCGTCACCTCCAGATGCAACCCGTTCTTCTCCAGCATCCCGTTCAGTCGCTTCAGCTGCAGATCCACAATCTCCCGAATCTCCTCACGACCCAGCGGATGAAACACAATCACTTCATCCACTCGGTTCAGAAACTCCGGCAGGAAATGTTTCTGCAGAGCTTCCATCACTCGCCGCTGAATCTCCTTCTCATCAGCCGTTCCTGACAATTGCTGAATTGCCTGACTGCCGATGTTCGACGTCATCACCACGATCGTGTTTGTGAAGTCCACAGTACGCCCCTGACTGTCGGTCAGACGACCATCGTCCAGCACCTGCAGCAGAATGTTGAACACATCCCGATGCGCCTTCTCGACTTCGTCCAGCAGAATCACACAGTAGGGATTTCGACGCACAGCTTCCGTCAGACGACCACCTTCCTCGTAACCGACATAACCCGGAGGTGCCCCGATCAGCCGCGCTACACTGTGCTTCTCCATGAACTCACTCATGTCGATCCGCACCATGTTTCGCTCATCATCAAACATGAAGTGCGCCAGCGCCTTGCACAGTTCTGTCTTGCCCACACCCGTGGGACCCAGAAACATGAAGGAGCCAATCGGACGATTGGGATCCTGCAGACCCGATCGCGATCGTCGCACCGCGTTCGATACCGCCTCCACGGCTTCATGCTGATTGATCATCCGCCGATGAATCTCACGCTCCATGTTCAACAGCTTCTCACGCTCGCCCTGCATCATCCGCGCTACCGGAATCCCGGTCCACAGACTGACCACCCGCGCAATGTCCTCGTCCGTCACCTCCTCACGCAGAAGTCGATTGTCCGTGTCCTGCTTCATTTCGGCAGAACGAGCCTCAGCGGCCGCCAGCTGCTGCTCAGCCTGCTTCAACTGCTGCTCGGTCCGCTGGGCCTCCACAAAGTCCTCGTTCTGCAGCGTCTGCTGAGCCCGCGAAAATGCCTGCTGAAACGCCGTCCGCAGCTTCTCAATCTGCTCCTTCAACGGCTTGATACCCGATAACGCCGACTTCTCCGCCTCCCAACGCGCCTTCAGCTGATTCGTCGTCTCCTCTCGATCCGCGATCTGACGACGCAGATCCTGCAGACGCTCCTTCGCATCGTCACTCGTCTCCTTCTCCAGCGCCGCAGCCTCAATCTGCATGCGAGTCAGCTGACGGGTCGCCTCGTCAATCTCCGCCGGCATCGAATCAATCTCCATCCGCAGACGACTGGCCGCTTCGTCCACCAGATCAATCGCCTTGTCCGGCAGAAAACGATCGTTGATGTAACGATCCGAAAGCGTCGCCGCCGCAATAATCGCATCATCCGTGATCCGCACTCCATGATGACTCTCATAGCGATCCTTCAGACCACGCAGAATCGATATCGTGTCCTCCACGTTCGGCTCCTGCACCGTCACCGGCTGAAATCGTCGCTCCAGCGCCGGATCCTTCTCGATGTGCTTGCGGTACTCATCCAGAGTCGTGGCGCCAACACAGTGCAGCTCACCGCGAGCCAGTGCAGGCTTCAGCAGATTCGACGCATCCATCGCGCCCTCAGCATTCCCCGCACCAACCACCGTATGCAGCTCGTCAATAAACATAATGATCTGACCGTTCGACGACTGCACCTCCTTCAGCACCGCCTTCAGACGATCCTCAAACTCACCCCGGTACTTCGCACCAGCCACCAATGCACCCATGTCCAGAGCAAACACTCGCTTGTTCTTCAGATTCTGAGGCACGTCGCCCAGCACGATCCGATGCGCTAAACCCTCCACAATCGCCGTCTTACCCACTCCCGGCTCACCGATCAGCACCGGATTGTTCTTCCGCCGCCGCGATAACACCTGAATCACACGACGGATCTCTGTGTCACGGCCAATCACCGGGTCCACCTTGCCCTGACGAGCCAGCTCCACAAGATCCTTCCCGTACTTCTCCAACGCCTGCAACTTCACTTCCGGATTCTGATCCTGCACTGTCTGCCCTCCACGTATCCCTTTCACCGCCTCCAGAAGATCACGCTCCTCAACACCACTCAACGACAATAAACGCTTCGCCTGATCCTCCACCTGCGATAACGCCAGCAGCAAATGCTCCGTCGACGTATACGCGTCGCCCATCACATCCGCCTGCTGCTTCGCTGCATTCAACACCCGCATCGCCTCCGCACCCGCACCAACCGGCTCACCCGGAGCCCCACCACTCGATTGCGGCAAACGACCCAACTCGCCATCCACCTGCTGCTGCAGACGACCTACGTTCACGCCCAACTTCTGCAACACCGGACCAACCAGACCGTCCTCCTCAACAATCAAGGACTTCAACAAATGCAACGGACGCAAAATCCGATGCTGACGCTGCTCCGCTAACTCCTGCGCCCGCTGAATCGCCTCGCCAGCCTTCACCGTCAGTTTTCGAGGATCAAATGCCATCGCTGCTACTCCCCCCCCCCAACCTCACGCTGAATGTCCGCCACAACTCCACACACTCCCTAACTCCCAGCGAATCCCATTCCAATTCAAAAAAACCGAGTCTTTTATCAACACAGACCCGGAAGGTGCCATAATGACACCATGGATCGCAATTCATAAAACACTACAGAGTGCCAATATGGCACCATCCGCCACTCGCCCAAAACCCCATTTCACGCTCCAACACCCGCTGCAGAATCCCCACATCCCGCACGTTCGTCCGACATTCGTCCCACCCCCAACAACCCGACCCACACCCACAAAATTCCCCGTGTCTGCAGGCTGTTGCGGAGTATTTTTTCGCACTACATGCGCACTTCCGCACAGCACTCCCGCTCCGTCGTCACAAGTTCCGGAACATCACCCACAATGCACCCTGCAGGCATCTTCCCGATCGGTCTTGTTGGCTGTGGCACTGTCGGAACCGGCGTAGTTCGGATCCTGCAGGATTCAGCCGATCTGCTGACGGCCCAGACCGGCTGCACCATCACACTGCCGCATGTCGTCGTCCGCGACCTCACCCGACCACGTGACGTCGATCTGTCTCGCTCCACCGTCTCCACCAACCTTGATGCACTCCTTGCCGACAACACCATCCGGGCCGTTGTGCATGTTGTCGGTGGCACCGCTGGTCCACGAAATGACATCATCCGACTGCTGCAATCCGGTAAGGATGTCATCACTGCCAACAAAGCGCTGATCTGTGCCCACGGCGACGAACTGTTCAGCCTTGCACAAAGTCTTGGTCGCACCATCAGCTTTGAAGCCGCCGTCGCTGGCGGTATCCCGGTCATCTCCACCGTCTGCACGGCCCTGACCGGCAATCGAATCGTCTCCATCGAAGCCATCCTCAACGGCACCAGTAACTTCATCCTCACGCGCATGCTTGATCGCCGTCAGGTCTACCACGACGTGCTGCGGGAAGCCCAACAGCTGGGCTATGCTG
This sequence comes from uncultured Planctomycetaceae bacterium, assembly GCA_963977705.1. Classification (GTDB taxonomy): domain Bacteria; phylum Planctomycetota; class Planctomycetia; order Planctomycetales; family Planctomycetaceae; genus SXXK01. Next base: position 3,788 of record CAXBSH010000394.1, read on the forward strand.
AAGCGGACCCTGCCATGGATGTGGACGGCTCCGATGCCGCTCAGAAACTGGCGATCCTGACACGCCTCGCTTTTGGAACCGTCGTCCCGTTCGATCGCATTGCCCGACAGGGCATCCAGAACATTGATCTGCAGGACCTGCTGGCCGCTGCCGACCTCGGTTATCGCATTAAACTGCTGGCCGTTGCCCGCCTGAACTCCGCTCGACTGGAAATGTCCGTTCAGCCCACACTCGTCCGCGCTGATAGGTCCATCGCGATGACGTCCGGAGCACACAACTTTCTGGCCATCGAAGGCGATGCCGTCGGAGTCCTCAAGCTGGCAGGTGCCGGAGCAGGGCGGATGCCCACGGCCTCCGCCGTTGTCGCAGACCTCGTCGACTGCATCACCGGCCGCGCCGCCTGCACCTTCAACGCCTTACTGCGACTGCAGCAGCGCAACCCACTGCCACTACACCCCACCGCCGAAATCGCGCGCCGACAATATCTCCGCTTCAATGTGGCCGACCGACCACACGTCCTCGCCGATATCGCCGATGTTCTGGGACGACACGGCATCAGCATCAGCAGCGTTCGCCAGGATGAAACCGAAGATTCAGCGGATGGCACCGGAGTCGCCAGGCTGGTCATCCTCACCCACCGCGCTTCCGAAGGACGCCTGCAAGCCGCTGATAACGAAATCGACTGCCTCGATTCACTCCGCGGACCACGTATCCGCATGCCCATCGCTGACTGAATTCAGAATCCTCGCGATATCAAACGACCACGAAAGAATGGTTTCCAACGTCAGACGCACTCTTCCCGCGCAAAGCACACAGCGCCGACGAATTGACACAGCAGGCAATCACGTAACAGAACTCCCAAACACCCATACACCACAACAACACCCGTCAGCTGCCCCCAACAGCCCACCTCCCGGGACTACCGAGCACCAGCTCGGTAACGCGATTCCCCCCAAAAACCGGCTCGGCAGGAGCCTCGCCCTCCCAAAGGGACCTTCACTGACAACTGACCACTGACAACTGACCACTGACCACTGACCACTGACAACTGACAACTGACCACTGACCACTGACAACTGACCACTGATCACTGACAACTGACCACCGTGTCAGATCTCCGCCAAGCGCTCGGTGGAATCACCGAAAGCTGTCTGCTGCACCCCGAATTTGTCCAGCAGCGACAGATACAAACTGCACATCCTGCGGTTGGGTTTATCGAGATAATCAAGAGTCCGTCCGGTTTCCAGTTTACCACCAGCCCGACCCAGCAGGATCACCGGCAGTTTGGTGGCATCATGGCTGCCCGTCAGCATGCTGCTGCAGTACATGATCACCGAATTATCCAGTGCTGTCCGATCGCCTTCCTG
>CAXBSH010000395.1:0-5141 GCA_963977705.1 uncultured Planctomycetaceae bacterium
GGCGGGCAGGTTTCAGTGTTCAGTTGGGGAGTGGGCGAATGAAAAAAGCCCGGCAGCAGGGGCTGTCGGGCTTCATCAGCGGAGGGCTGAAGGTCAGTTTTGTGAGTTCGCTGCAGCTCAGGCGGCTACGGCGTCAACCTTTTCAATCTCGGCCATTTCTGTTTCGTCGGCTGAGCGTCCCTGGGGCAGTTTGTCTTTGACGTCGTAGGCCAGCCCAACGGCTCGCAGTAGCTTAATGGACCACCAGGTGATATCAAATTCCCACCATTTGTGTCCGGCCGGAGCAACAGCGGGGTGGGCATGATGGTTGTTGTGCCAGCCTTCACCGTAGGCGAGGATGGCGACCCACCAGAGGTTTCGGGATGCATCGCGAGTGTCGTAGTTGCGGTAACCCCACAGGTGTGTGGCCGAGTTGACGAACCATGTGCTGTGGTAGGCGGCAACCATGCGAACGCACATGCCCCAGACCAGCCACGACAGACCCAGCTGCCAGCCACCAATCGCCCAGCCACTGGCCAGCAGGACTACTCCGCCACCCCACAGCCACAGAGCAAAAGTCTTTTCGAAGAATCGCATTACCGGGCGATTGACCAGTTCCGGCACGTAGCGCTTCATCAACAATTGGGAAGCTTCCGTTGAGCGTTTGGGGAACAGCCACAGGATATGGCCCCACCAGCCATCTTCGCGGACTGGTGAATGCGGGTCGCCCGCCTGATCGGATTTCTGATGGTGCAGACGATGAGTGGCGGCCCATGTCAGTGGTGAGCCTTCACCGGACAGACAGCCAAACATCATGCACACGAATTCGGCCGGAGCACGAAGCTTCATGGATTTGTGTGCCAGATAACGATGGAAGCCCAGACAGATGCCAATGCTGCACGTGGCCCAGTGCAGTGCGAGGCAGATTGCCAGTCCGGACCAGCTGAACAATGCCGGCACGAATGCTGCCAATGCCCCGACATGGACTCCGACAAGAAACAGCGTGACTACCCAGTCTACGTTTTTCAAGCTGAGTTGGTCACGATGGAAGGCAGCAATCAGAGTGTCTGTTTCGGACTGATATCGCAGTCGACGCAGTTCGGACTGCGACTGAGCCCCGGAATTCTGGTCAGCCGGAGTTGCTGCCTGAGGCATTGCTGCTCGACGCAACACATCCAATGCACCCGCATTTATGCTCATGATCGTCTTACCCGCCTGTGTGGCCAGTCCATCCGCACCGAAATCTGCAGCCCTCAGAGCGACGGCTGCGGGCGCGAATTGTGACTGAGGATCACCTTAGTGATCGTATCGACGAGTCACAATGTCAGCCTGTTTTCAACGGGTCATGCGTTTGTCAAAGCTTTGTCAAAGACGTAAGTGCATGTGGGCGAAATGGTTATGGATTGAGTGGTGGATTGGGCGGATGCGGAAAAGTTGGCAGGAAATGCAGGTTGTGAGAAACGTTCAGGTTATTGCAGCAGGCTGCGGTCGAGGACTTCGCGGGCTTTTGCGAAGTAATCCTGCCAGACGATTTCGGGGCCACCATGTTTCAGGCAGTCGCGAATTTTCTGCAGTGTGTTGCGGGCCATGTGTGGGCAGCGGTTGCAGGCACAGGTTTCGCCGCTGGAGGCGGTGATACCGGGAACGGGGATGAAGGTGTGTTGTGGTGCGGCTTTCTGGAGAGGGTGAATCATGGTCGCTTCGGTGGCGACGAGGAACGTGGTGGGTTGTTGTTGTTGGATGACGAACTGCCGCATTTTTTCGGTTCCGCCGATGACATCAGAAATCTCGAGGATGTTCTGGGGGCATTCGGGGTGTGCCATCACAAGGCAGCCGGGGTTTTGTCGGCGGATGCGGATGAGGTCCTGGATACTGAAGACTTCGTGCACCATGCAGGCACCGGGCCAGAGGATCATGCGTCTGCCGGTGACTTCCATGAGGTAGCGGCCGAGGTGTTGATCGGGGACGAACAGAATTTCCTTTTCTGGTGGGACTCGATCGATGATTTCGCGTGCGTTGCCGCTGGTTACGATCCAGTCGACAAGGCTTTTGACGGCGGCTGAGGTGTTGATGTAGGCGACGGTGTGAAAGTCGCGACCTTTTTCGCGCAATTGCTGCTGGAATGCGGCGAGCTGATCGGGGGGGCAACTATCAGCGAGCGAGCAGCCGGCGTGAAGATCCGGAATCAGGACTCGTTTTTCGGGGTTCATAATCTTCGCAGATTCGCCCATGAAGTGGACGCCTGCAAAGAGGATGGTGGAGGTTGAGACGCGGGTGGCATCGCGGGCCAGTTTCAGGCTGTCGCCGGTGAAGTCCGCGATGTCCTGGATATCTCCGTCGACGTAGAAGTGGGCAAGGATGGACGCATCTTTTTCTTTTTTCAGCGCGTCGATTTCTTCCATCAGATCCAGCGGATCTTCGCTGGGTGCGTCTGGAGTGGTGTTGTGTGTGGAGGCTGGTGGCAGAATCTGGAGATTCATGAGTAAGGGATCCGAGAGAACGTGTCGCGACCGCGGGGGGTGGGGGCTGGTGGGCCTTGTCCCGCATTGTGCAGATCTTAACGCAAGGGGCAACAGGGTGGCTGCTGCATTAGTGACGCCGAGAACAAAAAGGGGGAGTCCGAGTATCGGTGCTGCCGAGGGACAAAAGTCGTAGTCTGAGTTTTAGCCCGGGCTGAACCGCTTGACACCTTTTGATGAAATCTTCAGTGTTTTTCAGGGGACGGGGCCCAGCAGCGAATGCCTGGGCCACATTTTGTGCCTTGGTGACAACGGAAAAAGAAGACTGGGGATTTCGGGTGTGTCAGGGGTTGGGACCCGGGCTGAAGCCCAGGCTACGGTGTTTTTGGCTTTGGTGTCATGACTGAGTCAACTTCGGCTGAATTCTGTTGGTAAATTGCAGGATTTCCAGTGCCGTTGGCTGTGTTTTTTCTGGAAGAGTCCGAACGGGGGAAGGGTGAATTCAGTGATCAGTAATCAGTAATCAGTAATCAGTGGGGGGAATTCATTCCGGTTTCCGGCAATCGGGTCGTCGGCGGGGGAATCGCGGAACCGATGTTTTCCCGAAGGGGAGTGCCTTCTATACTGCTGGCTGTTTTGTTCCCGGGGCTTGCAGTTCACTGTTCAGGCTCGGATTTTCCCTGAATTCCTCTGACATTCGGATCCATCAGCAGTGCTCAGAACTCATACATGCGGCGAACTTCGCAGGGCTCAGACCGGACAGACTGTGATCCTGGCGGGCTGGGTCCACAGTTATCGCGAGCAGGGTCGTGAACTGGTGTTTGTGGACCTGCGTGACCGTTACGGCAAGACGCAGGTGGTGTTTAACACGGACGAGGACACTCGGATCGACGCTTTGGCTCGGCGTCTGCGTCGTGAGGACGTGATTCGTGTGGAGGGTGAGGTGCGGTATCGTGGCGATGGCATGACGAATGCCAAGCTGTCGACGGGTGAGATCGAGGTGCGTGTGCACCAGTTGACTCTGCTGTCCCGCAGTAAGACTCCGCCGTTTGAAATCGAGGGTGGCGAGCTGCCGAACGAGGAGTTGCGGCTGAAGCATCGTTTTCTGGATCTGCGTCGTCCTGAGCTGCAGCGCAACATTCAGCTGCGTCATGACCTGACTCAGGCCGTGCGTTCCTACTTTAACGACCTGAATTTCCTTGAAATTGAAACTCCGATGCTGGGTCGCAGCACCCCGGAAGGTGCTCGTGACTATCTGGTGCCCAGCCGTGTGCATCACGGCAGCTTTTATGCTCTGCCGCAGTCACCTCAGATCTACAAGCAGATTCTGATGGTTTCGGGTTTTGACCGTTACTACCAGATTGCTCGCTGTTTCCGTGACGAGGACCTGCGTGCCGATCGTCAGCCCGAGTTTACTCAGATCGACGTTGAGATGTCGTTCGTGCAGCGTGACGACATTCTGGGGACGATTGACGGTCTGGTTTCCACCGTGATGAAGAAGGTGCGGAATATTGACGTCCCGACGCCGCTGCCGCGATATACGTATCACGACGTGATGGCTCGATTTGGCAGCGACAAGCCGGACATGAGATTCGGGATGGAGATCACTGACATTACGGATATTGCACTGGCCAGTGAGTTCAGTGTGTTCCGTGGAGTTGCCGGATCGGGTGGCTTTATTCGCGGGTTGACTGTGAAGAACGGAGCTGAGAAGTACAGTCGTCGACTGCTGGACGTGGATCTGAAGAACTTTGTGGGCGATTACGGTGCGAAGGGGCTGGCTTACATGAAGGTGGCCGGTGGTCGGCTGGAATCTTCGATTGCCAAGTTCTTCAGTGACGAGCAGCAGCAGACGATTATCAGCCGCATGGGTGGTGCTGATGGCGACCTGTTGTTGTTTGTGGCTGATACGTGGAAGGTGACTTGCAGCGCGCTGGCGGCCTTGCGGAATCGGATTGGTCGTGAGCAGCAGCTGTATGACCCGCAGTCCTTCAGTTGTCTGTGGGTGGTGGATTTCCCTTTGCTGACATGGAATCCGGAGGAGGGGCGATTTGATGCTGAGCATCATCCGTTCTGTCAGCCGAATCCGGACGACGCTGAGTATCTGAAGACGGATCCGGGCAAGGTGCGTGCGGACAGCTATGACCTTGTGGTGAACGGGTACGAGGCGGCCAGTGGCAGTGTGCGTATTCATGATTCAGAGATTCAGCAGATGGTATTTGATCTGCTGAAGATCAATTCGGAGGAGGCAGAGCGTCGTTTTGGCTTCCTGCTGGAGGCTCTGCGATTTGGAGCTCCGCCGCACGCCGGAATTGCTCTGGGGCTGGATCGTTGGGTGATGTTGTTGGCTGGCAATGACAACATTCGCGAGGTGATTGCCTTCCCGAAGACTCAGAAGGCGGCCGACATGCTGACGGGGGCTCCGTCAGAGGTGGACGATCGGCAGCTGCGTGACCTGCGAATTGCGGTGACGGAGCAGGAAAAGTAGGCCGGCGGGGCGCGGGTGAGTGGTGTTGTCGTGTCCTATGGGCAAGTAAGGCTCGTGGGGAACGGCGTGCTCGTCGGGTAGCAGTGGGGTGTTTGCGGCTCGGCGGGAGCCTCGCCCTCCCGAGCGCCGTGCTCGTGCGTCTCTTGGGAGGGTGAAGCTCCTGCTGAACCGAACTGTAGTGGTTTGCGGCTCGGCGGGAGCCTCGCCCTCCCGAG
>CAXBSH010000396.1:0-5140 GCA_963977705.1 uncultured Planctomycetaceae bacterium
TTGGGAGGGTGAGGCTCCTGCCGAACCGAGGGTCGGTGAATTACCGTTACCGAGCTGGTGCTTGGTGGTCCCGAGGGAAGTCCCGCCTTGGGAGGGAAAGACTCCCGCAGAGACGCGGAGGCGCGGAGAAAACGAAACAAACAACAAACCTCTCTGCGCCTCAGCGTCTCTGCGGGAAATTCTCCCCAAGACCGAACACGAACTCGGCGCACTTATCCGGCTCCGATCTCGGCCATGAAATAGGAACTCCGGACGCAATAACGAAAGCAAATTGCCGTTAGCGGAGGCTGACGGGTGGTGGCGTTGGTCGTTACCGAGCTGGTGCTCGGTGGTCCCAGAGGGGGGGGGGGCAGGGGCGTGAACGAGCGCAACAAAAAACGGCAGGCCGGGCCTGCCGTTTCGGGATTGAGTTGTGCTGGCGATCGATCAGGTGATCGATCACTTCAGGACTCAGTCCTGGTAATCCACAACGATGTAGCCCTTGCGAACGCGTACGTCCACGGCGTACTCGCCATAGCTGTAACGCACTCGGTCGCCGTCACGACGGCAGACAACTTCTTCTTCGCAGAAGCACTTGGGAATGCAGATCTGGATGTGCACCTTCTTCTGCTCGCAGCACTTGCCGCATTCGCTGCATTCGCCACAGCACTTCTTGCAGGGATCACAGCACTCGCAGGTGCATTCACAGGCACAAGGATCATTGACTTCAATGATCTTAGGCTCGGCACACGGAGCCATCTCGTGCAGGTCAACATACTTCACGTGTTCGAACAGAACCGGAGCAGCGGCGCCTTCAGCAACCGGCTTCGGAGCTTCCTGGCCATTCAGCTGGCCGACCAGCAAACCCAGACCCATCAGGGCCGCAACAGCAAACGCCTTCATGTGAACCTCTCTTCTTTCTGAACTTCTACGCTGACTGAACCAACCGAAACTCAATGACGACCGTGTCAAGGTTCGGGACGACTGAAGGGCCACCCTGAGTCGTTTACCGACAGAACACCGTCGCGGGGCGATGACCCCCAACCATCTGCAGCATCCATGCGAAGTTGATCAGCAACGCTGGGGACAATGAACCTGCTGCAGCGAGTTGCCAACGGCGGAAGAATAGGGTGTTTGAGATCGTTTGGCGAGATTTGTTCTGAATTTTGCTGTAAAGGAAATGAAACATCGTTCTGAATTCCGGATTTTGCGATCGTGAATTGTCTGAATTGAGTGAACTTTGCGGGCCTGGTGACATTTTGCAACAGCGAAATTCGATGAATTCTTCTCGTTCTGTGCCCTGTGCCGGACGCCACGGCGATCGCTGTGAATCAACGTAAAACAAGATTTTATATGGGTTTATGGATTCCTGATTGAATCCCAATGGGGGCGATCCAGCGGCGGGGTAGTGAAAGCCGTGGCTGGTGCACGCGTTCCCTCAGTTGCTCCGGCGCAATCCGCTTGTGTGTGTCCCCACGGGTTTCCCCTCGGTGGGTCCCGCAATCGAGAATCTCAGCGGAGGTTTGAGGGTTGCGTGTGGTTTGGGGTGTTTGTGGCGAACGGGTTGGGGGTGGGTTTCGGGATGTTTTGTGATTCGGGGTAAGCCACGGATTCCGCGATGTGAGCCTGCTGCCGCGACGGTGTTGGTCCTTCCCCGTTGTCTGCTCTACAGCAGTCGTCCATGTTCATAGTTCAACCGGATTGGTGTGGGATCAACTCGGCAGCCGGGGGCGGATGCAAGTTCAGCGCACAGGTCCCGTGAGACAAGGATCTCTTCCAGGTGCAGGGTGTTGGGGATCACCGCCCAGCGGTTGGTTCCGTAGCGTTCAGCGACGGTTTTGATCAGGACTTCGTCAGTTGCCAGCGTCGCGGGAATTTTGGCTCGATCCATGTCGCCAGTGGTCAGAGTATTGATCAGCGTTTTGTGTTCATCAATGGCGTCGCGCAGACGCTGTGTAATGAAGTCTGCGTTACCGACTCCCAAAGCATTTCCCTGCGATGACGGAGAAAGTTCCAATGCCCCGATGACTCGAATTCGTGGCCGTGCAAGATCTTCAAAGTCCCGAATGCCTCGGCGTCCGATGACGTTGGTGTCCATGCCGGTGCCGCTATAGGTTTTGCCGATGGAGCGAACGATGAGTACATTCAGATCGCTGAGTGGCAGGCTGGGGAAGTAGTGGCGGTGGTGCTGCAGCAGCTCTCGTTCGCGCTGCAGGATCTCTGACGGTCGGATGGCATGCAGTTCAGCCGTCTGGTCGAAGCCGTCTTCCAGGATTCCAAGTCCGGCAAGGATGCGGCCGCTGTCCAGTACGAACTGCCCCATTTCCAGCAGCATGTCCTTCATGGCGGCGGCACCGGCTGAGTGGAATGTCTGAGCCGAACGAATTTTGCCCATGCCGACGACCATCATTTTGGTCAGGCCACTTTGGATGGGACCTGAAAAGCAGGTGTGCAGTTTGATGCGATTGACGACAAGGACTCCGGCTGCTTCATGACAATAGCGATCCATAAATACCGGACCGGTGCGGACCTCGCCAATCTGCACAACTTCCATGCTGCTGCGAATGGGCATCTGCATTGTGGTTTCAGTGATGCCAAGGGATTCCACCATCGCCTGCTGGCCCTGAGCCGTGGCGCCGTTGTGCGAACCCATGGCCGGCACTATGAAGGGGCTGGCCCCCTGCTCCTTCAGCCATTCGCCGCAGGCGCGGACGATCTGAGGAATATTGCTGATACCTCGGCTGCCAACTGTGATGGCGATATCGCCAGCGGGAACCGTCAGTTGCAATGCGTTCAGTTGGCGGAAGACTTCGGAACGGATGTCTTTCAGTGGGTTGGAGACCAGATCCTGGTGAACCTTGAAAAACTCCATAGGTCAGCTCCGATTGCCCGCGTGATTGTGGCCGTGGGTGTGTTGTGCGAAGAGGGAAAACAAACCGCCGGCACGGGAATCCCGAGTCGGCGGTCTGGAGTTTACGTTAGTTTCGGCAGCAGCCGCTGCTGCTGTTCGAAGGTGACCTGATCAGGCTTTCGGGGCCTCTCCGGCGGGTGCATCAGCCTTGGGCTCTTCGGTCTTCGGGGCCTCTCCGGCGGGTGCATCAGCCTTGGGCTCTTCGGTCTTTGGGGCCTCCCCGGCAGGTGCATCAGCCTTAGGCTCTTCGGTCTTTGGGGCCTCTCCGGCAGGCGCATTCGGCTCTGGGGGCACTTCTTCGGCCGGTGGTCGCATACCGCCACCGCCACCGCCACCACCTCCGCTTTTGCCACCTTCGCGTTTACGACCACCGCCGCCACCGCCCATTCCCGGAGGGCCGCCCATTCCTGGAGGGCCACCCATGCCTGGAGGGCCACCGCGACCGCCCATGCCACGAGGTGGTCCGCCCATACCGCCGCCTGGTCCACCGGCAGCGAAGTCACCGGGCGGCAGGCCATTGCCACCGACGTCCGGGCTGGAGGGACCAACGTATGTGGAGCCAGCTTCTTCGCCATCGGTGAAGAATGTCTGGGCCATCTGTGGTTCGCCCTTGCTGCTGCTGATGTAGATTTCCGGATTTTTTTCACCGATCAGGCCGCGGAGCATGCTGTACCACTGGTAGCGGTAGACGATTTCGTTTTCGTCATCGCGGTGAACGGATTCGGTGGGGAACATTTTGACAAGGCTGCGAGCATCATCCATGGAAAGCTGCTCGAAGACCCCGGCGCCGTTCTGGGGGTCGACCTTTTGTTTTGCTGTGAGTGCTTTTCCGGTGAGGTATTGCCCCAACCCGGCTCGCAGCTCGATCACGCAGACTGTGCCGACGATCAGCAGCACGACAAGTGAAACGATGGTCCGAGCGGGTGAGACCTTCGGGCCTTTAGGGACAGGTCGGCTGGTTGACACAGCGAGCTCCTGAGTTGTAGGAAAAGCGGAGAAATACACAGGCTGGTGAGCAGGATATCAGTTTTTCACGCATTTGTCATGCTCGGAGTTTGGAAGTAGAGTACGGGGGGGGCTGTCTCACGGAGTCAGTCCCTGGTGTTTGGTAGTGCTGGTGGCGGAGGGGACGAGCGGTGAAGCTAATCCGAAGAGTGTGCACGATTTCCAGTCAACTGATGATTTGCTGCGGGCTCTGTGTGCAGTTGATCTGTGGTTGCGGTCCATCTCAGCAACAGCAGCTGGAAAAAGCCGGGCAGGCGATGCAACTGCACAGTCGTGGCATAGCGTTGCTGGAAAACAAGCAGTGGTCTGAAGCTGACGCAGCTCTGGAGCAGTTATCTGTGTTGCTGCCCGAGGCGCTGGTTCCGGCCCGCAATCTGGCGGTCGCTCGAGTGCTGGCACTGACGGATCGCGAGAGTCCCTATTCCGAGTCAAAGGATGCTGAGCAGTTCCTGGCGGCGGTGAAAAAGGCGGATGCGACGGTCAACCGATACCGCGAACTGGCGGCTCGTGCATCTGCAGAAGAGCAGTCCGTTGCGGCCCTGCTGGCGGGCAAACTGGCGGCCTTTCTGGACGGTCCCGACCGAGCCACGATCGGGACGGGGCTGGAGCTGTTGCGGGAAGCGATTCGGCTGTCGGGCGATCGTCCGGAAATGTGGTATGCACTGGCTCTGGCGATGGACGGTCATCGGGACTATGCCGAGTCGACGGAGCTGATTGAGGTGCTGCAGCAGACTGCCAGTCTGGCTCCGCAGAATCTGGCAATCGTGACACGCCTGCTGGAGAAGCAGGGGCTGGCTGCCAGTTCACGAGATCCGCAGTTGCAGGCGACTGCGGCCAGTCTGCCGCAGCTGTTGCAGCGAGCGGCTGAACTGCTGCAGCCTCTGAATGCCACGATTCAGAAGCAGAATCGTGTGGATATTGTGGACGTGCTGAACAAAGCAGTGGCAAATGCAAAACCGGGGGATGTGTCAGGGCTGATGGGTCCGGCGATGATGGCGAAGAATCTGCTGCTGCCGGAATTGGCTCAGCAGATTGACATGCGGCGGATCAATCTGAATTTGCTGGAGTATCTGGAACTGGAGCTGCGTCCTGAACTGGGGTTGTCTGCTGAATCGCTGCGGCAGCTGCAGGGGCAGCAGCAGCCCACGGTCATGCAGGGCTTTGTGGCGGGGCCGGTGGTACCGGAGGGTGCGGTGAGCGGGCGTTTTCAGATGCTGGATATGAATCTGGACGGTGCTGATGATC
>CAXBSH010000397.1:0-5125 GCA_963977705.1 uncultured Planctomycetaceae bacterium
AATCGGTGGTCGGTGGTCGGTGGTCGGTGCAGGTGAAGTACCCTTTGGGAGGGTAAGGCTACCGTCGCACCGAAGGGTGCTGTCACCGGGGAGGCGTTTGGTTCAGTGGCAGCAGATGGGTGGGAGTGGGTGGACCGTATTTGGATCACAAACGGCGTGAAAGGCGTGAAAGGGAGTTTCTTATCGCTTGTGCCTCGTTTGTTTTTCGTTGGCAATGCACACGTCAGGTGCGCAACGGATTTTGCATTGATCTTTTTTTGTGCTGAGGGAGTTGGGCATGATCACTGGAGTGTGGTGGCGCAAGGCATTGCAGGTTATCTGTCTTGTGGGGACGTTGTTTAGCGTATGCGGGGGTGTGGAGGGGCAGGAATTACCGGGAGCTTTTGAAGCGGTTAATGAGGCACCACTGCTGACCGGGCGTCCAGGCGAGTGGGACGCAAAGATACGAGAACGAGGCTGGATTATGCGGGAGGGTGAGCAGTGGAAGATGTGGTATACGGGCTATGACCCGGAGCGTCAGCCGCTGCAGATGAAACTGGGTTATGCAACATCGCGAGACGGTGTGTTATGGCAGCGTTACGGCACGGAACCTCTGGTTGCTGACTACTGGGTGGAGGACATGATGGTGGTACGGCATGCTGACCGCTACTACATGTTTTCTGAGGGCGTGAATGATCAGGCGCAGCTGATGACTTCTGACGATGGAGTTGTCTGGCACCGCGTGGGGACTCTGGATGTGAGGCTGCGTGATGGCAGCCCGATACCTGCCGGCCCTTTTGGAACTCCTAATGGTCTGGTGCGTGATGGTCGCTGGTATCTGTTGTATGAGCGGCGCGATCTGGGTGTCTGGCTGGCTGCTTCCGATGATCTGCGGGTCTGGACAAATGTTCGTGATGAACCGGTGATGGTGCCGGGTCCGGAGCCGTGGAGTTCACGGATGATAGCGTTGAATCAGGTCCAGCGAGTGGGTGATCGTTACGTGGCAGTTCTGCATGGCACAGGTGATTCTGAGAAGCCTCGACGGTGGTGTCCATTTGTGGCTGAGTCTGAAGATCTGCTGCACTGGACGAGAGCGAAAGAGCCTCTGCGGCCGGTGTCTGAGAATCGTTCGAGCGGAATGCTGCTGCACGATGACTCAGGCTGGCGACTGTATACGACGCATGACCGTGTTGATCTTTACAGGCCGAAAGGTCAATCGCCTGGGTCTGAGTGACAGCGTACAGCGGCGGCGTAACAGAGGTGATGATGACGATGGCCTCGGCAGCGTCTGCAGTTGACGTGGGGTTCCGTTGGGCCTGGCCGTGATATGGTGTGGCGCTGAACCTGCTCTCCCGTCGGTGCGTGGGCTGGCGAAGGTTCTGCTGAGTTGGCGGAAACTGATTTGCTGAGCGATGGCAGCCAGCGTTTGGAAATGGGGCGTCGGATGGCGACGCTTTGGGGCTTTGTATGAGGGTCGGAGCGGGGGCGGGGGTTGGTGCGGGGTTGGCAGAAGGACGGCTGTAAACACGGCGAGCCCACCGACAGGGTCGGCGGGCCGTCTGGTGTGCGCTATGAAACGCCGGGTTTCAGCGGTGGTAACCGAGTGACATCATCACTTCGTAGAGTTCTTCGAAGGTGATGAAGCGACGGCGATGGCTGATTTTGTAGTCATCGATCGCGTCTGCCAGCTCAGCCACTTCTGGTCGCAGCGAGCGATCACCGTCGCGGAATTGTCGTCGTTCGACACCTTCCGGCGCATTGTCATTGCTGCGTGAACGGCGATCGATGAAGCCAGGAACTGATGATTTCAGCAGATTGGTGTCCGACATGTTGCAACCTGAATACCTGAAGGCCGGGAATTTACCCATTTACACTTTGTCAATCATGCCTTGACACTCAGAGATGGGCAACTTGAGTTTAGTGGCGGTACGAATTTGGAGAGAATTGGGTGTGAGCCGGTATGCAATTCTACGATTGCGCCGGAACTGTCAGATGTGCCGTGTAATGCGGGTTTTCAGGGGTTGTGTACTGTTCATGTGATCATTTTCTGTTGTTGCGGTGTTTGTAAAGTAGTCAGCACCTTTGGTAAGGTTTTGTTTACTGCGATTTTTTGACTTACATATCAAACACGTGTTTTTGCTGGCATTTCAGAAGTTTTTTTTAGAATGAGGGGAAATAAATTTTCGGCACCTGATCTGCTGAACAGCTTACCCGTGATCGTTTCTTTCATGTTCTCCAATGGCAGAGGCAGGTCTGGCAATGCGAAACACAACTGATCGGCGTGGTATCCTGGTTCGTGGCGTTGGTGCCGGAGTGGGTGTCGCGATGGGAGGCATGGCGTCTTCCGGGGACGGTTCAAAGGACAGAAAGCCGGCAGGTTCAGTAAGCCAGTCACGTGCTGTAAATCAGCGGCGTGGGCCCGCGATCGGTGCTGCAGTGGCGGTGATACCGGGAGGCTATCAGCCATTCACGCAGCCGTGTTCAGTTCCATTGGATCTGCAGCCGACATCGGTGGGGGTTGCGCCGTGGCAGCCGGGTGCCGTCTTTCACGGGATTGCTCCGGAGTTTTTCGACCGTCGTTACGCTGAGTTTCCCGACCAGCCCTTTTTTGAACTCTATCCAACTCAGTATTACGATCTGCGTGTGCAGCGTGTGGTGCATGAGTATGTGCCGGGGGTGCGGACGCCGGGTTATGGCTATGGGGGCAGCATTCCGGGGCCCACAATTCGGGCTCGAGTGGGTCAGCCGGTGGTGGTGCGGACGTATAACGAACTGGATGTGGAACTCTCAACGCATCTGCACGGTGGCCACAGTCCGGCCCATTCCGATGGTTACCCCAATTTTTATGTACTGCCCGGCCGAGCTCGCGATTATTTCTACCCGAATACCGTGCCATTGCGGAATGCTCAGTATGACTTTACTGAGAGTCCATCGACGATGTGGTTCCATGACCATGCGATGGACGTGGCGGGGCCCAACGTGTGGTATGGTCTGGCGGGCTTCTACCTTGTGACGGATCAACTGGAGGACGATTTGATTCGCAGCAATGTGCTGCCAGCTACAGCTTATGACATCCCACTGGTGCTGCAGGATCGGAAGTTCAATCCGGATGGGACTCTGTTTTACAACCTGCTGGATCATAATGGGCAGCTGGGCGATGTCTGGCTGGCGAATGGACGGGTGCAGCCATTTATGAATATGCAGCGGCGCAAGTATCGACTGCGACTTTTGAATGGCTGCAACGCTCGCTTTCTTGAGCTACGACTCAGTACGGGGCAGCCGTTCACAAAGCTGGGCAAGGATTCGTGGCTGTATCCGGCAGCGATTGAGCAGCAGACGATACTGCTTGCGCCGGGGCAGCGAGCGGATGTGGTAGTGGACTTAACTGATGCCCCGAATGAGGTATTTCTTGAGAATATTCTGTATCAGATTGACGGGCGCAAGCCAGCGGGCAGTCTGGCGAAGCCGGTGCACATGCAGCAACCGCAGCAGTGGCTGAAGTTTGTCGTGGAAGGGTCTCGCCAGCCCGATAGTGCTTCTGTTGTCCCCGGAACTCTGCTTCGGCCGCACCATGAACTGAACCCTGCTGATGCTGTGGCGACTCGAGTCTTTGAGTTTCAGCGGCGGAACGGAGCGTGGCAGATCAACAAGCAGTACTTTGATCCCGCGATTGCCGCTGCGACCCCGACATTGGGGACCATTGAACGCTGGATCTTCCGTAACAGTACAGCTGGCTGGTGGCATCCGGTGCATGTTCATCTGACTGGGCAACAGATCATTCGTCTGAACGGTGCTCCGCCCCCACTGGCTGATCGATTCAAGAGTGATGTCGTGATTCTTGACGGCGGTGGAGAAGCCGAATCGCTGCTGGACTTCCGTTCGTTTCGGGGGCCTTTCGTGTTTCACTGTCACACGCTTGAACACGAGGATATGCGGATGATGATGACGGTCGATCCGCATTTGAATCCGGTGCAGGCTCCTCAGCCAATTCAGGCGGCCTTTCCCTGAGTTGCTCCTGCAGCATTCCTGTGGCGATGAACAGTTGAGTGAGAATTCAGCGAGGTGCAGAACCAGCAGTTTTGCGGCGAATCGCTGCTGGTCTCTGTCTTTATGTGGCTTCGCTGGAAAACGGGATCAACGAAAAATCATGTGCTTATCTGCAGGTTGCGGTTTGTGAGGGTTGACGAAAAACGCACGGGATACTGCTTCCGTGTCAGGAAACACAACGGCTCAGAAGCAAACGGCAACACCCGTCAGCTTACGTCCCTGGGACCACCGAGCACCAACTCGGTGCCAGCGTTGCACGCAAACGCCCGTCAGATACCGCTAACGGTCGCCTGTGGGGGGCTTGAACGTAGTGGACGACACGGGCTGAAGCCCATGCTACGACCACCGAGCGCCAGTTCGGTGACGATGGCGAGTCGCCGATTGCCTGGTAGTTATCAGTCGACGGAATGGCTGGGAGACGGGCAGACGAGCGTCGCTTCGTGGATTTGTGTGGGCAACAGGCTGCTGGGCAGGAATGCCCGGACTACGGTTGTGCGCGAACAACGACAGCGGAACACTGACAGTTGCCTTCGGCTCGGCAGGAGCCGCGCGCTCCCAGGGAGACTTTGCGAGAATTGACGACTGACCACAATCAAATCCGACTGAAGCTTCGCACGCAAAAAAGCCATGCGTTGAGCCCCTGGAAATTGCGCCACCGCCCGGCGTTACCCACGCTGGTGACGTCAAGCCTGCGGATTTTGGTATCAACGAATGTGCCGTCCCCCAAGCATGGAAATCCAGAGCAAGGTCACTGGTTTGCCGAGTCTGCCAGTCCAAATCTCGCAAGCATCCCACTGTTTCATCGCGGACCCTGGACCGGTGGTCAACGCGATTCTGACTCAAGATTGTAATCTACTATCTTTTTATGCAGCGTGTTTCGATTGATCCCCAGTCGCAGCGCCGTGCGAGTCTGCACGCCCTGCGTCTGTCGCAAGACCTGCAGAATCAGTTCCCGCTCCACAAAATTGATCACGTGATTCCACGCATCCGTACTGTCATTACCGACCTCGGCCAGTTTGCGACTGACCAGATCTGCACAGACAACCCTCAGATCATCGCTGGATCGTCGCCCGATGCGGACAGGGGCCAGCCCGCGCAC
>CAXBSH010000398.1:0-5122 GCA_963977705.1 uncultured Planctomycetaceae bacterium
AGAAAAACTATTTTGGCTTATTGTATAAACTGAATGTAATGAACGCAGATAACCCTACTGGCATAGAATATATGAAGCTAGCAAAGCCTAATAATAAATAGCCGTTTTTAGGTATATTTGCATAAACTAAATCTAGTGGAGCTCCTTCATGCACTTCGCGACTAAGAGGATCCTTTGATCTACCTATAGTTCATTTGTATGTATAGGTTGGTTCTGAAAAATCTGAATTACCTCCATTCGTACTCAGATGGCCCTTACCAAAATTAAGCTAACCTAGATTTATTAAATTGAAGATATCTTATGACTTGACTGCTCGGATAAAAAACTTCTGCGTTTAATGTGAATATATCGTCGTATTTAATGAAGCCGCTATATTTAAGAATTGCTTAATTTTTCATTACCTTTTTTAATGATACAGGGGTTTTGGGGTGATTGGAATGGGTTGTGGTTGAGCGGTATACTGACTGGATTATTCGGGGATGTTCGAAGTGGGGTGCAGAAGTTGTTTGGGGGTGTGGCCGGGTGGGAATGCCCGGGCTACGTTTTTGTGCTCGGCGTCATTGACGGCTGTTTTGATTTTCCGGCAGCGGAGTTTGAGTGATGGGCAAGCCTTTGTTTCGTGGTGTCTGTGCTTCGTCGGTGACACCTTTTCATGAGGATGGTTCGTTAGCTCTGGAGCGGCTGGGTCCGCACATTGACTGGTTGATAGGCGAGGGAGTGAACGCGATTTCTCCGCTGGGCAGTTCGGGTGAATTTCCGGCCCTGGAGTGTGAGGATCGCAAGCGTGTCCTGGCGGCGGCGATTGAGGCGGTTGCTGGTCGTGTGTCGGTCGTTGCCGGCACTCATGACTATTCGACGGCTCGCACGATTGATCTGAGTCGTTTTGCGGAGCGTTGCGGTGCTGATGCGTTGTTGATTGTTCCGCCGTATTACATGGCTCCGACACCCGTGCAGGTGATGGATCATTATCGGCGGATTGCGGAGCAGGTTTCGATACCGATTCTGGTATACCACAACATTCCTCTGACATCTGTGGATCTGACAACGGAGCATCTGCTGCGGCTGTTTGAAGAGGGTGTGATCGGAGGTGTGAAGATGTCGCATCCGGAACCGGATCGGCAGTGTCAGTTGCTGCAGGCGGCTGGGGGTCGATTTGCGGTTTATGCGGGGATTGATACGGCGGCATTTGAGGGCCTGTGTCATGGGGCTCATGGGTGGATTTCCGGGATCCCCAGCACGGTGCCTCGACCAGCACGGCGGCTGTATGAGTTGCTGGCTGTGGAGGGCAATCTGCCGGCAGCTCGGGAGCTGTGGGCATTACTGGCTCCGCTGATGCGTCTGCAGTTTCAGGCGTATCATTCGCGTGGGGAGGGTGCGCACTGGTTCAGTACGATGAAGGCGGCGTTGAATCTGATCGGTCCTCCGGTCGGGGATCCTCAGCCACCAATTCGGCCTCTGCCGGCTCAGCATCGGGAAACACTGATGACGATGTTAAGGAATCTGGGATATCAGATCAGTGGGCAGTGATCAGTGGTCAGTGGTCAGTGGTCAGTGGTCAGTGATCAGTGATCAGTGATCAGTTGTCAGTTGTCAGTGGGGTTGCGTTTGGGAGGGCGAGGCTCCTGCCGAGCCGCAGGTGGAGTTGCGGTACGGGGGGTGTTACCGAGCTGGTGCTCGGTGGTCCTGGGTGGGCTGTGGGCGGGCCGTTAGTGGAAGCTGACGGGTGCGGGTGGTGTCTTTTGGGGTGAGGGAAGAGCAGGGGGAGTTGTTGCTGGATTTCAGTTTTCAGTGGGTGCCCGGGGGGGGGGACTGATGCTCGTTGTGTGGCGGTTGGTTGTTCTGCTGGTGATGTCGGTGTGTATCGGTCGGTTGGTGGCTGCTGAGTCGGCTGAGGTGCGGCCGAATGTGCTGTTCATTATGGCGGACGATTATCGTCCTGAGCTGGGGGCTTATGGTTCTGCGGCATTGACGCCGCATCTGGATCGTCTGGCGGCATCAGCGCGACTGTTTCGGCGTGCGTACTGTCAGCAGGCGGTGTGTAATCCGTCGCGTTCTTCGCTGCTGACGGGGCGTCGTCCGGATTCGCTGCAGATCTGGAACAACAGTGTGCATTTTCGTGAGCGGAATCCGGATGTGATGACGTTGCCACTATGGTTTCGTCGCCACGGCTATCAGACTCGTTGTGCCGGCAAGATCTTTCACAACTGGCACACGAAAATCCATGGTGATCCGGTTTCCTGGAGTGCTCCGGAGTTTCTGCATTTCGCCAATCACGGTGATGATTTGGCGAAAGTAGTGGGTGAGTTGCCGCCGAATCGTGCTGCGACGACGAAGGGCTTTGGGTATGCGGGGCCGGGCATCTGTGAATGTCGTGACGTACCGGACGAGGCGTATTATGACGGGCGAGTGGCGGCAGAGGCGGTGCGTCTGCTGGGTGAATTCGGGGATCAGCCATTTTTTCTGGCGGTAGGTTTCTGGAAGCCTCATGCGCAGTTCAACGCGCCGCAGAAGTACTGGGATCTGTATCAGCGGGATGAGCTGCCGGTGCTGGATGGTCGTCGTCCGGAAGGGGCAGTGGAGGCGGCGTTTCATGAGAGTACGGAGGTGCTGGGTCCTGTGGCTCAGCAGAAGGTTCCTTCAGCAGCGCAGGCTGCGGAAATGCGTCATGGCTATTTTGCGAATATCAGCTACCTGGATGCTCAGGTGGGGAAAGTTCTGGGGGCACTCGAATCGAATGGTCTGGCAGATCGCACGATCGTGGTGTTTCTGAGTGATCATGGTTATCAGGTGGGTGAGCATGGTTTGTGGGGCAAGACCTCGAACTTCGAATATGATGCTCGAGTGCCACTATTGATTCGCAGTCCGGTTCAGCAGTCGGGTCCGGGAGAGACGAGCAGTCTGGTGGAGCTGATTGATGTGTTTCCGACTTTGGCAGAGTTGTGTGGTCTGCCGCAGCCAGCGGGTCTGGAGGGTGTCAGTCTGGTACCGGTTCTGCGGGACGGTGGCATGCGTGTGAAGGCAGCAGCTCGGACTCAGCATCCTCGCCCGGCCTACTACGATCGAACTCCTGCGGGTGAGCCGCAGCTGATGGGGTATAGTGTGCGGACTGAGTCAGCGCGATACACGGAGTGGCGGGACTGGAAAACGGGAGTGGTGCAGGGTCGCGAGTTGTATCTGGAATCTGACGAGCCCGGGGAGCTGCGGAACGTGGCGGGTGACGCGGCTGCAGTGGATGTGCTGCGTGAGTGTGAGCGACTGTTGCGGCAGGACTGAGGGACTGAGATCAGCAGGTCAGGGAAAAGCAATCAAAATCCGGACGGTTTGACAGAATACTATGGAACAGTGGTTGTGAAGGGGTGGAGCGATGGGACGAATCGTGCAGTTTCTGGTGTTTGTGGTGTTGCTGGCCGGTGAGGTGGGTTTGGGTGCGGGTGAGTCGACTGCTGTGGTGGCTCAGTCGCGTCCGAACGTGTTGTTGATCTGTGTGGACGATCTGAAGCCGTTGCTGGGCTGTTATGGTGATTCGCTGGCGAAGACTCCGAATCTGGACCGTCTGGCGGCGGGTGGTGTGCGGTTTGAGCGTGCCTATTGCAATCAGGCGGTTTGTGCTCCTTCGCGTAACGCGTTGCTGACGGGACTGCGTCCGCAGACTCTGGGGATTTATGACCTTGGTACAAATTTCCGGGTGGGTCGACCGGAGGCGATTACGCTGGGCCAGCATTTTCGTGCTCAGGGGTATTACGCGGAGAGTCTGGGGAAGATTTTTCATGTGGGGCATGGGAATGGAGATGATGCGCGTTCGTGGGATGTGGAGTCATGGAAGGCGAAGGTCAGTCAGTATGCGGTGGCGGAGCATGGATCTACGGGTACTGAGACGAAGGGTGTGGCGTATGAGTCAGCGGATGTGCCTGACAATCAGTATGCGGATGGTCAGACAGCGGATGAGGCGATCGTGCGATTGAGGGCTGCGCGCGAGCGGGGGACTCCGTTTTTTCTGGCGGTGGGATTTCTGAAGCCGCATCTGCCGTTTGTGGCACCGCAGAAGTACTGGGATCTGCATGATCGTGAGAAGTTTGTGCCGGCGGGTCTGCAGACACCACCTGCGGGAGCTCCGCAGTGGGCTCCGCAGTTTGGCGGTGAGTTGCGGAATTATCGTGATCTGCCGAAGCAGGGGCGGTTATCGGACGATCTGCAGCGAACATTGATCCATGGTTATTATGCGGCGGCCAGTTATATGGACGCGCAGACAGGTCGAGTGCTGGATGAGCTGCAGCGGCTGGGTCTGCGTGACAACACGATTGTGGTCCTGTGGGGTGACCATGGCTGGCATCTGGGTGATCATGGGATGTGGTGCAAGCACACGAACTATGAGCAGGCGGCAAGGATCCCGCTGATTGTGTCGATGCCGGGTGCCAAAGCGGGTGTCAGCAGTGCGGCGTTCATTGAGGCGGTGGATGTGTATCCGACGTTATCTGAGCTGGCGGGTCTGCCGCAGCCGACGGGGCTGGACGGTCGTAGTTTTGCAAAGCTGTTATCGGATCCGGCATCACAGCATCGAGATCATGTGATTCATGTGTATCCGCGAACGGCTGAGGGGCGTGGCAGTCTGCTGGGTCGGGCGATTCGCACGGAGCGTTATCGTCTGGTGGAGTGGAAGCCTGCGGGTGGTGCGGCAGCGGAGGCGGAATATGAGTTGTATGATTATGCAGCTGACCCGCAGGAGTCGGTGAATCTGGCGGGGACTCAGCCGGAGACTGTGCGTGCACTGCAGAAGCTGCTGGCCGGTCATCCTGAAGCGCGGCCGCAGGTGCGGGCCGGGGATTCCGGTCAACCGTCGGCCGCGACTGGTAAGCAGGACCGTGCTGCGATGTTTGCGCGGCGTGATCGGGATGGTGACGGCAAGCTGTCTCGAGCGGAGTTTCTGGAGGGTCAGTCGGATCCTGCGAAGGCACCTGGTCGATTTGTGAAGTTTGATGTGAACAAGGATGGTGTTCTGAGTCGGAATGAATTTGTGACAAGTGGGGGGAGGGAATAGGGGGCAGTGATCAGTTGTCAGTTGTCAGTTGTCAGTTGTCAGTTGTCAGTTGTCAGTTGTCAGTTGTCAGTTGTCAGTTGTCAGTTG
>CAXBSH010000399.1:0-5084 GCA_963977705.1 uncultured Planctomycetaceae bacterium
GCTATCTTTATTCGCATCTGCTTGTTTCGCGTCTTTCGCGGCGTCAGCAGGCTGGCTTGCACACAATTCTGCTGCTGGTGGCCTGCCTGCTGCTGCGAATTGCTCCGCCCCCCGTTTCAGCAGCCGATATCGGGGATACTCCGGTGCTGCAGATTCTGTGGTTGCTGCTGACCACAGTCGGGCTGCCCTATTTTGTACTGAGTACCACCGGGCCCCTGCTGCTGTCGTGGTTTGCCGAACTGAGTCCGGGACGTTCGCCGCATCGACTGTATGCTCTTTCGAATGCCGGTTCTCTGCTGGCTCTGCTGAGTTACCCGTTTGTTATCGAGCCACTGCTGCCTCTGTCTCAGCAGACTCGCCTCTGGCAGTTTGTGTTTCTTGTATTTTCGGCGTGCTGTTCGGGAGTACTGCTGACAGGGCTGAGCAGTGTTGTGTCTGAATTCGACTCCGGACGAGCAGCCAAAGTGCAGGGGCTGGGTGCAGCGACTGGAATCACATGGTCGCAGCGGGGTGTGTGGTTTGGTTTGTCATGTCTGGCGACAGTACTGCTGCTGGCAGAGACAGCTCAGATCTGTCAGGACGTTGCAGTGGTCCCATTTCTATGGGTGATACCACTGGCACTGTATCTGCTGTCATTCATTCTGTGTTTCGAAAGTGATCGTTGGTATGTGCGGCGATGGTGGTGTCAGATCAGTGCTCTGCTGCTGCTGATTCTGTGTTATGTACAGACGTTGGGTGCTCAGCTGCCGCTGCTGGCTCAATTATTGGTCTGGTTTGGCAGCCTTGCTGCTGTATTCATGCTGTGTCACGGGGAGCTGGCTCGACTGCGTCCAGCAGCACAGCATCTGACACTGTTTTATCTGACCACCGCAGCCGGAGGGGCATGTGGTGGTATTGTCGTTGGTGTGCTGGCACCGCTGCTGCTGCCGCAGTACTGGGAGCATGATCTGGCCATTCTGTCAGCAGCACTGCTGGCGATTGGTGTCTGGTTCGGCGAACGCGGTTGGCTCACGATTCGCAGGCCTCCGCTTCCGGCTGCGGGGGTTGCCATACTGCTGATTGTTTCCATCCTGACAACCACAGTGGCCTCGGTCAGTGCGTGGCTGAAATGTACGGCAGTACGAAGGACTTTCTATGGTGTGCTGGAGGTAGAGTATGACAGCGTGGAAGACGCGACTGTTCTGGTGCACGGTCGGATCACTCATGGGCTGCAGTTTCGCAGGCGACCTTCAGTTCCGACAACGTATTACGGCTATGAGACGGGTGTTGCGAAGGCCATAGCTGTGCTGCGAGAGCGGGCGCTGGCTGAAGGTCAGTCGCTGAAAGCCGGACTGGTGGGCCTTGGAACCGGTACGCTGGCGGCGTATGGCCGTCCGGGAGATCAGTTCACATTTTACGAGATTGATCCGGGTGTCATCACGCTGGCTCGGGAACAGTTTCGGTTTCTGTCGGATTCGGCAGCAACGATTCAGGTCATCTCCGGAGATGCGCGGCTGCAGCTGGAGGCCCAGTCGCCTCAGCAGTATCAGTTGCTGGTGTTGGATGCATTTTCCGGGGATGCCGTACCAACTCATCTACTGACGCGTGAAGCGGTGGAACTTTGCCGCAGGCATCTGGCACCGGGTGGGATCCTGGCGATTCACATTTCCAATCTGCATCTGGATTTGCGACGTGTGACAGAGGGGGTCGCTGCAGCGACTGGCATGACCAGCATTTCGCTGCTGAAGAAAGCGGAGGCGGATCCAGCGACAGGTCAGCGCCTGCCGTCAGGATCCGGGAGTCTGTGGACTTTGATGTCGGAGCGTGCAGAGACGCTGCAGCATGACCTGTTTGAGTCTGCTCAGGCACCTGTACCGGCCGCAGCGCGAGTTGTCTGGACCGACGATTACTCAAATCTGCTGCAATTAATTCGGCTGTGATCTTCTGTAAGTTGTTTTTTGACAGGTGTTTATGGTTTTCTTCGGGGGGATTTTCGGCGTTGACCATCGGGGTGTGAATCTGATAGGTTACGGGGGAATCGTCGCGAAAACCGTGGATTTTTGTTGACAACTGCAGGCAGGATGCCTTCACCGCGCGGTTACGTCAGGATGACGCCATGAATGCTCATTCCGGAAATTCCCTGTCTGCGTGGTATGGCTCGGGGCCCCCTGAGGATCATGATCTGCTGCGTGAGGCACGTTTGATTGTCCATCAGGAGGCCGACGTGCTGCGGCAGGTTGCCGATGGACTTGATCGCCATTTTTGTGAGGCTGTTCGTCTGGTCCTGCGCTGCAGCGGCAGTGTGGTTGTGACTGGGGTTGGTAAAGCCGGGCTGATTGGTCGAAAGTTGTCAGCGACATTTTCCAGCACAGGGACTCGCTCACATTTTCTGCATCCGACAGAAGCTCGACACGGCGATCTGGGCAGTGTGGGAGTTCAGGATCTGGTGGTGGCGTTATCGAACAGCGGTGAAACTGAGGAGCTTCTGGGACTGATTATGCCTCTGCGTCAGCAGGGTGTACCGATGATTGCGATCACTCGCGACGATCGGAATGCTCTGGCACGTTCTGCCGAGGTAGTTCTGTCCATCGGTCGCCATCGGGAAGCTGGTCCACTGGCTCTGGCTCCGAGCTGTTCCACGACAGCCATGCTGGCTCTGGGCGATGCACTGGCTTTGGTGACCAGCCACGCGCGGGGTTTTACCGCAGAGCATTTTTCGAAGTTTCATCCGGCCGGCAGTCTGGGTCGTCAATTGTGTCCGGTGCGTGAAGTGATGCGGCAGGGATCAGAGATTCGTATTGCTCAGCAGTCACAGACAGTCCGTGAAGTGATGATTCAGTTGAGTCGTCCAGGGCGGCGCAGTGGTGCCGTGATGCTGGTGAATGCTGAAGGACGTCTGACAGGGCTGTTTACGGACAGTGACCTGGCACGGCTGTTCGAAACTCGCCGCGATGAACACCTGGACGAGGCGATCGAGCTGGTCATGACTCGCAATCCGATCACGATTGCTCCGGGTGTCCTGCTGCCGGAGGCCATTCACCTGATGTCGGAACGCAAGCTGAGCGAATTGCCGGTGATTGATGAACGCCGGATTCCGCTGGGACTGCTGGACATTACGGATGTGCTGGGACGAGTTGACGAAACTGAGGTACGGCCGACGGCGGACGAGCAGCAGCGACGTGCTGCGTGAACTGGTCGTATGACCGAGAGTGGACAGAGCGACGGATGGCACTGAGCGACTTACCCAGGAATTCACGAACGCTGCTGGCAGCGGTCGGCCTGTCTGCGCTGTATCTGCTGTATTCTCAGATCACGCGGCCACTGCTGACTGTGAATCGCAGTCCGCAGATTGCGAAGGCACAGCCAGCGGCTGTGGAAAAGTCGTCACCGGTTTTTGCCGCTTCGGCCAGTCGCTGGCTGCCCCAGCATGAATGGGTCGGGAAGGCCAACAGTCGATTTCGTGATGGCAGTCGTTTGCTGTTTTTTGACCAGCATGAACTGCTGAATGAAAATCGATCGATTCGCGTCAGTCCGGTTGCCATGGTCTGGCAGGGCAGTGACGACGAAGAGGCTCCGATTACAGCCGTGGCGGAGTCTGCCAGCTTTGCCTGTTCTTCTGCATTGTCGCTGGGAGCGGGTCAGTTCGGAAAAATCACATCAGGTCTGCTGGCGGGTGAAGTACGTATTGAAGGACCGCAGGGACTCAGAATCGAAGGTCGCACATTTTATTTCGAAGAGGATTCACTGCGCATCTGGTCCAGCGAGCCGGTGCGATTTGGCTGGGAAGAGCACACAGGTACGGCTGAGGGTGGGGTAGAGATTGAGCTGGCGGCGGTCGGCGATCCCGAGGAGCGGGGGCTGATGACGGTCTCGGACATTCGTCGCGTACGTTTGCTGGGTCGAGTCAACTGCAGTCTGTCCTTCAGGGAACAGGCGACGACGGAAAAGCCAGTGCAGCTGCAGATTTCGGCGGCGAATGGCTTTGAATACTACGTGCCGACTCAGGAGTGTACTTTTTCGGGGTTTGTTGATCGAGAACTGCGTCCGGACAATCAGGTACTGGTCGAGCAGCCTCAGGAGGACGGCAGTCGTGATCGTCTGTTCTGTTCGCGACTGGTCCTGCAGCTGCGGCGTCAGGAGCGGGACCCGCAGGACAAGGGCAGTAGTCAGAAGCTGGCGGCGGTATCAATCGCTGCGGACGGGCGGCGAGTACTGTTTCGTTCCGAGTCGAAGCAGATTACCGCATCGATGAGCCGCCTCGTTTACCAGATAGATGAACGTCGTCTGGATCTGACAGGGCGGCCGGTAGGTCCGGCTGGTCCGGCTGCTCCGGTCACAGTAGAACATCAGGGGCGTCGTCTGACTGCGCCGGCCGTGGTGGCAATACTCGATGTGCGCAGCCAGCTGCGAATGCTGCAGTGTTCGGGACCCGGTCAGCTGGAGCCTCCGGAACTGCCTGCGGAAGAAGCAGCAAATGCTGCAGTGGATCGTGAAGCGGTGACAGCAAAGTGGGAGACATCTTTGCAGCTGACGCGTACTGAACAGGATGTACTGCTGCTGACTGGGCAGGCGCAGGTGGGTTGGCGTCCGCAGCAGCTGTCGCTGGCTGCAAATGAAATTGCTCTGACGATGCATGGCAGCAGTGAGTCGGTGGCTGGCACGGCAAGTCCGGCGTTGCGAGGTCCGCGGCAGTTGCGCGCTGTGGGGGATGTTCGGCTGGATTCACCTCAACTGACGGGCAATGCTCGGGAATCGCTGCTGGTGGAATTTGAGCCGGAGTCTGCAGCGGGCACAGAACAGCAGTCTGGCGTTCCCTACGACGCGACCGCAGCGGGAACAGAAACAGTGGACACTGCGGTGCCTGGTCTGCCTGCGCCCCCACTTGGTGCGGGGCAATCCGGAAAGACAAAGTTCTTCTGTGATGCCGTTGAGACGAGGCTGCGAACTTCTGCGACCAGTCGAGTCCGATTTGAGGATCTCTGGCTGCGTGGCATAGCGCTCGCTCCAGCGCCATTCCTGCTCGAGCTCCGGCGAGAAGCTGTAGGAGTAGTCGTAGCTTTCGACATCGCAGCGGGCGCCGGGATAGCCGTTGTGATACCAGACGC
>CAXBSH010000400.1:0-5078 GCA_963977705.1 uncultured Planctomycetaceae bacterium
CGACAATCACCGCAGACTGCCCGCCAGTTGAGGATCACGTAGTCGCCTGGGGCGATGTCGGTCACTCCCTCGCCGACTTCCTCGACGTAGCCGGCTGCCTCGTGACCCAAAAGGAAGGGGAAGTTGTCGTTGATTGCACCCTGTCGGTAGTGAAGGTCGGTATGGCATACCCCGCAGGCAGCGATACGGACCTTGGCCTCACCCGGTCCGGGATCGGGGATAACGATCGTTTCCAGGCTGACGGGCTCACCCTTGGCCTTCGCAACGATTCCACGGACCTGCTCAGACATGGTGAACCCTTCATCTCTTGTTGGATCTGACGATCAGAATCCCAGCATAAGTCGGCTCGATCGTCATCCAACCGATGGTTGGTTTCGTTAGTGTCTCGATCGAGTTACAAACTGGATCGCCTCAGGAGTTGAGCGCTTCCGAGATGGCAGCGATGTGAGCGGGGGTTGAGCCACAGCAACCGCCGATGATGTCGACTCCCATGCCCCTGACTTCAGCGGCATGAGCTGCCATGGTGGCCGGATCAGCGTCGTACTCGAAGTGGTCACCGACAAGATGTGGAAGCCCGGCGTTGGACTGACCGATCAGCAGGAAGACCGCGACGTGTTTTTCGTCGGTTGACCAGCCAGTTTTGCAGCAGAGCAGAAAACTGCACACCGCGATAAACAGAATTCGCATGTTGAATCCTTTCGTTGAATGTTCTGGTGCCGGTGGCTTTTGAGTTCCCAGTGCGGGTTGTTGCTGAAGCGATCGGCCGAATTGGCGATTTGTGCGGCTATGGAACGCGACAACGGAAACGGCAGGACCGTGGAAACACAGAGTCCTGCCGTTTGCTGATCATGTCACTGGGCTGGTCTGATTTACAGGCGGACCTGACCTTCAGCAGCGGGAGCAGAGATCCAGCGAACTTTATCGGATGCTGGTTTCAGAGTCAGTTTGCTGTCGACGGCAGGTTTTGTGGCGAGGCGAGCAGGACGCAGCACTTCGTGCAGGCGACTGGACTGGCTGGCGACAGGGACTTGCGGGCGACCGCGACGGGCTTCGGGTGCGGCGGGTTTGGGCGCCGGAGCGGTGGGTTCGACTGGCAGGAAGACATCACCACCATCACCTGATGGATCAGCGGGTTTGGTTGCAGCAGGATCTGGCGTTGCTGGATCAGTTGGCGTCGCTGCAGCGGGCTGGGGTGCAATGGGTGTGGCAGCCGGGTCGGCGGTAAAGGGTTCTGCTTCCGTTGGCTGCGCGGGAGTTGGATCAGTGGTGGGGGCTGGTGTGGCCGGAGCGAAGGTGGAATCGGGCTGGACGGGATCCAGATCTTTGATTTCCGGAACAGGGGGTTTGTTTGTAACGCCGGTTTCGGAACCAAACGGAGTGATCACTTCTTCTTTTTCAGCGCCTGAGGCGTTGAAGTCATCGGTAGAGCCAGCTGGAGCAGACCGGCGTGGAGTGGCCGGAGCATCGAATGTGGCATCCGGATCGGGATCACCAACCGGGGCTTTGGGAGTTGTGTTTGCGGGTTTCTTTGGGGCACCTGTAGCGTTGGTTGGGTCAGCGTCGTAGGTGCTGTTGCCACCACTTTGGAAGTTGCTGTCGGTTTGTGGTTTGAGGCTGCTGCCGGGCTGAGCAGCATTGCCTGCACAGGCGTTGTTACCGCAGGCCGCGCCGTTGCATGCATTGCCACAGGGATCGCAGCAGGCAGGAGCGCAGCAGGCGGAACTGAATGCCGGGTAACCCATCGAATAACTGGTACCCCAGGTCGGGCGATAGCCGACGGAATAGGCAGGGTATGAACCGTAGTTCGGCGCGGAGTAGCCCGGCGTGTAGCCGTAGTAGCCCATACCCCATGGCCACCACCAACAGGCCTGAGCGGGTGTTGCGCTAAGGACGCCAGTTGTTGCGGCCAGTACCAATGCTGCCAGACGTTTCATCAGGGCCCCCTTGAGCCATCAATCTGAAATCTGAAATCTGTGAATGCCAGTTTTTCACGGGTGGATGTGAATTGCGATCTGTGGAGAACCCGGAATTCCTGAGGGTATCCGGGGACTGCACCTGAGTCACCAATAACGGGTTGGCACAGATTGGTGCCTGCCCGTCGGTCAACGTGTTGGGCCGTCATTCGTAGACGGTGACAGCCCCGGAGCACGCGTGTGATTGGTGGATCAGTAGTGTGCAATTATCAGTGATCTGCAGTGCGTTCGCACTGTAGCAGCCCAAAAAACCGGCATATTTGAGGAATTCCGTAAAGTTGCTGCGCCTGCCCTATTTTCCCCCTGTGCTGCAGCTTATGTCAACAACCGGGTGAAGGAATCTGAGCAGATTGTGGCGTTGGGGGTGCAGCGTAGGGTTCGTTTTTTCTGGTGTGCAGTGGTTTGCATGTGGCAGTGAACTAAGGTGCAGTAGGGGGCGAAGGGTGGGGGAACCGATGTTATTCAAAGAGGCTTGGGGCTATCGCCGAAGTTGTTGCTACTGCTGAGGCGTGGGACCGGCTGTGGTTTTATCGTGCTGACTGATCACGGGTGTGATGACTGCTGATTTCTGAGCGAATGAATGAGGTTGTGGACAGAAGTTGACTTGAGGCGTCAAACCGATTTCTCCGGGGGGCAGAAACTCCGTGTTTTTCAGAGGCTGGGTGCGGTCACGTGCCCGGGCTGAAGCCCAGGCTACGGTTTTTGTTCTGGGTGTCAGGAATGCTCTGGTTAGGGTATGTTTCCGGAAAGAGGCGTGGGTGAGGGTTCCTTTTGGGGGGCTCTGGTGTCAGGATTGTGTTTGCTGTGATGTGCTGTCTGGTCGGGTGTCGGGTGTCGGGTGTCGGGTGTCGGGTGTCGGGTGTCGGGTGTCGGGTGTCGGGTGTCGGGGGTCGGGTGTCGGGTGGCGGGTGTCGGGTGTCGGGTGGCGGGTGTCGGGTGTCGGGTGTCGGGTTTTGAGTATGTGTGTGGGGGGAGGGCGAGGAATGGTGGTTTCGCGACGCGGTTTTTTGGCGACATCAGCTGCGGCTTCCAGCTTGTGCAGTCCTGCCCCCTTGTTTCCGGGACTGAGTCGCATCACCGCCGCAGAGGCTCGGCTGCCGGACGGCATCGTGCGATTGAGGCCGGAGATTGAGCCTTTGGTACAGCTCATCGAGACGACTGAGCGGGGTCGATTGCTGGAAGAGATTGGCGTGCGGATTCGCAACGGTCTGAGTTATCGCGAGTTATTGGCGGCATTGTTACTGGCGGGTGTGCGGAATGTGGAGCCGCGCCCGGCGGTGGGGTTTAAGTTTCACGCGGTGTTGGTTGTGAATTCCGCGCATCTGGCCAGCGAGGCGGCTCCGGACGAGGATCGCTGGCTGCCCATCCTGTGGGCTTTGGACGAATTCAAGAGTTCGCAGGCGAAGGACGTGCAGGAGGGCAACTGGACGATGTCACCTGTGGATGAGTCTCGCGTACCGGCGGGAGCTGCCCTGCGAGCGGATTTTCATCAGGCGATGCAGGTGTGGGACGAGGGTTTGGCGGATGTTGCGGCTGCTGGTGTAGCGCGTCAGCTGAATGCTGCTGAGACACTGGATTTGTTTGCGGAATATGCTGCGCGTGATTTTCGCAGTATTGGTCACAAGCCGATTTATCTGGCGAATGCGTGGCGGACCTTACAGACGATTGGGTGGGAGCATTCTGAGCCGATTCTGCGTTCGCTGGCTTACGCGTTGTTGAACCACAATGGTGAGCCGAACCCGGCGAAGAGTGATCTGGTGGCTGATCGTTCGTGGAAGGTCAACCGAGAGTTGTCGCAGGGAGTACGTAGTGACTGGGAGCATGGGCGGGTGGATGACGGAGCGGTGCGGGAGTTGGTGACGACGCTGCATACGTGTACGGCGACCGAGGCATCGCAGGCTGTCGTATCGCAACTGAATGCCGGCCTTGGTGCTCAGTCGATCTACAACGCGTTGCATCTTGCGGCGGGCGAATTACTGATGCGTCAGCCGGGGATCGTTTCGCTGCATGCTTCGACCACGACCAATGCGCTGCGATTTTTGTTTGAGCATGTTTCAGCATCATCGACGAGGCTGGCGCTGCTGTTGCAGAATGCGGCATTTCTGCCGCAGTTTCGTGAATCGATGAAGTCGCGAGGAGCGGTGGGTGCGGACCGTATTCTGGAGTTGTCTGCGGCAGAGAACGCTGCGGGCATCTCTTTGGAGTCGATCTTTGCGGAGACAGGCCGATCGCGTCTGGCAGCCGGTCGTCAGGTCTTGTCGTGGTTAAGTGCGGGCAATTCATCGCAGCAGCTGACCGACGCAGCTCGGCGGATGATCTTTCTGAAGGGCAACGATTCGCACGATTACAAGTTCAGTTCTGCGGTGCTGGAGGACAGTCTGAAGTTGTCTCCGGAGTATCAGCATCGTTTTCTGGCGGCGTCATCATGGCTGTTGAAAGGCAGTTCACAGCCGACGAATTCGCTTGTCGACCGCATCCGCGCGGCCCTGGGGTAGGGGAGTGTGGGCGTGTTGTTGCGGGGCCAGTTGGGGGGCACGCGTGGCGGGGTGACTATGCAGGGATGACGTGGGCGGGGGAGTTTTGGTCTGGGCTGCGAAACTGCCGATTGTGCGGATGCTGAATGGCGTGATTTTTCGGGCTTTGAGCAGATTGATGTATGCGGTGTTATTGGGGCGTTCGAGTGTTTGGGTGTTTTGGCTGGATCAACGAAAAATCCTGTGTGCACCTGCAGTTTGCGGTTTGATGGGGTTGGCGAAAAACGCACTGGGTACAGCTTCCGTGCCAGGAACACCACAACCGCTCAGACGCAAATGACACCACCCGTCAGCTTACGTTAAGAGTTCGCCTGGGGGGCTTGAACGCGGTAGACGACACGGGCTGAAGCCCATGCTACGACCACCGAGCACCAGTTCAGGGATGATGCCGAGGCCAGGCTTTGCTGAGTGGTTATCAGCCCCCGGCATGATTGAGCGACGCGTCCACGTGCGCCGCGTTGCGGCTTTATGTTGGCAACAGGCGGCCGGGCAGGAATGCCCGGTCTACATTTTGGCTGACCACTGACTACTGAGAACTGACCACTTCTATCGGCTCGGCAGGAGCCTCGCC
>CAXBSH010000401.1:0-5072 GCA_963977705.1 uncultured Planctomycetaceae bacterium
ACCAGAATGATGCGCCCCCGCAGGACAACGAACCCCTCACAATCGCTCGACCCGAACAGACAAAATGGACCGTGGACAGCCTGCTGGAACGGTTGCCCACAGCAACCACACCCGATCGCCATGCAGCCGGAGCTGCCGTCTTCAGGGAAGCCCTCTGCATTCGCTGCCATCGCTTCGGTACAGCCGGGCAGGCAGTCGGGCCGGAACTGACCTATGTCGGTCGCCGCTTCTCCAGACAGGATCTGGTCAGCTCCATCATCGAACCCTCAAAAGTTGTCGCAGAGCCCTATCGACTGACACAGATTGTCACGACCGACGGACTGACTCGCACCGGACGACTGCTGATGGAAGGCGACTACCGCTCAGAACTGATCCGCCTGAATACCGATCTCCTGCAACCCGCAAAGCAGGAAACCATCGACA
Source organism: uncultured Planctomycetaceae bacterium (assembly GCA_963977705.1). Classification (GTDB taxonomy): domain Bacteria; phylum Planctomycetota; class Planctomycetia; order Planctomycetales; family Planctomycetaceae; genus SXXK01. Next base: position 424 of record CAXBSH010000401.1, read on the forward strand.
AGAAACAGGTGGAAACTCTGCAGACCGTGGACCTGTCACCCATGCCCGCCGGACTGCTGAACGGTTTCACAGCCAGCGAAATCAGTGACCTGTTACTGTACCTGGAAACCGGCCCCACACCGACCCGCTGACGCTGGCATTCGCCGCCAGGTCAGCCAGTGGTGGCACAGCCAGCCACCACCCACTATTCGGCCCGCAACTTCCCCGCATAAATCTCACGCGCTCGACGAAACTCAGCCAACGCCTCCTCCGACAGCACACCCGCGTTTCTGGCCAGCTCCTCATCCATCCGCTGAACCAGATACTCCACCTCACGGCGGTTCGCAAGAACAGGTTTTTGGGCATTGTCAACAAAAATCGGATTCGAATGCGCAAAACTCACTTTTTCCCCGGGAATTTGCTCGAAACACCGCACCGCCAGCCAGCCACTTGCTGTCAACTCAACCCGCTGCAACAAGGCCGTCTTCCACACCCCCGATGACAACCGCTCAGACTGCACAGCCAGCCGCTCCACGACTCCGCTACGCACCAGCTCCACACTCCGCAGCGGATGCTGACTCAGCACCTCACCACGTATCTCAATCTGCTCGGCCGCCTTGTCCGTCTTCCAGACTGTCCCGGGTAACTCACCGTTGAATCGCAGATTCATCAGTGGCCCGGTGGTCACAAAACTGTGCCCCGCATTCAGATGCTCAAGCCACGCATCCGCCCGAAACTGCTCACCCACATGCACGTAAACACGACCGTGCCCCGGAGCCACGGGATGCACGCCGGAACCCGTCCCGGCTGATACTCGCAGCCTGAACCCGCAATTCAGCAGCGCGTAATACGTCCGCATCCCGAATTCCGTCCAGCCCAGCTCCGTAAACCCCGCCTCTGTCCGCTCAATCTCCGGCCATGCCGGCGCGTTCTGCAGCGTCCACTTCGGGAATCCAAATGTCGTCTGCCAATGATGATTGTTCGCCAGCTCAAACAGATCCACATCCATGATCGGAATGATCATCAACGACCACTCCCACGAATGCTTGTCAATGTCCAGCAAGGCGCCCTGACGCCGCGCCTCGGCGGCCACTGCCGATACCGGCGGCGCCGACAGCTTCAGAGGTTCACGATGATTCAGCACAAACACCGCACCCTGCGTCTGGCGTTTCCCCGCCACACTGAAAATCTCATACTCCGTATTCATCGGCACTATCACATGCTGGGGCGACACCAGCACAGGAGCCGGATCCCGCCACGGACCACTGGCCGCCGGAATCTCCTGACTGTCCCGCACCCAGTAATTCATCGGCAAACCCACATTCAGGTCCTCGGCCAGCAGCAATGCCGGAATCTCCGCCATCGGACGATGCAGATGCACGTCCCCGCTGTACCAGCCCTGCTCAGACATACGCACAAATCGCTTCAGCTTCAGCTGCAGATCCACCTGCTGCTCGCCCACCACCTCAAACTCCACCACCGCCGGCACATACTCCTTGCCACGCTGCGCCGTCGCCCGATAACGCCCCGCAGGCAATTGCACCTGAAATGGATCAGCCGACAACGCCACATGTCGCTCTTCCGAGACCGTCCCGGCAACCTGCCGGTTGTACACCACAGCAGACCCCGCCGGATTCACGGACGATGCAAAGAACCACGGTTGACCCGCTTCATCCAGTCGCTGCACATACAGCCGCGCCGGCAACATCACCCCGCTGTCTGCATCCACTATCGTCCCCGACACATTCGCCGTCCGATGCTGCAGCACGCGCGACTTCCAACCCGTCCCCTCAATCCGATCCAGCTCACCCTGAATATCCGCACCCTCGTAAAACGAAAACCAACCCCGCAGATACTTCGTTTCTCCCGGAGCACAGTCTGGAAACTGCGGATCAGAATGCAGACACGGACACGGCGGATTGGCCCACGCACGATGCAGCGGATCCCACGCGGTGATGATCCAGCGACCACCTTCGGCCGACCGCGCTGCCGCATAATTCCCCCGAATCACCTTGTTCTCATTACTCTGGTCGGTAAACCCCCGCGCAGCTTTCAGCATCACACAGTTCTGCACACGCAGATCCGACAACGGCTGATCCGTACCATTATGCAGCCACATCATCAGCTCAATGTGATCACCTCGCGGAACAGCCAGAGTCCCGATGCGGATCCCATTCGGCAAAGTACGCTCCATCGTCCAGCGATGATCCGCACCTGACTGCCACTCCAGAGCTTCCAGACGGATGCCCTGCTTCGTCCAGATTGTGTCGATATGAGTATGCGCCAGATACGTCAGACCAAGGTTCGACCATAACGCTTCCGGAAAGTCCAGTACCGCATAACTGCTGTCGTCCCACGGACAGAACACACTCAGTTTGGTCTCGCGCTGAGGTTCGATCGCACCATCCAGAAATCCAATCCGCGGATGGCGACCACCCGGATAGGGTAACATCAGCAGACGATCGGTCGGGCGCCCCGGTCGAGTCGACTCGGAAATCTGAAACTCCGCCAGCCGCTGCTGCAGCTGAGGTGCAGTCAAACCGGTCACCTGACAGATTTCTTCCGTCGAATACCGATGATGCCAGACCATATTCTCAAGCCAGAACCGCAGCTGCTGATCATTCGCCGCCGGTCGCGTCTGCCCATCAATGGCAAAACCCGGATCACTGGCAACGAACAACCAGACAATCGCCAGCAGACAACTCAATCGCCACCCCATAACAAACCACCCGCCGGAAAGCCGGCAAACACAGGAATTAAGCATTGAGAGACCCGAACTCCGGGAAGCCGCCTTCAGCCCTGAGCATATAACTCGCTGATCACCGTACCCGATGGCAACACACTGACCGGACGACCATTGAAATCCGGATAACTGACTGTCACATCCACTCCCAGATGCCGGTACAGCGTTGCCAGCACATCCTGTGGAGTCTTCGGGTTGGTCAACGGAAAAGCGCCTTTGCTGTCCGATGCCCCCACCACTCGGCCACCCTGAATACCGCCGCCCGCCAGTGCTGCACTGAAGACATTCGGGTAATGATCGCGACCACCCGTAGAATTGACCATCGGAGTCCTGCCGAATTCGCCCCACGCAAGCACCAGCGTCGTCTGCAGCAGCCCGCGTTCCGCCAGATCCTCAATCAATGCAGAATACGCCTGATCCCAGCGCGGCAAAAAACCGTCTCGCATGGTCTCATAGCCCTTCACATGAGTATCCCACCAGCGACAGTCCACTGTCACCAGCGGAACACCCGCCTCAACCAGCCGCCGAGCCAGCAGAAAACGCTGACTCCATGCCGGTACGCCACAGCGATCAGGCGTCGGAGCCACATAGGGGGCCATGAAACCGTAACGCTGCCGCACATGATCAGGCTCAGAATCCAGATCAAAGGCCCGCCGCGCCTCATCACCCAGCAGGATATCCCACGCCCGCTGCTGAAACGCATCCACAGCACCCGCCGCCGCCACGTAATCGGTGGCCTGACGCATGCGATCCAGACCACTCAATAAACCCCGCCGATCGTCCAGCCGATCAACCGTGATGCCCTCTGGAGCCGCGAGATTGGGAATCCTGAACGAACCCACTGTCGCCGGATCTGCCTGAGTCTCAAACGGAGCACACCCGGGACCAAGATAGGACGCGTCAACTCCCGGAACACGCTTCGGAATCATCACGTACGCAGGCAGTCGCGGTTGACGCTGAGACAACTGCTTCGCCACGATCGAACCACAGCTGGGACGACTGTTCAGATCCGGTGGGCCCTGACTGGGATAACCCGTAAAGCACAGCTGGTCACCGGACGAATGCCCCGCATCCGTATGATGCAGACTGCGAACAATCGACCAGTGCTGCATGATGCGACCGGACATCGGCAGCATGTCACACACACTGATTCCCGGCACACTGGTCGCCGTCGCGCCAAAGTAACCACGGTACTCCACCGGAGCTTCTGGTTTGGGATCCCATGTTTCATGCTGACTGGGACCACCCCGCATCCACAGAATAATCACCGACGGGTACCGAGCCCCGGCTGCCCCGGCTGACGTTTCGCCGGCAGACAACGACCGCAGACGCAGCAGCGACGACAACGAAAGCCCACAGCCCCCCAGCATTCCCGCACGCACAAACCCGCGCCGCGAAGTTCGAGCATCTGTGTTGATGGACCAGCTCATCCGCCTGCCCTCCCGCCAAATTCGCGACCGACCAATCCGCAGACTCTACACACCCTCGATAACCACACGCAAGGTCACACCACCCCGTAGCCTGAGCTTCAGCCCGGGAACACCCCACTGCACGTCATGACTGACACCAAACACGTACCCCGAGCATTCCTGCTCGGCCCCCCGTGCAAAACCCCGCATTTTCCACTCATCCCACCGCATCCCCCCCAACGTCCCCACCCCGTAGCCTGGGCTTCAGCCCGGGAACAAACCGCCCCACCACCCAAAACTGGCCAACGGCCATACCCACCCCGTAGCCTGGGCTTCAGCCCGGGAACAAACTCTCTCACACCCACAATTGGCCAACGGCCATACACAACGTAGCCTTGGGCAACGCCCAAGGAAAAAACCACCTCCCCCACCACCCAAAATTGGCCAACGGCCATACCCACCCCGTAGCCTGGGCTTCAGCCCGGGAACAAACTCTCTCACACCCACAATTGGCCAAC
>CAXBSH010000402.1:0-5051 GCA_963977705.1 uncultured Planctomycetaceae bacterium
ACCGCTTCGACCCCCGCCACACTGCGACAGGCAAGGGCCAGAGACTGAACAACCAGCGAAATCCGCTTCTGCTCTTCTGCCAGTCGTCCCACGTAAGCGATTCGCAAGCGTCGCGAAGTGTCTCGCTGAATTCCTGGTGGCAAATTTACTCCATAAGGAATGTAACACGCCTTCGAAATGTCTGATGATCCGTTCGTGCAAACTTCAGCCAGAAGTTTCTCTGAGACGCACACCATCTGTGTCACTCGCTGGGTCGCAGAACCCCTCAGAAACTCCTGCTGGATTGCCCTGTAAAACGAATCATCAGAATGAAGCACTCCAACCGTGGCTGCCCCGGCAGCTTTAAGCCAACAGGCAGCGTAGTAGGCAGCCACAACAAAATTCGGCACAAAAACCTGCGGCACGTCATCCTGCAACTGCGTCAGAATCCACCGTATATCGTCGGCCGTCCGCTCATGGCAATCCACAGCTCGGACATCGAACCCGTCAGCTCGCAACCCTTCGACCAGGGGTCCTGTGCTGCCAAAATGAGTCAAAGCCAGCACTCGGCAGTCAATCCCACACTGACGCAGCGACGGCAGCAACCTGCGCAGCCACGTAAACGGCCCTCCTATGCTTTTCGGACTGTCATGAGTACAAAACACGACCCGTAGCTGAGCGGTCATGACAGAGTTGCGCCCTGATAGATTCGGTCCAACTTTCCCGCGACAACCCGCCAGTCAAACTCCTGCAATACGCGTTGCCGACCAGCCTCGATGTCAACCTTTTCGCGAAGAACAAATTGCACTCGGTCCTGCAGGTGGTCCAGATTGCCGGCTTCGTAGACTGCTGCGCAGCGTTCTCCATCAGTGGCGTCCAGACATCCGGCTTCAGCAGGCACCACAATCGAACGTCGTAAAGCCATACCTTCCAGCACTAAAGTCGGCAAGCCTTCACGAAAGCTGGTCACCACCAGAGCCCTGCAGGCAGCGATCGCATCCAGGACATCGACGTGGGACAGTTGCGGTAATAGAATCAGGTTGGACGGTGTTTCCAGACCGTACTCACGAAGCACATCCTGCCGCGTCACTCCGCCAATCATCACGCAGAGTGTTTCCGCCTCGCGGATTGCCAGTTCGACAAATGCCCGGGGATTTTTTACAGGATCTAATCGCCCCACCCATAGAAGGAAATCACCATCGATGCGATTTTTTCTTCTGAACCTGCCTGGCTCTGCCCGGTCGGCTGCTGTCACATCAACCCCGTTCGGCAGATACTGTACATTGAGACCAAACTGCTCCTGCAGTTGCCTCTGCTCCCAGCGACTGACACAAAGGCAGATGTCACAGCGTGCTGCTGCATGCAACATCGCCCGGTTCAGTTCCTGCTGCCACGGAAGCACCCCTCCACACCCATCCTCATTCTGATAGAGTGCATGGTGGGTATGCACCCAGCGCAGCCTTCCTCGTGCGTGGCGTTCAGCCCAATCAATCAACTCCGGCAGCACGTGTGTGTGAACGGCAATAGCCGACCGCGGTGGCGGAATCTGCAGAAAGCGTTCTCGGTTTTCCTTAAGAAACGCAGTTCCCAGCGGTGTCTGCAGGTCGTGCTCTTCAGGAACCAGCAGCACTTGCAGCGTCGAATGCCGCTGGATGGCCAACAAATGATTTCGCACTCCTCCCTGTTTATGGAAGTGCATTCCCAGAAGAACCTGAGCATCCGAAGAACTGAATTCCCGGGCCCAGGCATCGAACTGAGTGTGACACCTTTGAAAGTATCGCCGCCAGCGCCACTGAGTGTACTCGTGCACAAGTCGCCGCCAGTATCCATGGGCACGCTTCAGCACAATCCTGAGAACTCCTTAGGTGAAATCGTGGCTGATGCACGCCTACTTCAGCCAACCTCGAGAACGCAACCACCGGGCTGGGCGAAAATTAAGAAGATAAAGACTGCAATGATTCTTCATACCCAGATAGCCCCTCGAGACTCGGCCGCAGAACTCCGGAAAAAATCCAGCCGGGAGCGTTCTCAGGAACACTGCGAAACTGTACCAATTGAACGTCGAGCATTTCAGAAACAGTTGCAAGGTTCTGATCCGACCGAACCGTCTGTAGGAATCAAGCACTAACCTGCAGGCTTCGATGTAAAAAAAGGACTCTTTAAGGTCTTTCAACTGCGATCCTGACAGCCCACACGCAGCAAACTCCTTCAGCAGGCCAGTAAATCCCAGAAAGTAGACGCGGAACCGAGTTTCGGGATTCGACCAGGACTGAGCACCATTAAAGATGGTAATCACCGGGTCCCTGATCACAGCCGCCGGCAGATGCCCGACGGACCGTAAGATTGTCACCGTGTGCGGATAGGTTGTAACGGCATCTGAGTAATCGGGACCAGTTGAACGTTCTTTCCAGAATTGACTCCAGACATTTGTTTTGACAATGTGTGCGTAATTCTGTGTGCAAGCGGCACTGTAAGGGCGCAGTAGATTCGTCCAGCGGTCGACCCGGTCCGCAGTCAACTCTGGATTCCCGAGGTAAGCAAAGCTTCCATCGTAGCCGTTACAGGCTGATTCAGGCCAATGGTCTGGATAAGTTGCACACCGGAAGTTTGCATAAATTGCCTGGAAGGACCTGTGTGACTCGATAAACTGCAACACTTCCGAGAGTGCGTTTGGGCGCAGCAGATTGTGGTCACCCAGTACCCAGACGTATTCTCCACGAGCAAGTTTTGTCGGACCGTAGACAATGTTTTTTGTGGGACCAACGTTTTCGGCCTGTTGGAATATAAGAAAGGACCCAAGTCCCTTCGATTCCTCAAGGATCTGGGCAGTTTCATCGGTTGAGGCATTGTCCAACACCCAGACCTCGACCTGCTGACCAACTTCCCGGACCTGAGGCAATAAAGCCTGCAGCATCGCCTTCAGGAAGTTTGCTCTGTTGCAGGTTGGTATACAGATCGAAAGCAGTGGTCGAGGGTTAAGATCCACATCGTCTGGTGCTCGTTTGGCTTCAAGCACCGGCCACCAGCGCTTTCACTGCGGCAACAATCCCGCAGGCATCCAGGCCCGCTTGTGCTCTTAACCATGACTGAGAGCCGACAAGGCTGGTCAGTTCGTCGGAGACCGACAGATTGCGTACGTCAATTGAGCGAGGCAGCAGGCTTTTGCACATTTCACCGACACCGCCAGCTGACACGTGCTCCTCCACGGTCAGTATCTGCTGATAGCCTGACAAATCGACAAGCGACCGGGACGTCAACGGCGATAACCGCGTGAGTGAGAAGACATCAACGGCAATGCCCTGTTCTGCAAGCTGGTCAGATGCAGCCACCGCCTCGCAAAGAATCGAACCGGTGGCGACGATCGCTGCTGATGCCCGCTGATTTCGCACCTTCAGAGGTGTCTGCAGATCCGGTGCCAGATCATGGATGCGCGGCTCCCCGGCTTTTCCAAGTCTCAGATACGAAGGACAGGGGTTTTTCGACAACCATTCGACACAATGCCGAGTTTCGCCAGGATCCGCGGGCGAGAGTATACTCAATCCCGGTAAGGTTCTGAGACAGGCGATATCCTGAACGCAATGGTGCGAATATCCAAGATTTCCATACGAGACCCCAGCCCCAACGGCCACGATCGTGACTGGCAGCTTGTGATAACACACGTCATTGCGAATCTGCTCAAAGCACCTGAGCGTTGGAAAATTGCCGATACTGTACGTGAATACGTGAAATCCCTCTGCAGCCAATCCGGCTGCGAGTCCGGTCATATTCTGCTCGGCAACGCCGGCATTCAGATAGCGATCCGGGAATTCCGCTGCAAAGGGCTCAACAACTGAATAGCCCAGATCACCAACCACCAGAAAGATACGGGGGTTACTTCGTGCCGCGACGATCAGTTGCTCAATGAAGGCTGTCCTCACCGACCTGCCTCCAATTGCCGCAGCACTTCCTGCAGCTGTTCCTGTGTCCGGGGCGGTGAATAGTGATACTTCAATTGATGCTCCATGAAATCCACGCCCTTGCCTTTGACTGTCCTTGCGATCACAGCCAGGGGGGCTGAATGACGCTCGCGATCACCGCCAAGCGCTGCTTGAATACTGGGAATGTCATGGCCGTCGATTTCCTGCACATCCCAGTGGCAGGCACGAAACTTATCGCCGAGCGGGTGCAGCTCCAGCACCTCGGCAACATGACCGAGACTTTGAATGCCGTTATAATCAATGATCGCCGTCAGTCGACCCAGACGGTGGTGCCCGGCAAACAGAATCGCTTCCCAGTTACTGCCTTCGTCCAGTTCCCCATCAGAAAGCATCACAAAGGTCCGCCATGGATGCCCCAGACGCTGCGAAGCCAGAGCACGTCCGCAGGCGAATGGCAACCCGTGCCCGAGCGAACCCGTAGAAAACTCGACACCCGGCACCCGATGACTAACGTGCGTCAACAGTCGCGATCCATCCCGACCATACTGATCAAGTTCGTCCCGTGAAATGAAGCCACACTCAGCGAGAATTGCGTAGAGTATCGCAGTGGAATGCCCTTTGCTGAGAATGAATCGATCCCGCTCACTCCAATCTGGTTCAGAGGGCCGAATTCGAAGCACTGATGAGTACAGGACAGCAAGTAGTTCTGCCATCGAATAGCAGCCACCAATATGGCTGGCATTGGCCTGATGCACCATGCGAGCCGTGTGACAACGCGCTCTGCGAGCAAGTTCGGCGGCATCCATTACTCAATCGCCAATGTAAAAGCTGGCTGGAAAGATTTCACAAGCCCCACGATCCCTTCGCGGACCTTCAGCCGAGGTTCCCACGCTGCCAACTCACGAATCCGCCGGATATCTACCTGCATCCGCATCACCTGGTCAGGTCGATACGGAACTGCGCCGAAGCCCAGTTGCAGCTGCGGGTTAATTGCATCGCGAATCAGCATCACCACGTCGCGAAGTGGTACTTCCACGCCGGAAGCGAGATTGAAAATCCCGGTGGCCCCGGTGGCTGCCACTCGCTCAAACGCCGCAGCCGCATCATCGACAAATACCGCGCCCCCGCCGGAGGCTGGCAGATAACCACCGTCCC
>CAXBSH010000403.1:0-5039 GCA_963977705.1 uncultured Planctomycetaceae bacterium
ATGTATGGCTAGAACAAGCCATTAGAGACTGTGGAGTTAAGATGCCGGTAGTGGCCCATAGAAGGAATGGTAAGGATTGGATTGCTGTTATACGTATGGATGATTTGATAAGGCTATTGGCTAAAGATTCTGGAGGCGGGGTCGTAGGTGAGGGTGATTGAGCCGGGTTTGCCGGTGTTTTTTTTGCGGGGTTGTTCGGAGTTTCTGGGGGGCAGTGGTCCGGGTCGTCCGCTGGGTGCGTTGAAGCTGCTGTCGTTGCGGCGTCCGGTCCGTGGTCTGCCGCTGCCGGCCGGGGCAAGGTCCAGCTGTCGTCGATCCACATCCACCGCCGCCACGACGACTCGAATATGATCACCCAGCCGCAGCTGTTTGCGAGTGCGGGTGTTGGTGAGACTGCGTCCGGTGGGGTCGAATTCCCAGTAGTCATCGCCCAGATTTGACAGGTGCAGCATCCCTTCCGCCGGGATCTCGACACCCTGACAGAAGACTCCGAAGCTTTCGACTCCGGTGATGATGGCGTCCATTTCGTGTCCGACACGAGTGCTCATGAAACGCAGCAGTCGGATGCGAATCAGATCGCGTTCGGCGCGTTCAGCGCGGCGTTCGGTGAAGGAGCAGTGGCGGGCCAGCTGAACCAGTTCGGCGAAGGCGGGCTGTGGCTGTTTGCTGGATTCGATCAGTTGATTGATGAGTCGATGGACGGTGAGGTCCGGGTAGCGTCGGATGGGGCTGGTAAAGTGACAGTAGTCTTCTTCGGCGAGGGCGTAGTGTCCGAGGTCTTCGGGGGAGTATTCGGCCTGTTTCATGGCGCGGAGCAGGGCGAAGTTGACGGCTCGTTCGACGGGTTGTCCGGCGGCTTTGCGGACGAGCTCCTGCAGGTCACGGCGGCTTTGAGCTTTGCGGAGCGTCAGTCCGAGTCCGGCGACGAACTGCTGGAGGCTGAGCATTCGCATTTCGTCGGGGTCGGCATGGACTCGACGGAGGAACGGGATTTTGCGGCTGGTGAGCGCCTGAGCGACAGTGACATTGGCCAGCAGCATGAATTCTTCGATGATTTCGTGGCTTTCGTCATGATGTCGTTCGTGAGCACCGGTGACATTGCCATCGCGATCAAAATCGATTTCGATTTCAGGGATTCCCATCTGCAGGGCGCCCTGTTCGGTCCGTCGGCGGCGCAGCAGCATGGCCAGTTCAAACATCTGCTGCAGGAGTTTTACGACTTGTGGGGCTTCTGCGCGTGCGGCGGGTCCATCCGGCTGCCGGATAATGGGCATCACTTCCTCGTAAGCGAAGCGACGGCAGTTGCGAATGGCGGCGTTTTCAAAGTCTGCTCCCAGCACCGAGCCGTCGGGGCTGATGTCAATCAGCACGGATTTGGTCCAGCGGATCTGATCCTGCTGCAGGCTGGCGAGGCCATTGCTGAGCAGTTCGGGCAGCATGGGGATCACGTGTCCGGGCAGGTATACGCTGGTGCCGCGGCGCTGCGCTTCCTGATCGAGCTGGCTGCCGGGTGTGACGAAGGTGGCGACATCGGCAATGTGGACCCCCAGATGCCAGGTGCCATCTGCTGACCGAGTGAGCGAGATGGCGTCATCGAAGTCACGGGCATCGGACGGGTCAATGGTGATGATTGTCTCGGCCGTCAGATCGACTCGACCGGCAAGCTGATCTTCATCGAACCGAGTGGTGGCGGCGCGAGCTTCGGCGAGCGCTTCGGGGGGGAATTCCGTAGGCAGTCCAAGGCTGTAGATGACGGTTTTTGTGTCAATTCCCGGATCGCCGCGTTTGCCGAGGATTTGCGTGATGACGGCTTCGCCGGCACGCCGTTCGGAGGGGAATCGCAGCATTTCGATGACGACTTTGTCGTCCCGGCGTGGTCCGCGAGCGCCGCTGTCGGCGATCAGGATCGGGTCGGGGAACTGTGAGCCGTCGATACGGACATATCCGCGACCTCCCTGTTCAATCCAGGTTCCGACAAAGGTGGTGCTGGCACGTTTCAGCACCTTTTCAATGATGCCGCAGCGTTGTCCTCCGGAACGGCGTCGGGAGGACAGTCGCACCTGCACTTCATCGCCGGACTGGGCATCGCCGAGGTCACGAGCGGCGATGTAAATGTCGCCACCACGAAGTTCCTGAAGTGGCTGATGGGGAATGACCCAGCCCGCCCCGCTGCTGATGCGGCGGACGAGGCCGGTGGTGGTACCGACAGAACCACGCGGTTTGATGCGACCGTGTTTGTCCTGGCGGGCCCGTCCGGTTTCGAGCAGTGTGGCAAGAGTGTTGCGGAAATCGTCACCCTGTTCGCGATTCAGCTGCAGCTGTCGTGCGAGCACGCCTGGGGTGACCGGCTGGTAGTCGACAGCCAGCAGTTTGGCGAGGATCTGTGATTCGAGGGACTGGCTGTCGCTGGGTTTCATAAGTGTTCGGACCCACCGCGGAAGTGCGGAGTTCGCAGCTTAGCGAGGATTTTCGTGCGCGGCAATCAGGTTGGAAAGTTGCTGAATGGTACGCTGGCTGCGTTCGAATGGCTGATTGGTGAGGATCACGCACCAGCGGCCAGAGTTTGGGTCAAGCCACATCAGGGTGCCCGTGGCCCCCCAGTGTCCGGCAGCCGTGGCCGGCAGAAAATCGCTGAAGCAGCCGTTGTGATCGGGCCAGTTCAGTCGCCAGCCCAGGCCCCATGGTCGGTATTCGCGATCGACGACCGGCAGTCCGGCCATCTGGCTGGTCTGGTTGGCGAGGCTGGCGGCGACGGTGCGTGGCGGGAGCAGCTGTTGTCCGCAGGGAAGCTGGCCGGCACTGGCGAGGCAGCCGAGCAGTTTTCCGAGGTCGCTGGCTGTGGACGTCATGCCGCCCCATGGAGCTCCGAGGGTCCGCCAGTAAAGACTGTTCCAGTGCCAGTCCGTGTCGGGCGACTGGCCGGGGGGCAGTTCGCAGGGCAGGCTGTCCTGCAGCAGAGCGTGGGCGCGGTCGGCGGGTAGTCCGAGCCATGAGTTCTGCATGTCGAGGGGCGTAAAAAGCTGCTGTTGCAGCAGCTGGGGGAGTGGTTGTTCGGCGGTGAGTTCGACGACAGACTGAAGCAGTGCGAACCCCATACTGCAGTAGCTGGTGGCGGTGCCTGGGGGAAATGCGGGGTCCTGGTGAGCGGTTGCCGCGGCGAACTGGGCGACAGAGGCATGGGCAGTGCGAAGCTGTTCATTTTCCGGCAGCATGTCGGGCAGTCCGGACGAGTGTGTGAGCAGATGTCTGAGGGTGATGGTGCGGAGGGGGCCGCGACGGAAATCGGGGCGAAAGCTGCGGAGATGTTCGTTGAGCCAGAACAGGCCTCTGGCGGCCTGCAGGACTGCAAGCAGTGAAACGATGGGTTTGGTGAGTGATGCGATGAGATAGCGGCCGTTAGCGGTGGGCTGCAGCAGACCGGGGGACTGTGGATCGTGGCGACGCCAGTGCACAGCAAGGTGGGTCGTGTGCTGGTGTCCGGCGGTGAGATCGCAGGCTGCGATGTCGCTGTTGGCGAGGATTGTCTGGATGGCGTTTGTGAGTGGCATGGTGGCGACGTGGGGTGTGTGGGTAACTGTGTGTTCTGAGCAGGGTAGTCGGCAGAAAGGAATTTGATAAGTGTCTGGTGCCGCGATTGGCACTGTCGCCGGATTTGTGGTGGAATTCACGCCCAAGGCGGGTTGGAGTCGTTTGCAGTTCGAGTCTGAGTGGCGTGAGTGGGATTATGGCAGGTCAGGGCAAGGGGCGTGGTCGGGATAAAAGCGCGGCGAGTGGTGCGGCTGCGGCTGATGCGGCGGGTAAGTCGCAGAACGCCGGGAAAGTGGCCGAATCGAATCGACTTGTGGATCCTCAGGCGATGCTGAAAACGCTGAAGCAGTTAGCCGAGCTGAAGTCTGAAGAGCTGTTGCCGGGCGGTCGCGAGCGAGTGAGTCGCTGGCGTCAGGTACTGGAAGCGGTGATAGAAAGCGGGCGAGGTGTTCGGCATGGGGCGGCGACGTGGACATTATTTCGCCAGCGTCAGTCAACTCGACTGCGGGCTTATGATCCAGCGTGTGCTGCTGTGGGGCAGGTGGAAGAGGAAGGGCGATTGTTTGTCTGTGGTCTGGTTTTTGGTCCGAATCTGCAGCGAATGTTAACGTTGTGCAGTTGTGGCAGTTCGAGGGTGTGTGTGCATCTGACTTGTCTGGCGGATTTGTTGAACCATGAGCTGCGGGGGCCGGGATCGGAGTTTGAGGTTGCGGTGTACGGGCAGACGGTCTCTGAGCGTGAGCGGGCTCGCATGCTGGATCAGCTGCGAATTTATGCTGTGAAATCGCGGGAAACAGCCCAACGTGAGACTCCGGAGACATTTTCAGCGGAGGAGCGGCAGCGAGTCCGGTTTGTCTGGAATCTGACATTCAGTCAGCAGGATGCGAATCGTCTGCCGGATCTGCGACCGGTGATGTACGTGCAGCAGCGCAATCGCTGGGTAGCGGAGAAGGAGTTATTGATTGAGTCGTTCCAGTTGCAGCCTGCAGAAAATCTGTCAGAGCTGGATCGCCGGTTGTTGCATATGTTTCCGCTGGCGATGTGGAAATCGCCGAAGGGGCTGCTGCGTCCGGCTCTGGAGCTGTTGGCGACAGCTGGTGCGGATGTGGTGGAAGTCAATCGAACGGCGACGACGGTGGTCAGTCTGAAGCCTGAGTTGTGGGTGGAGGCGGTGGAGGGCGGTTTGCGGCTGACGAGTTCGCTGGGGCGTTTTCTGGGGCTGGATGCAGCGGAGGGGATTGCGCGGACGTATGAACTGGATGGCGGACTGTTGGGCGTTGATCTGAAGGCGTGGCGCGTGGCCGTGATACGTCTGGAGGGCAGCTGGGTGGGTGTGTTTCGTCGTCTGGGGTGTGCGGGGGTGACATTTTCGGAGGCGGAGCAGAGTGTGTTGTGGGACGTTGTGCATGAGGCTCAGAACTGGATGGAGGTCCATTTGCCGGATGCTTCGCAGGAGCAATCGCTGCGTCTGCAGCCGGGGTTGTTATTGCAGATGCGTGAGCAGGGAATAC
>CAXBSH010000404.1:0-5025 GCA_963977705.1 uncultured Planctomycetaceae bacterium
TTAAACACCAATTTTTTGGGGTGCCCCAGACCCAGGGCTGCGCCCTGGGCTATCGGAAAACGGCCCTTCAGGCCTGAATCGCAAACATACGCTCGGCACAAACCAAACACACGCCGCAACGGCCTCCTGGCCCGACGAGTTTCGTGGGTAATGACAAGGCTTCAGCCCGTATCGTCGACCGCATTCAAGACCCACCCCCGAGCTGAGCCGTCAGCGCAAGCTGACGGTTGCTGTTGTTAGCCGTCACCGAGCTGGTGCTCGGTGGTCGTCGAGGAGTTCCCCTCGGGAGGGCGAGGCTCCTGCCGAGCCGCACACTTTCAAGATCACGACCCCCCAAACCGGTTCTCGATGACCCCTGCTGACATGCCCGCGCAGCGCCAGCTGGCCCTACTCTTCCAACTCCAATGCCCGGCCGGCGGCCCACTTGCGCAACACCGCCAAGCGACGCCGACCCTGCAGAAAATACGAATCATCCAGCTGCTGCACAATCGCCTGACAGGCAGCCCGCGCTGACTGCTGCCACCCAGACGCCGCTGCACCAGTCAGGCCCTTTGACAACAACAGCTCGGCCAGCCCGATCGCGATATCGGCATGTCCGCCGAACGATGGATGCACATGATCCACCAGCACCTGCTCACTCACGATCCCGCCTCGACACCTGGCCGCCAGCAACGCATCCGCATTCAGAAATGGGACCCCGGTGTCGGCCGCTACCTGCTGCATTGTTCGCTGCAGCGCTGTCGTCATCCGCAGCGGACAGACATCCTCATCCACCGCCCGCTGCAATGACTGCTGCGCCGCTGCAAAGTCGCCGTTGGTCAGCTGCAACTGCCCCAGTTCATACCAGCCCAGGGCCCAGCGACGATCCAGCTGCACCGCCTGCTCTGCCAGCTGCACCGCGCGCTGACGATCCGTACCCGCCACACTTCGCGCCTGCTGCAGCATATCCAGCATCCGCTGCTGGTCCGCCGCATGCACCGCAAACTGTGATTTAAACGGCGGACAGTCCGCCAGATTCACCGGCGGCTGCACCAGCACAAATGGCACACGCTGTTCACGACAGAGCTGCACCATCCGCTGCAGCGTCGATTGAAAATGCTGCACCACCACTGCCCCATGCTGATCATCCCGCACAAAACGCTGCAGTCCGTCAGGCTGATCCAGACGAGTCAGCACTTCCGTCGGCAGCAACGGTCGATCGTCACCGCCCGTCGTCTGCCCCGGCCCCTGCATCGCCCCGGTCCCTGCCGACCCCCGCGGTGCAGCTGTCAGCTGCAGCAACGCACGCACACAGTGCAGTCGGGTCAGAACCTGCAGCAGCGGGCCAGCCGATTCCGCCAGCTGCCGCCGCGTCCCATACGTCACGTCCTCCAGAAACTCGTTCTGACCTTCACAGAAGATCACAATGTCCGGCTGATATCGCAGACATTCCTGCAGCACCGGCAGCAGCCGATAAGACGCATAAGAGACTCCGCCGCAGTTAATCACTTCCCAGCGACGGGCGGGATCCAGACGCTGCAGCGTCAGTTCCAGCAGTCGCGGAAATGCCGTCTGAGTCGAAAACGGATGCCCCTGAACTGTTGACCCACCCAGTACAAAAATCCGCGACGTGTTGGCCGGCTTGACGGCCGGAAAATCGGCCGGCTGAAAAAACTGCAACCGCGACGACGAGACCTGATATCGCTGCCCGTCACTGGACAGCTGAAACAGCGGACGACTGCCAACAAAGCCCACAAACGGATCGGAATCAGCCGCAGCCCCCGAAAACCCCAGCAATCGACAGCCCAGCTCTGCCAGCAACAGTGGCAGACAGCCCACCAGCACTGCCAGCAGCCGCAGAAGGACCCAGCGTCGCCAACCAACCGCCCGTACCACGGCTGTCAATCTGCCTACTTCAGCGACTTCAGAATGGAATCAATTTCGGCTTTCGGCATCAAGCCGACAAAATCATACACCTGCACGCCACCCTGATAGATGCGCACATCAGGAATTGCCTCGGCGTTCAGAAACCGAGCAATCTCGGGGTTGGCATCGACATCCACTTTTACTACTTCGATGTCATCACCCCGTTCCCGCTTGATGTCTTCCAGAATCGGAGCCAGTGCCTTGCAGGGACCACACCACGACGCCCAGCAGTCGACCAGCACCAGTTTGGAATCTGTCCGTTTCACGCTTTGCAGAAAGCGACCGGGCTGATGAGCAATCCCGCCGTCTTTATCGATGGTCAGAATCTCAACATCGCCATCCGGAGCTTTTTCGTCCAGAGCCATCCCGGACGTTGGCCCGCCCGAACACCCGGCGACCAGCGGCAGCAGCACCAGCGACAATACAACCTGACACAAACGGTTCAGCGGCAGCAAGCGACGCATCACACAAGCCTTCGTAACGGGGCTTTCAGCGGACAGATCCAACACCCGGGATTCTCGCACAGGTGCCCCCGGCGGAACAGAGGCAAATTCCGGAAATCCCTGTTTCCCGGCACCCATAGGTCCTATGAGTCCCATCAGGTTCATAGGTCCCATGAGTCCTATGAGTCCCATTCATAGGTCTGATAAGTCCTATGAGTCCCATAAGTCCCATCAGACTGATATCAGCCCGCAGTGACCGCTGCACTGCTGAACCGGGCAGTGGCGATCAGCACCAGCCCCCCACCCCAATTCACGCGATTTTCGTGTCGCTTTTTCGCCACAAAGCGTCAAAGTCAGCGTAATTCGGGGTGAAATCCGCGATTCCGCGTGGGTTTTTCGTGACATTCTGCCGGCCCTGCATGGCCCCGGCAGATGCCCCGCAAACGCCGTTTTTGTTCCCGGCAGAAGGGATTTTCAGACAATCGCATCCTGTTCCTTCTGGCCATTTCCGGCGAAAGTTTGCGATTCTGACGCTTCTGATTCTGTGAAATCCCGTTTTTTTCCCCGAGAACCTCGCACGAAATTCGCCCCTGTGCGTAGACTACCCCCAAAGCTTTCCTGCTCGACTGCAGGCACGGTTTGCCTGTCGCGTGCAGTGTGTTCCATCGGCCCTGTTTTCAGTGTCCCGGAGAATCCTTATGTCGGTCATTCTGACGGAAAATGCAGCCAACGAAATCAAGCGAGTAATCTCTGAGCAGAATCGTCCTGAACTGAAGTACGTACGCGTCGGCGTTGTCGGCGGTGGATGCAGTGGCTTCCAGTACTCGTTCGACTTCACCAACTCCTACGATGCCGCTCAGGACGTGTTCGAAGAACATCACGGCGTCGGTGTCGTGGTCGACAAGAAAAGCGATCTGTACCTTGATGGGACAGAAATCGACTTTTACACCGACCTGTCACGTCGCGGGTTCACCTTCAAGAATCCCAATGCCGTGAAGTCCTGCGGTTGCGGCAGCAGCTTCTCAGCCTGAAATCCCGCACACGGACTCTGACTGCTCTTTGCTCACAATGCACTCACAGCCGCCGGGTCCTGTTCTGGACCCTGCGGCTGTCTGCATTTCTCTGCTGCACCACTGGACCTGCCTTTGCCCTGCTGACGGCAGATCTGTACGATGTTGATCCACGCTTCGCAGTGGCCCTGCTGCCACTGTCAGGCTCACAGACATCATTCCGTGCTTTCCCGACGCCTGCCTGTCCGCCTGAACTTCTGACGGAAATCCAATTGCCATGATCGCTGACCAGATTGCTCCGCCGCAGCGCACCCTGATGGGGCCAGGCCCCAGTGAAATTCATCCCAGTGTGCTGGCCGCACTGGCTGCTCCCACGGTCGGGCACCTGGACCCGTACTTCCTGAAAATCATGGACGAGCTGCAGTCCATGCTGCGGCAGGTCTTTCAGACCACCAATCCGATGACGATGGCCATCAGCGGCACGGGCAGTGCCGGTATGGAAACCTGCGTTGTCAACCTGATTGAGCCGGGGGATCGCATGGTCGCCTGTATCAACGGGGTGTTCGGTGGCCGCATGGCGGAAGTGGCCGAACGACTGGGTGCCCAGGTGACTCGGATTGAACGCCCGTTCGGCCAGGTGTTTACTCCGGAAGAAATCCGCGAGGTCGTCAATCGTGTGCAGCCCAAGGCAGTGGGGATTGTGCATGCGGAAACCAGCACTGGCGCATGGCAGCCGCTGGACGAAGTCGCACAGATCGTGCATGCCGCTGGTGCTCTGCTGATCGTTGACTGTGTCACGTCGCTGGCCGGTGCGCCGGTGGAAATTGACCGTCTGGGTATCGACGCGGCCTACAGCGGTTCCCAGAAATGTCTCAGTTGTCCGCCCGGGCTGGCCCCGGTCACGTTTGGCCCCCGCGCCCTGGAGGCGATGGATCGACGCAAACATCGCGTCTCCAGCTGGTATCTGGACGTTGGTCTGCTCCGCAATTACTGGGGCAGTAATCGCGCCTATCACCACACGGCCCCCATCAACATGAACTACGCCCTGCACCAGGCTCTGCGACTGGTGCTGCAGGAAGGACTGCCCGCTCGATTTGCTCGACATCTGCTGCATCATCGGGCTCTGAAGGCCGGGCTGCAGGCGATGGGCATCCAGTATTCCGGTGATCCAAACCATTGTCTGCCCATGCTCAATTCCGTTCTGATTCCGGACGGTATTGATGACATGACCGTGCGGTCCCAGCTGCTGAACGATTTTGGAATTGAAGTGGGTGGCGGGCTGGGGCCTATGAAGGGCAAGGTCTGGCGCATCGGTCTGATGGGTGAAACGGCGAAGAAGTCCAACGTGCTGCTGATTCTGGCAGCACTGGAACAATGTCTGGCTCGGCAGTCCAGACGTCCGCAGCCGGGTGCTGGCATCGCAGCGGCCACTGATGTCTATCTGCAGTCCTGAACGTCAGGTCAACCAACATCCTTCGCTCAGTCCTGCTGTCGTCCCTTTCTTCACTTCGGCGTTCTGCTCTGGCAGGAGACCACCCCATGCTGACGGATCGATTTCTACTGCAGTCTGTACTGACGGCCGGGCTGCTGCTGGCGGTTGCTGGCTGCGAATCCGGTGGACGTGGTGTGGGTGAGGCGGCCAGTCAGGAAGCTGCTCGTGAGGGCAG
>CAXBSH010000405.1:0-5006 GCA_963977705.1 uncultured Planctomycetaceae bacterium
CAGGAAGAGGCAGATGATGAGGATAGCCCATTCGCCGGCGGCCAGTTTGATGGTCATTGGCGCAATTTCGGTGAACAGCAGGAAGCCGGCGGTGCGGAAGGCGACAAGTCCGAGGTGAATGAGGGTGCAGTTGAGCAGTGCAGAGTGCTGCAGTGCGGGTTTGAGCAGTGGGAGGAGGAAGATGGCGGCCATGCCGGCTTCGAGTCCGCCGTAGACGGTGAGGAATTCGGATCTCCCGGAGCCTCCGACGAGCTGGAAGCCCACCAGTTGCGAGGTTTCGGCGGGTGAGACGGAGCACCACCATGCGAGATAGGCGTAGAGGGCGCCGACTGCTGTGAGGAAGATGCGAACAAGCAGGTTGACGGACATGGGCAGGTTCCGGGTGCGTGGTTCGTTGGACGTGGTTCGTTGGACGTGGTGGTTTGCGAGAGTCTCAGGGTGCTGGTGTGTGTGGACTGCCCCAGCGGTGAGTGAGTGCGTGGGGGATTCTGAGGTGATCGCAGATGCGGGCGACGATGAAGTCGATGAGGTCACCGATGCTGGTAGGTTTTTGGTAGAGACCGGGCATGGCGGGCATCACTGTTGCTCCTGCCCGGCTGACTCGCACCATATTTTCCAGCTGGATCATGCCCAGCGGGGTTTCTCGTGGGACGAGGATCAGTGGGCGTCGTTCTTTGAGGTGAACATCGGCAGCGCGCTGGATGAGGTTGGACGAGTTGCCGGCGGCGATGGATGAGAGTGTGCCCATGGAGCAGGGGCAGATGATCATGCCATCGGTGAGGCTGGAGCCGCTGGCGACGGGGCTGGAGTAATCTGCAGTGCCGTACTGAATCAGGGTGCCGGTTGCCGGTGTGGTTGCCGGTGTGGTGTGGAGTGTTCGGAAGTGCCATGGGGAATTGGGCGAGTTGCTGGTGATCTGCTGGATCAGTTCGGGCCATGCGTTGGCGGGTGCCGAGACGTTGGGCAGGGCAACGTCAAGTTCCTGATCGAACACCTGTCGAGCGGCGCTGCTGACGACAAGGTGCACTGTGGAGCGAGCTTCCAGCAGCACCTGCAGCAGTCTGACCGCATAGAGAGCTCCGCTGGCCCCCGTGATGGCGACCACCAGTTGTCTGGGGTGATCGGCGTGACTGTAAGTTGGTGTCATGGTGTCAGGTTTCCTGAGTTGAGTTGGCGGGTCTGACGGGCAGTCGGAAGACGACGATCAGCCCGATCGCGGCGGCTGCCGTGACGGTGGTTTTCAGCCATGTGGCGAGGTTTCCGAGCAGCAGGCTGGCGGAGACGCCGGCGATGACGAAGGCCACAGCGGTCCAGCGCACGGACGGTGTGATACTGCGATGTTGTTTCCAGTGTCGCAGGTGAGGTCCGAACAGTCGGGAGTGCAGGAGTCGGGCGTGGAGAGCGGGGGAGGAGCGAGCGAAGCAGGCGGTAGCGAGGAGCAGAAAGGGTGTGGTGGGTAAACCGGGCAGGATCAGTCCGAGTGCGGCGAGGGCAGTGCAGAGCAGTCCGAGTGCGATCAGCAGGGGCCTGCGGGCGGCCTGTCCGAAGCTCGGCTGAGTTGCAGTCGAGCCGGGTTGCCGGGGCAGGGGAGGAGTACGGGATTGCTGATCCGACACGTGAGATTTTCCGGTGTGGCGGCGGGTGAGGCGACGGTGGCGGGAGTGGCCGTTCGTGCCATGCTGCCTTGCGATTTTAGGGATCCGGGTGTGAGGGACAAGCCGTTTTCGGCTGTCGAGACAGCGAGAAGTGACTGTCCGAGGCCGGGGAATTTCGAGAATTTTTGATTTCAGGCAAAAAACCACCGAGTTGCCCCGGAAAATCCTTGCAATTTGGAGTTGACCTCGTTAAGGGGGACCGTAAACTCCGGCGACCCGCCTGCTGCGTCCCTCATCACTCCGGTTCACCCCCATCAAGGATTCTCTGCAGATGTCTCGACAGGAACTGCCGCGTGAATCGCAACGGGTGTTGACGGCTGCATTTCGGCTGGGTGAGACGGTGGAAGCTGCGGCCGTGATTCTGATTGCCGAGCGTGCTCTGGATTTTGCGAAGCTGAAGTCCGAGACGGGGCGTCTGCGTTTGATTGTTTCGTCTGACAACGAGCGAGTCGTTGAAGCGGCTCGCCAGGACGACGTGGACGTAGTCAGTATTCAGCACGAACCAGAGACTCGCCATATCCAGGTATCGCAGGTGTTGCTGGAAGCGATAGCGGACGAGCTGCTGCAGACGGGTGATGTGGTGGTCGTGGTGTATTCAGCCTTTGAGAAGGACAACTGTGACACGATTTCCGTGGTTCGTCTGGCAGAGCAGTTATCGCGGCTGACGTCACGGGATCTGCAGCGTCTTGAGACCAAGGTCCCGTTGGAGACTCTGCGCATCGTGGTGGATCTGGCGTGTGACATCGGCCGTGAGGGGCGTGAGGGCAAGCCCGTGGGGACGTTGTTTACAGTCGGCAATCATCGCAAGGTGATGGAGCAGTCCACAGAGCAGGTGCATGATCCGTTTCGTGGCTATCCCAAGTCTGAGCGTTCCATCCGGAATCCTCGAGTGCGTGAGAGCATCAAGGAGCTGGCTCAGATTGACGGTGCTTTTGTCATTTCTTCGGACGGGCTGGCGATTGCCGCCGGGCGTCATCTGCGCGGGTCGGCCGAGGGTCTGACACTGTCGAAGGGACTGGGTTCGAGGCACTGGGCAGCGGCAGAGATTTCAAAGTCCACGGGTGCGGTTGCCATCGCGGTATCGCAGTCAACGGGCACCGTGCGGGTATTTCAGGACGGCCAGATTGTGCTGCGGATTGAACCGATGCGCAACGCGATGAAGTGGCACGAAGTCACGACGGATGGACCGGAATAAGTGAAAAGTGATCAGTTTTCAGTTTTCAGTTTTCAGTTTTCAGTGGGCAGTGGGCAGTGGGCAGTGGGGGTCGTCATGATCCCTTGTGTTGCGGTAGTGGTTTGTCGGACGTTGCGGCGCATGGGAGCGGTGATTGGGCGACGGCCATAGGCGACGTAGCCTCGGGCAACGCTCGAGGGGCCTTGTCATTACCCACGAAACCCATCGGGCCAGGGGCTCTTGCAGCGTGTGTTTGGTTTGTGCCGAGCGAATGTTTGCGATTCAGGCCTGAAGGGCCATTTTCCGGTAGCCCAGGGCGCAGCCCTGGGTCTGGAACACCCCCAAAACATTGGCTTTGAGGCCTGAAGGGTCGATTTCAACGCGTCTGTGGTTTCTCGGTCATGCATGGGGGTCCCGGTGCTTACGCACCGGGTTCTGCTGAAACCGGCCCTTCAGGCCTTGGGGGCTGCTTTGGGGGTGTCGAGACCAGGTGCTTACGCACCTGGCTCTGCTGAGATCGGCCCTTCAGGCCTGAGGGGTACCTTGGGGGCCTCGTGTCGGCTTCGGGGGTCTTGTTTCGGTGGTTCAGCCTACCTGCGGTTGCAATTCAGGCTTGAAGGGTCGGTTTCTGGTAGCCCTGTTCACAAAGATCTGAAGTCGTGGGTAATGACGAGCTCGAGGGGCTGGGGTTCAGCCGTCCATCAGGGGGCGGAGTTCAGCGAGGATGCGGGGGACGGCTTCGAAGGGTGATTCGGATTCTTCGTATTCCAGCGCCACGAAGCCTCGGTAGTTGGCATTCCGCAGGATTTCGACGATGCGGCGGTAGTCGGCCGGTTGTTTTTTGCCGTTGATGCTGATGGAGGCTTTGATTTGGGCGTTGACGGCCCACGGGGCGATCTGCTGCAGATCGGCCATGGGGTCGGCGGTCTGAAAATTGCCGCTGTCGAAATTGACGCCGAAGAATTCTGATGGCTGCACCTGCTGAATGATCTTCAGCATTTGTGCGGGAGTGGCCGTGATGCCGCCGTGGTTTTCGAGAGCGAGGAAGACGCCTTTTTCGGCGGCGTACTGCAGACATTCATTGATGCCTGCGGCGCAGCGGGTGATGGCCGCTTCTTCCGAATCACCGGTGGGGACTTTGCCGGCGAAGATGCGAATGGCCGGAGCTCCCATGATCGCAGCGTAGTCGATCCACTGCCGACATTCGTTCAGCTGTTTCTGGCGGGCGTCACCTTCCGGCAGGCAGAAGTCGTTGCCGATGGCGGTACCGGAGATGACGACGCCATTGCGGTGAGCCAGTGCTTTGAGGGAGTTGAGGTAGGCGGGGGTGATTTCGGCGGGGAAGTAGTAGCCGGTCAATTCGGCGGCGCCGAGCCCCTGTTCGGCACAGAACAGGATCAGTTTTTCGAGCGACATTTCGGCTTTGGCAATCTGCTCGGGCGTGCCTCGCCGGGCCATCTGGCGGTTGAACGAGTAGCCGGCAAGGCTGAGTTTCAGCAGGGAGCCTTTGGTGCGTTGCGGTGGATCGGCAGCAAAGCCGGGGCGGGGTGCAAGGCTGGAAATGCCGGCGGTGGCGGCGAGGCCCAGAAGGTGTCGGCGGCTGATGGTCATGTGCGTGGTCCCCGAAGTTTCCCGGTGGTGGGCAGGTGAGCGTGAGCGGGTGATAGTAGCGGTGGGTTGGCAGTGAGATCAAGCGGGCTGGTTTGTGGATTCGGGTTTTCAGTGCGAGGCGGGCTGGGGCAACTGGCGTGGCAGTCGTCGGGCCACCACATGATGCACTCGACCACTGATACGGCAGACGAGGATGACGGTGGGTGGCCCGTCACCGCGAGGCAGTGCGCGACGCAGCACATCCGCTTCGACTCGCACACGGCGGCATTTGATTTCGTATTCACTGCGGGGTGAGGACCGCAGCCACGCTTTCAGCTCCTTCAGGTTTCCTCCCAGAACCGCTTCGACTTCAAACGCATCGAGGAAGGCGCTGTCGCGCTCGAACGCATCAGTACGGGTGCGGAATTCTTCAATGCGAGGAAAACGGACGAGTATGTGTTTCAGGCCCGCGCGTTCCGCCAGTCCGTCTCGCGCATGGCGGAAAAGGCCCGCGAGAAGAAGCGGCTCCTCGAACCGTACGGCCAACTCATCCCGAAGCCCGGCGACAATCCCGCCGTCGAACTGGA
>CAXBSH010000406.1:0-4993 GCA_963977705.1 uncultured Planctomycetaceae bacterium
ACAACGACACCCGTCGGCTTCCGCTAACGACTCGACTGTGCGGGGCTTGAACGCGGTGGACGACACGGGCTGAAGCCCATGCTACGACCACCGAGCAGTTGTTCGGGGACGTTGCCGAGGCTGCCGTTTGCTGAGTGGTTATCAGCCGACGGCATGGCTGAGTGACGGGCAAACGTGCGCCGCGTTGGGACTTTGTGTGGGCAAGAGGCGGCCGGGCAGGAATGACGCGAAGGACAAAAGTCGTAGTCTGGGCTTCAGCCCGGGCACGAACTTCTCGTCACCCTTCAAATCCTCAGTGTTTTTTAATGGACGGGGCCGAGCAGGAATGCTCGGGCTACATTTTGTCTGACCACTGACTACTGAGAACTGACCGCTTCTTTCGGCTCGGCAGGAGCCTCGCCCTCCCAAGGGGGGAGTTTGCAGGCACTGACAACTGATCACTGACCACTGACAACTGACTGAAGCTTCGCACACATAACAAACGGCCCGCGTTCAGTTTTTCCACACGATCTCACCAGCCGCAGACACACGCACAGATGACCACCCCCTTGATTCTGGTCGCCACAACCGAGCTGTGCCCGGCGACTTCCTGTCCACTTCCGCGTTCTTCCGCGACGCCCCCCCCCTCTTTCTCCCCTCCGCTGTGCTCCCACACACCTATACCGACACCAATCACCTGGTCACCTTTTTCCCAGGATTTCGACCTCGTCGGGCGGATTTTTGTTGCAATTTTCACCCGTTGCGTTCCACCCGGCAGTTTCTGCTTGCCGTCGCCCATTTTTCGCACAGCTGCCGTTTTCAAATTCCCGCATGGAACAGCGCCGGGTGATTCGAAATATCAGATTCCTCCGATTACACTCCCGGTCTCAGCGCCGGGCGTCTCCGCGCGCCGCTGGGAATGCCTGACACCCCTTTTTCCTACCGTTTTGCAGACAGTGCTGAGCCAGATATGACTGCCGGAAATCCCTTTGGTGCCGAAGCCACTCTCACAACATCCGCAGGCACTGTCCGGTACTTCAGCCTGCGAAAACTGGCCGAAGACGGCATCGGCGACATCGAAACTCTGCCATTCTCCATCCGAGTCCTGCTCGAAGCCTGTCTCCGCAACGTCGACAACTTCGTCGTCACCGCTGACGACGTCAACAACCTTGCCAACTGGAATGCAGCAAAGCCGGCCGAAATTGAAGTGCCCTTCAAGCCGGGGCGAGTTGTTCTGCAGGACTTCACCGGGGTACCGGCCATCGTGGACCTTGCCGCACTCCGCAGTGCCATGGTTCGCATGGGTGGCGATCCTCGCAAAATCAATCCCCTTGTTCCCTGCGATCTGGTAATCGACCACAGCGTACAGGTTGACGAATTCGCCAGCCGCTTCGCACTGCAGCGAAATCTGGAAATTGAGTTCGAACGCAACATCGAGCGTTATCAGTTCCTCCGCTGGGGCCAGAAGGCCTTCAACAATTTCCGCGTCATCCCGCCGGCGACCGGCATTGTGCACCAGGTCAATCTCGAATATCTCGCCGACGTCGTGATGACCACCAACGGCGTGGCCTATCCGGACAGTCTGGTCGGCACGGACAGTCACACCACCATGATCAACGGGTTGGGTGTTGTCGGCTGGGGCGTGGGCGGTATCGAAGCCGAAGCGGTCATGCTGGGTCAGCCCATCTACATGCTGACTCCGGAAGTCGTGGGCTTCCGACTGACCGGACAGCTGCCCGAAGGTTCCACCGCCACGGACCTGGTGCTGACCGTCACGCAGATGCTTCGAGCCCACAAGGTCGTGGGCAAGTTTGTCGAATTCTACGGCCCCGGCCTCGACATGCTCAGCCTTGCCGACCGCGCCACGCTTGCCAATATGGCCCCCGAATATGGTGCCACGATTGGCTTCTTCCCGGTCGACGCAGAAACGCTCCGATTCCTCGAACGCACCGGACGCCCCAAACAACTGGTTGACCTTGTAGAACGTTACTACAAGGAACAGGGCTTGTTCCGCACCGCCAGTTCTCCGGAACCTCGCTTCACCAGCACTCTGCACCTGGATCTGGCCGATGTGGTCCCATCAATGGCCGGACCGCGTCGTCCTCAGGACCGCATCCTGCTGAAGAACATGCTGCCCGAATGGAAGAAATCGCTGCCCGGTTTTGGTCGCACTGGTGAATCCCCCAGTGTGCCCGTGGAAGGCACAGAACAACCCACTCAGATTACCGACGGGGCCGTTGTGATCGCAGCGATCACCAGCTGCACCAATACCAGCAACCCCAGTGTGATGATCGGTGCCGGTCTGCTGGCAAAGAACGCCGTGGCTCGCGGCCTGAAACGCGCCCCGTGGGTCAAATCCAGTCTCGCCCCGGGAAGTCGCGTGGTCACCGAGTACTTGCGCAAGGCGGGACTCGACACAGCCCTCGATGCACTGGGATTCCAGACGGTTGGCTACGGCTGCACCACCTGCATCGGGAACAGCGGACCGCTGCCCGAACCAGTTGCCAAAGCCGTCACGTCCGGTGACCTTGTCGCCGCGGCAGTTCTGTCAGGAAATCGCAACTTCGAAGGTCGAGTCAATCCGCTGGTGAAAGCCAACTACCTCGCCAGCCCGCCGCTGGTGGTGGCCTACGCCATCGCCGGCACCGTCGACATCGACCTCAGCACACAACCCCTCGGAAAAGACTCGCACGGACAGGACGTCTACCTGAAGGATATCTGGCCCTCACAGCAAGCCGTGGCTGACGCCATCGCCTCGTCCATGGGCCCGGAAATGTTCATTGAGCAGTACGGACAAGCCACCGCAGGGCCTCCGGAATGGCAGAAAATTTCCGGCAGTGAAGGCGATCTTTATCAGTGGGACGAAACCAGCACCTACGTTCAGGAACCTCCGTTCTTCGTCGATATGCCGGCTGAACCCGCACCGATTCAGGCCATCGAAAATGCCCGCTGCCTCGTCAGCGTCGGTGACTCAACCACAACTGACCACATCAGCCCTGCTGGTTCCATCAAAGCCAACAGCCCTGCCGGTCGCTTCCTGCAGGCTCAGGGCGTCAAGCCGGAAGATTTCAACCAGTACGGTGCTCGACGCGGTAACGACCGCGTCATGACTCGCGGAACCTTCGCCAATATCCGCCTGAAGAATCTGATCGTGCCCGGCACTGAAGGTGGTGTGACAGTGCACCACCCCACCGGCGAACAGACCTCGATCTACGACGCGGCCATGAAGTACCGTGACGAAGGCACGCCTCTTGTGGTACTGGCAGGTGCCGAATACGGTACCGGATCCAGCCGCGACTGGGCTGCCAAAGGCACCTACCTGCTGGGTGTTCGCGCTGTCATTGCTACCAGCTTCGAACGAATTCATCGCTCGAATCTGGTCGGTATGGGCGTGCTGCCGTTGCAGTTCCGCGAAGGCGAAAGCCGCGAATCACTCGGTCTCGACGGAACAGAAACCTTCGATATCAGCCTCGACGACAAACTGATGCCACGCCAGGCCGTCGAAGTGATGGCTCGCAAACCTGATGGCGAGGTCGTGCATTTCGTCACAACCTGCCGCATCGATACACCTGTCGAAGTGGTCTACTACCGCAACGGAGGCATTCTGCATACCGTACTGCGGCAGCTGGCCCGCTCCTGACGGCGACTGGGGCGACTGCAGATTCCCCGCGGCCCTGCAGACAGCCTGCGCGGATCTGACGCAGGGAATCAATAGGCAGCCTCAGCATTCCCCTCGAAAAGACAAAGCAGGCAGCACAAAAAGGGGCACTTTTGCCGGCCTTGCACGCTTTTTTGCGGTTCAAATACGGTCTTAGAAACTCCCACCCGTCAGCTTCCGCCAACGGCTGGTCTGGGGACAAACCAGCACCAGATCGGGAACGCTGATCCACCGACCCGCGGTTCGGCGGCAGCTTCACCTGCTCGCAGGGAACTTCGCCTGCACTGAACTCTGTCCTGTTAATCTTCGCCGTGAAACTGCGGTTTTCTCCTTGTTGGGGCGATTTGGAGTACTTCTATGGGGCCGACGTCGCGGGGAAAACGTCCAGTGTTTACCGTTGCCATGATAGTTCTGGGATCTGCACTGGCTGGCGGCGGTGGTCTGCTGTTCATGAGTCTTTTTGCGCCTGCCCCGAACAACCTGGGAGTACGTTCCGGAAGACTGGCAGCCTGCCCCAGCAGTCCGAACTGCGTGTCTACGCAGGCCGAAAGCCAGGACCATTGGATCGAACCTTTGCAGACAGAGGCAGATGAAGAGTCAGCCATTGAAACACTGGCCGATATCTGTCGAGCGATGCCGCGCACAACGCTGGTCGAGCAGACGAACGACTATCTGCGAGTGGAGTTCCGCAGCCTGCTGTTTCGGTTCTGTGACGACGTGGAATTCTACCATGATCGACGCTCTGGCCTTGTGCATTTCCGCTCGGCCTCCCGCGTTGGACACTCGGATCTGGGCGTCAACCGAAAGCGGATGGAAGAGATCCGCGGGCAGTTTCAACAGCGTCGCACTGCACCTGTTGGTGCATCAGCATCCGTGGGAATGGACCAACGCGTTTTGACCGCTGTATAGTGCGCGGCCCGCTGTTTTGAAACGCTCGGGGCTGCAAGCGGCAACGACTTGTGCCCTGGCTGTAGCCCATGCAACACCCCACTTTTGTTGCGGCCTCGCCCTCAGGACCATGCCACGCACGCGGCCCCCAATTGGCCAACGGCCATAAACAACGTAGCCTTGGGCAACGCCCAGGGAAAAGAGATCGCCAACCGAAAAACATGTTTTACCTGTAACGCCGCAACGAAAATGCGTCGCAAACACAGCATTTCATGATTAATGACGAGGGCACTTGCCCGGGCTGAAGCCCAGACTACGTTTTTGTCCTCGACGTCATTCCTGAAGCCGAGCACAAAATGCAGCCCGAGCATTCCTGCTCGGCCCCGTCCATAAAAACACTGGGGATTTCAAGGCTGACAAGGATTAGGTGCCCGGGCTAAATCCCAGACTACGACTTTTGTCCCTGGC
>CAXBSH010000407.1:0-4972 GCA_963977705.1 uncultured Planctomycetaceae bacterium
ATGCCCGAAGGGCCCAAAACGGGGGTTGGAAAGCAAAAAAGCCTCATTCGCTGTGAGACGAATGAGGCTTTTCAGGGGTGGCTAACCGGGTTCGAACCGGCGACTTCCAGAACCACAATCTGGCGCTCTAACCAACTGAGCTATAGCCACCATGGACGCGAAAAGTGTAGCCTGCGGAATGGTGCTGTTCAAGCTTCCCCCCGTTTTTGCCATGGCGATTCCCGCTGGAGAAAGGGGGGGAAACCGAAAATTCCGCAAAGTTTGTCTGGTTTTGGTTGCCGGACAGGACAGGAGGAATGGTGCCGGGGTTCGCGGGGGATTTTCGGGTTTGGTGGGGGATTCCGCTTAGTTGCCCAACTGCAGCAGCTCTTTGGGAAGTGCGAAGTGCACGTGTTCCTCACGCAATGTGACTTCGGTGATTTCCGCACCGAACTTTTCTTCCAGCAGTTGAATGCATTCCTGAACGACGATTTCCGGAGCACTGGCGCCGGCGGTCACCACGACCGTCTCGACACTGTCAAACCAATGGTCCTGAATTTCTGTGACACTGTCGATCAGATGGGCGCCAATGCCGCGCTGCAGGCCGATTTCCATCAGTCGGCGGCTGTTGGAACTGTTCTGACTACCCAGAACCAGCAGCAGGTCCGCCTGTCCGATCAGAGTTTTGACGGCTTCCTGACGGTTGGTGGTGGCGTAGCAGATGTCTTCTTTCTTCGGATGTTCAATCTGTGGGTATTTCTGTCTGAGAGCATCAATGACAGCTGCGGCTTCGTCGACGCTGAGTGTGGTCTGGGTGAGGTAGGCGAGGCGGTCTGTGGTGGTGAACGGAAGCTGTGCGACCTCGGCCGGGGTTTCCACGAGTGTGATGCTTTCAGGAGCCTCACCCATGGTCCCGATCACCTCGTCATGCCCTTCGTGACCAATCAGGATGATGTGGTAGCCATCGTTCGCGTAGCGGATGGCTTCCAGGTGGACTTTGGTGACCAGTGGGCAGGTGGCGTCCACCGTCTGCAGGCTGCGTTCCCGCGCCAGTCGGCGAATTTCGGGGCTGACACCGTGAGCACTGAAGAGGAGGATGGAGCCGTGGGGCACTTCATCGGGAGCATCCACGAACTTGACTCCCAGTTTCGTGAAGCGGTCCACGACGTGTTTGTTGTGGACAATTTCGTGGTAGACGTAGATCTGCGGGCCGACACGACGGATGGCTTCTTCAAGGCATTCGATCGCCATGTTCACTCCGGCACAGAAGCCGCGAGGATTTGCGAGCAGGACTTTCATCAGACTGAACCTCTCAGGAAATCTGCCTACTGTCACGGACGTTCTGAAGTCAGCTGCGGTCCAGACGCTGTCGTTCCAGCAGCTCGGCGATCTGTTCCACGACACCTGCGAGGAATCGATCTGTGTGTTCGGCGGCCGCGACTGCTCGCTGTCGCCACTGGTTCATTTCGGATGCCTTTGAGAATCGTCCCAGCAGTCCTCCCAGCGCCGCGCCGGCCGACCGACTGTCCGCTTTGAAAATCATGCCGGCCGATGCTGCAGGTGCCGTTTCATCGACTGCATCCACAATGCCTCGCACTGCCAGGAACCGTACGTTGCGTTCGTAGCAGATCTGAGCCACAGCGAGGCTGCTGGTATCGACTGCGAGTGCCTGTGAGGCGGTGCCCAGATTTGTTTTGGCCGGCACATCTTCGGGGTGGTTGTCAGCGACGACCATCCGCCCGACGTGAATGCGTCCGCCGGGTTTGAGCGTGCATCTGACGGGCATGGTGTTGCCGTGCGTATCGACGATTTCGCTGGCCAGCACAAGATCGCCGGGCTGCACCTGTGGCGTCAGTGCACTGCTGAAGCCGACCGACAGCATCCATGCGGGTTTGTGAGTTTCCACAAGCCAGTGAGCGGCAGCGCGGTGTTTTGCGAAGCCCGGCCCGACTTCGGCCACGACAATGCGAATGGTTTCCCGCAGGAAGCCGCCGCGAACGGTCAGCGAGCCTTCGGTGTAGGAACGCTGTCGATCAAGCCGGCGCAGAAACGGACGCAGTTCGCCCTTGTGAGTACACACGAGGGCGATATCCGCAGATGCTCGGTCAGCCGTTGCGTCCTGTGGTGCATTCATCAGCCAGCAGCCTCAAAGTCCTTCAGGAACTGAACCAGTGCCGTGACGCCTTCCGGAGGAAATGCGTTGTAAATGCTGGCTCGCATACCGCCGACACTGCGGTGTCCCTTGAGCCCGCTGAAGCCGGCGGCTTCGGCTTTTTTCACGAGGGCATTATCGCGATCTTCACTGCCGGTGACAAACGTGATGTTCATCTGCGATCGGCTGTCGGGGCGAGCCGTGGCCTGGAACAGGGCGCTGCTGTCGAGGTAGTCGTAGAGGATCTTCGCTTTGGCTTCGTTTCGCTGCTGCATGGCCGCCAGCCCGCCCTGCTGCCGAATCCAGCGGAACACCAGCAGCATCAGGTAGATGCCGAACGTGGGAGGCGTGTTGTACATGGATTCGTTGTCTGCATGAGTGCGGTATTGCAGCATTGTGGAGGGGGATTTGCTGCCGTTGGCAATCAGATCTTTTCGCAGAATGACCAGGGTGACTCCGCTGGGCCCCAGATTCTTCTGCGCACCGGCATAGATCATGCCGTACTTTCGGACATCGACAGGGCGGCTGAAGATATCACTGCTGGCATCGCAGGCGAGGAATGCCCCGTCAGGAATGGCGGTTGGTTCCGTGCGAAACTGAGTGCCGAAGATGGTGTTGTTGGAGGTGAAGTGGACGTAGACGGGGGCTTCGCTGTAGCTGGTTGATTCCGGGATGAAGGAGAAGTTTGCGGCTTTGCTGCTGCAGGCTTCGTGAGTGCGTCCGAAGGCTTTGGCTTCCTTCAGAGCTTTTTCGGACCACATGCCGGTGACGAGGTAATCGGCGGTGCGATCGGGAGTGAGGAAGTTCTGGGGCAGCATGGAGAACTGCAGCGAGGCACCGCCCTGCAGGAACAGCACGGCGTAGTCGTCCGGGATCCCGGCCAGCTCGCGGCAGAGTGCTTCTGCTTCGGCGGCGATGGCCATGAAGGGTTTGCCGCGGTGCGAATGTTCGCAGATACCGATTCCGGTGGTTCCCAGCGACAGCAGGTTTTCGCGGGCTTCAAGGAGTACGCTTTCGGGCAGGACGGCTGGTCCGGCTGAAAAATTCCAGATTCTGCTCATGATCCGTGGACTTTCCCCGAGGACATCGGGCTGCGTCTGAGTGTAGAGGGTGAAATTGCGTGCGGGGATTTTAGGCGGGGGCCCGGCTGGTCTCAAATCCCGCGAGGAACCCGCCCGGAGGCGGGAAAAACGGAATTTATCGGCTCAGCCCGCAACCTCGGCAGCATAACCGCAGCAATCACCCCAAACTTCCCAGACATTTCATTTTTCGTGGTTGCAGTTCCCGAAAGTGACGTTTAGCATGATAATTCCGATGCTTTGGTGCCGCGGAAAGGATTCCGCTCGAACGGCGATCCGGCTGCGCAGAACGTCCAGGTTCCGCCATTCCGGCGCCGATCTGACAGGATACGGTGCGCTTTGTGGACCGTCCGGGCACATTCTGCACCTCGCTCAGTACTTCGCGTGCTGTCCGGGGGGCTGTTTTCGGGCGGTCAGCGGGGCTGGCTGGCCGGCAGTCTGGTCTGTCAAAGTTCGGTGTTGAAATTCCTGCTGCACCTGTGGAAATTGTACGGCGGACAACCGCAACGCGGCTGATTCCGGAGTCATTCGATGAATGCATATCTTCGAGGCACTCTGTTTTTCCTTGTCCTTGCAGGACTGGGCACAGAATTCTATTTCGGCGGTCGCGTACTGAAGCGACGGTTCGATCTGGAAGCTGCCATGCTGAAGGCTCAGGCTGAAAGCAAGAAGGCTCAGGATGCCTACGAAGCAGCGCGAGTGGAAAACGTGGCGGCTCGTTCTGCCCTGACATCGGTGAAGATGGGCTGGGGTTACGAATGGTCATTTCCTGCAGGTGGCAACATCGGCAACATTCAGGCCGTAGCCGGCGGGCGACTGACGGTGAACGGGCTGGGACGTGACAACGGGCTGGTGCCGGTTACCAAACCGGGCGGTGGCGATGTGCCTCCGATTGTGCATGTGTTCGCCATGGTAGATGCCAATACGTCGCGTTACATCGGCGAGTTTGCTGCTCGGCTGGACGGGCTGCAGAATGCCAGCTGTGTGCTGGAACCCACATGGACCCTGATGAATCAGGAACAGAACTCGTGGAATTTTCAGAATGGAGTGCGGATCCGTGGCCAGGTGCCTCCCAGCCAGCGCAATGCGTTCTCCAGTCTGAATCAGTCAATCATTCGCCTGTTCGAACAGAATTACCTGACGGATATCAATATCCAGAACCAAACCGCTCTGAACACGAAGGCTCAGGAGGCACTGGACATTCGCAAGCGTGAGCTGACGGGTGATCCGAACGGTGCGGATGTGGCTGAGCATCCTGAATACCGAGCTGGTCTGGTAGCTGCAATTCGCGATCTGGAAGAAGACCGCAACACGGTTCAGAACGACGTGGATGCTCTGCGTCGCAATCTGAAGGCCGCCACAGAAACTCGCCAGGCACAACTGCAGCAGATTCGTCAGCAGGACGGTTCAGCAGCTGCCAGCACCACGACACCTCAGGTGTCACAGGCCGAGTAAGCAGCGAACAGGCAGCGGTTGTCAGGAACCACGGCATGGGTTGCGGCGTGGCCGTTACCCACAAATTGCCATGTTTGTGATGCCGCTCCGCTGCTGCGGAAGAGGAACCCCATAATTTTCGGCAGGGGTGTTCCCTGGGCGTTGCCCAAGGCTACGTTGAGTATGGCCGTTGGCCAATTGCGGGTTGGCGGCGGTGCGGTGTTCCCTGGGCGTTGCCCAGGGCTACGTTGTGTATGGCCGTTGGCCAAATTGTGGGTTGTTGGCGGTGCGGTGTTCCCTGGGCGTTGCCCTCGTCGTTACTGAACCA
>CAXBSH010000408.1:0-4954 GCA_963977705.1 uncultured Planctomycetaceae bacterium
CTTCGCGGAGCATATCGAGAACGCTGGCCGGATGTCCGGCGCCGCTGGGTTCGATCAGCAGGCGATGCGGTCGTGTTCTGCGGAGGAACTGCACCAGCATGGGTTTGAACAGGTCGGCCGTTTCGCAGCAGAAGCAGCCACCGGCCAGTTCCTGCACCTGTACGTCATCTGACTGTGGCTGATCCAGCAGAGCTTCGTCGAGGGATACCATACCGTATTCATTGATGAAAACGGCCCAGCGTTCTGCTGCGGGGCGCTGCTGCAGCAGTGATTTGATGGAGCTGGTTTTTCCGGTGCCGAGGAATCCGGTGATCAGACTGGTGGGGACGGCAGTCATGCGACAGCAGCAGCTTTCTGAGAATGGTATGGGGTATTTCCAGACTCTGGTCTGCCGCGTGACTGTGGTCAACTGTGGGCCGGCGGAATGTGCGGAGTTGGCAGGAAATTGCCAGACGGTCCAAATTTCAGGTTTTTTGCAAAACAAACGACCGTTGCGGCACGTATCGCGAGGGGAACGGGGCAGATTGTTAAGAAATTGTGAGGTTTTCGGGCCCGTTTTCCCGCAAGGCATATTGGCGATGTTTTCGATCCAGAAATTCTTCAGCAAGGACGCTCATTTCTGCGAACTGCTGGAACAAAGTGCGGCTGAAGCTCGGGCTTCCGCACAGTTGCTGATTGATCTGCTGCGGGATCGCAAGCATGCACATCCGCTGGATCAGTTTCGTCTGACGCGCAGTAAGGATCGTCGGATTACTGAGCGGATTCGTGAAGATCTGGTGACGACTTTTGTGACGGGTATGGAGCGAGAGGACATTGATGCTCTGGCCTATGCCTTGTATCGGATACCGAAGACGATTGAGAAGTTTGCTGAGCGTTTCAATCTGGCGCCGCAGCGGCTGCAGGATGTGGATTTTGCGCAGCAGATGGAGTTGATTGATCGGGCCACGGCGACGTTGTGTGAGATGGTGGGGCATCTGCGGCGTATGCCTTCACTGGAGACGATGAAGATGCTGTCTGATCGTCTGCAGGCCGTGGAGAGCGAAGCTGACGACGTGATCATGCGTCTGCTGGGCGAGGTCTACAACGGGCGCTACGAGCCGTTGCAGGCCATGCTGGTGCGTGATCTGTATGACCTGCTGGAGAAGGTCATTGATCGTTGTCGTGATGCTGGCAACGTCATTTCCCACATTGTGCTCAAGAACGCCTGACGCTGACCCCGGAATTCCCATGCTGCTGATTTTCTGTGTGATCCTGATTGCCGTGGTATTTGAATACATCAACGGGTTCCACGACACGGCCAATTCGATTGCCACCGTGGTGGCTACTCGCGTGTTGTCTCCGCGGCAGGCGGTGGTGCTGGCTGCCGCCACGAATCTGGTGGGGGCGTTGTGGGGCACTGCTGTGGCCAAAACGATCGCTGCCGGGCTGGTGGATACGTCCATCGTTTCTCAGGAAGTGCTGCTGTGTGCGTTGCTGGGCGGTATTGTCTGGAATCTGGTGACGTGGTACGTGGGGCTGCCATCCAGTTCCAGTCATGCTTTGATTGGTGGTCTGGTGGGGGCTTCGGTGGCAGCCGCTCGAACGTGGGACGTCGTGATCTGGTCACAGCCTGACAGCCGCCACTGGCATCAGAGCAAAGGGGTGTTGTGGAAGGTGATCGTGCCGATGTTTTCATCGCCTTTCTGCGGCTTTCTGCTGGGTCTGCTGATCATGGGGCTGTTGTATTTTCTGCTGCAGAACTGGCGACCGCGTACGGTCGGGATGGTGTTTGGCCGCACGCAGATGCTCAGTGCAGGAGCGATGGGATTCATGCACGGTACGAACGACGCCCAGAAGACGATGGGTATCATTGCCCTGGCGCTTGTTGCCGGGACCTCAAGTGGAAAATTTGATGATCTCCCGGAATGGCTTAGTTTTCTGAAGACCACACTGCCAGAGAATTCGAAGGAATTTCAGATTGCGACGTGGATCAAATTGCTTTGTGCGGTGGTGATGGCGGCTGGCACAGCGGCCGGTGGCTGGCGAATTATTCAGACACTGGGGCACAAGATGGTTCGGCTGCAGCCGGTTCACGGCTTTGCGGCTGAGACCAGTTCTGCCATGGTAATTGGAGTGGCATCGGCTTTGGGCATTCCGGTGTCCACGACGCACAATATTTCGGCCTCGATTATGGGCGTGGGGGCGGCCAAGCGTCTGAATGCGCTCAACTGGACCATCGTGGAAAAGATGGCGTGGGCCTGGATTCTGACGATACCAATATCCGGTGGCATCTCATGGACGCTGGTCCGGATCATGCAGGCGACCGGTATGATGCCGGTGCCGGGAGCCGGCTGAAAGTCTCTCAGATCAGTTCCTGAACAATCCGCGTGGGCAGCACACCGGTCAGCTTCTGATCCAGTCCCTGGTATTTAAACGTCAGTCGTTCATGATCATAGCCCATCTGGTGCAGGACAGTGGCGTGGAAGTCGCGAACGTGGACTGGATCACGGACGATATTGTAGCTGAAGTCGTCAGTTTCCCCGTGTATTGTGCCGCCACGAAAGCCACCGCCAGCCATCCACATGGTGAAGCACCGCGGATGGTGGTCACGACCGTAGTTGGCCTTTGACAGGCCACCCTGAGAATACACGGTGCGGCCGAATTCACCGCCCCAGATAATCAGGGTTTCGTCGAACATTCCGCGCTGCTTCAGGTCATTGATCAGACCGTAGGCACCCTGATCAAGGTCCCGACACTGGCTGGGCAGGCGTCCTGCTGCGTTGGCATGCATATCCCAGTTGTTGTGGTAGATCTGTACGAATCGAACACCTCGTTCCACCATGCGACGTGCCAGCAGCATGGTGTTGGCCAGTGTGCCCGGCTTGCGGGATTCATCACCGTACAGCTTGAAGGTGGATTCCGGTTCCGAGGCAATATCGGTGA
Source organism: uncultured Planctomycetaceae bacterium (assembly GCA_963977705.1). Taxonomy (GTDB): domain Bacteria; phylum Planctomycetota; class Planctomycetia; order Planctomycetales; family Planctomycetaceae; genus SXXK01. Next base: position 2,923 of record CAXBSH010000408.1, read on the forward strand.
GTTCCGGAACGCTGGATTGCATGCGAAACGCCAGCTCGTACTGAGCGATGCGGGTCTGAATATCGGGGTCGCCGAGTCGCTGATGGCTGATTTCATTCAGTCGCCTCACGCCATCCAGCGTGGTGCGGCGAATATCCCGCGGTACTCCCGGGGGATCATTGATGTAGAGAATCGGGTCACCGGATGTGCGGAATGGTGTTGCGGCATGTTCACCTGGCAGGTAGCCGGAGGACCACAGGCGAGCGGAGATGGCCTGCACCTGCTCTGTGTTTGTCGGGCGGGCAACCATGACGACGAAAGAGGGCAGATTGCGATTCAGTGAGCCCAGCCCGTAGGATGCCCATGCCCCAAGGCACGGTCGCCCGGTGACCTGGTTTCCGGTCTGCATCAGGCTGATGGCCGGCTCGTGGTTGATGGCCTCAGTGTACATGCTGCGGACAAAGCACATATCGTCAGCCGATTTCTGCAGCCACGGCAGCAGATTGGTGATCCACATGCCGCAGTTGCCCGACTGTCTGAAGCCGAACATGGTGGGTGCGATGGGAAACCTGGCCTGACCGCTGGTCATGGTCGTGAGTCGCTGGCCGTTGCGAACGGATTCCGGCAGGTCCTTGTCGTACCAGTCCTGCATCTGCGGTTTGTAGTCGAACAGGTCCATCTGCGATGGACCACCGACCATGTGCAGGTAAATCACCTGCTTCACACGTGGCGGGAAATGCGGCGGACGCTGACCGGGAAAGCCAACGGCCGCGGCTGCATCTGATGTTTCCGATCCAACGGCCGATTCCTGCAGCAGGCTGTGCAGCGCGGCGGTTCCCAGCAGGCACGATCCGGACTGCAGAAGGTGCCGGCGAGTCAGATGCAGACGCAGTTCATTGGGCGAGGTCATGGGACAGCTTTCCGCTGATTGAGGTTTTCGCGGCACCGATCACTTGTTCACAACTTCGTCCAGATTCAGCAGTTCATTGCACAGCAGAGTCCATGCGGCCAGCAGGTCGACGGGCAACTTATCGTCCCAACGGTATTCACCGACGAGTGACACGAGTCTGGCGTCATCCGGGTGTGACTGATAGTAACTTGTGAGCTGCTGCAGGGACTGAAGCAGTACCTGGAGTTCCGTGTCGCTTAAGGGACGGCACAGCACGCGTTCAGCGGTTTGCTGCAGCCGCTGCTGGTCCGTTTCATGAGGCCCCTGCAGGGCCTGTTCGGCCAGTCGCCTTGCAGCTTCCACAAACTGTTCATCATTGAGTGTCACCAGCGCCTGCAGAGGAGTGTTTGTGCGTTCTCTTCGAATCACACAGAATTCCCGATTGGGGGCATTGAAGATGTCCAGCGAGGCCGGAGGGGCCATGCGTTTGACGAATGTGTACATGCTGCGACGGTACAGTGACGCACCTGCATCCCGCTGGTAGCTGCGGGTATTGCTGACGTCCATGGCAATGGCTTCCCAGACACCTTCAGGCTGATATGGTTTCACACTGGGGCCTCCCTGCTGCCGCACCAGCAGCCCGCTGGCAGCCAGTGCGTAATCCCGGATCATCTCGGCATCCATGCGGAATCGCGGTCCTCGCGACAGCAGGCGATTGGCCGGATCCTTTTCCAGTTTGAGCGGCGTCACTTCGGCCGACTGACGATAGGCGGCTGACAGGACCAGCAGACGAATCAGTCGTTTGACGTCCCAGCCGCCGTTGCGGAAGTCCACGGCCAGCCAGTCCAGCAGCGGTTGATTGACGGGCAGTTCGCCGGAGACACCGAGGTCACCGGATGTCTGAACCAGACCGGTTCCGAAGACTTCCTGCCAGAATCGGTTGACGGTGACGCGGGCTGTCAGTGGATGCTGAGGGAGCAGCAGCCATTGGGCCAGGCCGAGGCGATTGCGGGGGGCGTCCGCCGGAAATGGTGGCAGGATCGCGGGTGTTTCCGGACCGACCTGTTCACCACGCTTATCGTACTCGCCCCGCTGCAGCACGAATGCCATGGCCGTTTCACCCTTTTCCTGGGTGACATAGGCAATCGTTCCACGCGCCCGCAG
>CAXBSH010000409.1:0-4951 GCA_963977705.1 uncultured Planctomycetaceae bacterium
GCTCCGGGAGATCTTCCGGAAGACGCTTCCTCCGAAGGAACCGTAGCCGCGGCTAACGTTCGGGACCGCGGCTCCGGGCTCAAGGGCACACGCCGCTCCGCTCGCCTCCCGCGGAATCCTGCCCGCCCGAGGTCCAAGAATCACAAGCACATACAGAGATCCCGAGAAGAACACGATTCCACCGGTGAAACACCACGCCGCCACCGACAGCAGTTTTGCCGGGTAGTGCAGCATCAGCAGTCCCACAGCCAGCAGTGCTGCCGTATGCGTCAGTTGGTATTCAACCCCCGTCTCAAAGTCCCGGAAATACTTGTAACTGGCTGGAAACTGCTGGCCCGCCACGGTTTTTTCCGGGAGGTCTGCGTAGCGTTTTTCGAGATACTTTGTGTCATTCAGGCCGTGAGCCCCGAAGGCGCCCAGAGTCACCCCGAGGAATCCGAAGAGCGCCGCCAGAGTCAGGCACAGTCGAGCATTCATGAGTTGGCGTCCCGCTGCAGGATGCAGCAAACAGATTTGCAGTGATCACCGATTCGATTGCTGCCCCTACTCTACTCGGTCCACGCCTGTCGGAGGCCCAAACCTGACCAGTCTGTGAATGTCGCCCGCAGAATATCAGCTGCGGGAAACATCAACCGTCTGCGACTCGCTTCTGGCGAATCCATGAAATTCCGCGATGCTGTCAGACTCAGGCTGTTGAATTCCTCCGCCACAGCCCCACAATCCGCGAACTGCTGCTGCTGTCCGGCTTAAGCCACCTCGGCAGGCAGTGGCTCAGGTTTCTCAGCACACGGATCCCCCGATGACATACGCGATCGAATGCCGCCAGTTGACTCGCACCTGGCCCGGCAATCCTCCGGTCGAAGCCGTGAAAGGCATCGATCTGCAGGTAGAGCGAGGAATTTGTTTCGGGGTTCTGGGCCCCAACGGTGCCGGAAAGACGACCACGATCGAAATCTGCGAAGGCCTGCAGACGGCCACCAGCGGAGAAGCACTGATCCTTGGCATGAGCTGGAAAACGAATGCTGATCAGATTCGTCAGCAGATCGGTATTTCACTGCAGGAAACACGCCTCTCAGAAAAGCTGACCGTCCTTGAAACTCTGACCCTGTTTCGCAGCTTCTTTCATCAGGGCCTTGACCCGCTGGCGGTGATCGATCGCGTGTCGCTGCGGGAAAAGATGCATTCCCGCATCCGCACACTCTCGGGTGGCCAGAAGCAGCGAGTCGCGGTCGCGACAGCCCTCGTGGGTAATCCCCAGCTGCTGTTTCTGGACGAACCCACCACCGGACTGGATCCTCAGTCGCGGCGCGATCTGTGGCGAGTCATCACGGATTTCCGCGAAGGCGGTGGCACTGTTCTGCTGACGACTCATTACATGGACGAAGCCGAGCGATTGTGTGATCGGGTGGCCATCTTCGATCGGGGCCGAATCCTCGCCATCGATTCTCCGCAGAATCTGATTCGCGGCCTGGGTGCCGAACACGTGGTGGCGTTTGCTGTCAGCGGAAGTCAGCAGCCTGCAGAAGATTTTGGTGCAGGTCTTCCGGGAGTGATTGCAGTGCGGCGTGAGAGTGATCAGCGGTGCCTGTCTGTGCGCGAACCGCATGTGGCCATACCAGCACTGCTGGAACTGATCAATCGCAGCGGACTGCAGCTGTCATCACTCACCACTCGTCAGGCAACACTTGAAGATGTGTTCGTGCACTTCGCCGGGCATGGACTGAATGAAGGCACAGAAGGGAACGTTCGATGAGCTCTGGTGCTGCCAATCACCCGCTGGTGCAGTTGTTTATCGCGCGGTTCCGGGAATTCATTCGGACTCCGGAAGCCGTTTTCTGGTCCTATGTCTTTCCGCTGGTCATGATGATCTCGCTGGGGCTGGCCTTCCGCAGTGACTCAGTTGAACCCGTCGCGGTGTGTGTTCAGGAAGGGCCGCAGGCCGACGAGCTGATACAAACACTGCAGGGCAATCCGCGGTTTGTAGTGTTGCGTGGTTCGCCGGAAGAATGTCGTCAGATGCTGCGTTCGGGCAAGGCCGAGCTGGTGCTGACGGCGGAAGGTTCGGGGGCAGAGGCCGTCTACCACTATCAGCTGGATCAGACGCGTCCGGGCAGTGTCAGTGCGCGGGATGCGGTCAACGATGCTTTGCAGATTGCTGCTGGGCGTAAGGATCCTGTTGGCACGAAACAGACTGCTGTGACAGAAGCCGGAAGTCGTTACATCGATTTTCTGGTCCCAGGACTGATCGGGATGGGACTGATGGGTGGCGGAGTCTGGGGAGTGGGATATGCCATCGTCGATATGCGAATCCGTCAGGTTCTGAAACGTCTGCTGGGAACCCCGATGAAGAAGCACCATTTTGTGGCAGCCATGATGGCCAGTCGCATGGTGTTCATGATTCCCGAGATTATTGTGATCCTGATTCTGTCGCGGCTGATGTTCAGCGTTGTCAGTCACGGTGGCTATCTGCTGATTGGCGTGATCGTGCTGTTGGGAGCATTCCAGTTTGCATCGATCGGGTTGATTATTGCCAGCCGTGCAAGAACTCTGGAGGCCGTTGCGGGGCTGATGAATCTGACGATGGTTCCGATGTGGATCGGTTCGGGGATCTTTTTTTCCGCCGAAAGATTTCCGGATCTGGTGCAGCCGGTCATTCGTCTGCTGCCTCTGACCCCGGTGATCTCGTCACTGCGACAGGTGATGCAGGAGGGGGCTGGGCTGATCACCATTCTGCCTGATCTGGGACTGATGCTGGCGTGGCTGGTGATCACGTTTGTGGTTGCCCTGCGAATTTTTCGCTGGGATTGAGAATCCGCGGGGCTGTGGCAGATCACTTTTCAATCGCAAAAACTGGTCATTTTTCATTGAATTGTTAAGGTTTTTGGAACAAACGGCAGTTCATTTGCTTTTGGGGCGGTGCTGTCATCAGGCTGTAAGTCGAATTACTGACAGACACCCCGGGGCACGGATGCTCCTGACCACCATCCGGCTTGTCTCATGTCCCGTCGTGCTCCTGCTGCCGCTCGCCAGACTTCGTCGCCTCGGTCGTCGCGTACGTCCGCAGCAGCGGCCGTGGTCGATGCTGCAGGTCGGCCCCGCGGTGCCCGGGCAGTGACAAAGAAAGTCGCAGACACCGTGGTACCAGCGGCAACAGTAGCAGACGCTGCCTGTCAGCTGCTGAAGCACGAGCTGAAACACATGGCAAAGTGCCTGAAACGCTGCAGCCAGCGCTGGCACAGGAAACCCGAATACCTGCATCAGACTCGCATTTCAGCAAGACGATTGCAGCAGCATCTGGCACTGTTTGGCGAACTGTCCGGAAAAACTCGACAGGTTCGCTGGCTGCACAAGCAGCTCCGGTCCCTTCTAAAGGCCAGCAGCAAAGCGCGGGATCTGGACGTTCTGCTGCATCATTCGGCTGCCGGCGACATTCCAGCCGCAACTCGCCGGAAGTGGCAGCAACGCAGGCGTAAACTGCAGCAGCCACTGCAGAAGATTGAACGGCGGTTGACCCGCAATGAGGCTTTGAAAAACTGCCGTCGTGCACTTCTGAAGGCCATCAGAACTTCCGCGACTCGAAAACGGTCTGTCGCAGTTGCCAGCGCCCCGGCAGCCAGTTGGGCTGTTGAACAGGCTGCTGTTCGACTGGCAGAGTTGCAGACGGCCATTCCCACAGTGGCGACCAGTAAATCACTGCATCGTTTTCGGCTGCAGGTGAAGCAGTACCGCTATCAGTCCGAGCTGCTGTTGTCACTGTCAGATAACGCAGTCATCAAGCGACTGGTTGGCTGTCTGTTGCAGGTCCAGAAACAACTGGGAACCTTGCAGGACGCGGTGGTTGCCGCGCGGTCACTGAAAAAAACCGGCACTGCCAGGAAAAAAACGACAGCCGGAAATCATTCCGACAGACAGGCTCGGATCGCAGCAGAAGCCACCAGACTGCACACATGGCTGCAGACAAAAATTGCTCCTCAGTTGACCTCCCTGGGCCGTCGACTGCACACCGCGACCAGACGCTGAAAACTGTCCCGATTGCTGCAGTTGCTGCGCCGTGCGTGATGACGCACCGCTATGCAAGGGAGGGCAGCAAGGACTGAAAGAACAGCAACGTAGCCCAGGCCTTCCAGACACCTGGGAGAAAATCGTAGTCTGGTCTTTAGCCCGGGCACGTAATTCTCGTCGCCCTTCAAATCCCCGGTGTTTTTTAATGGACGGGGCCGAACAGTGATGCGGTACGGCAGCCCGGGCTGAAGACTTGTCATTACCCATAAAACGCGGTGTTTGCGACGCATTTCCACTGCGGTGTTACAGGAAGACCATGCTTTTCGGCGGGTGAGGCCATTGTCCCTGGGCGTTGCCCAAAGCGACGTTGTCTATGGCCGTTGGCCAAGTCGGGGACGCGTGCGTCGCAAGGCCCTGTGGGCAAGGCCACAGCGAAAGAGGGGTAATGACGAGGCTGAAGCATGGGCTAACCATTTTTGTCTCAATCGTCAGGAAGGCCGCAGTTACGATGTTATGTAGAACTGCATGCAGTTCGAAATTGAACAACCCGGGACCACCGAGCGCTGGCTCGGGGACGGCAACGCAAGGCAACACCCGTCAGCTGACGCTCACGGCTCGCCACAGGGCTGCGGGGCAGCGGGTGAAGGATGGGAGGTCAACGCAGTTCGGCTCGGCGGGAGCCTCGCCCTCCCAAGGGGGAACTTTGCGATTACTGATCACTGAACACTGAGAACTGGGAACTGACGTTCGGCTCGGCGGGAGCCTCGCCCTCCCGAGGGGCCGTTTGCACGCCCTGATCACTGACCACTGACCACTGACCACTGACCACTGACCACTGACCACTGATCACTGACCACTGACCACTGACCACTGACCACTGATCACTGACCACTGATCACTGACCACTGACCACCGATCACTGTTTCCCGGCAGACGATGGATCGGCGAT
>CAXBSH010000410.1:0-4950 GCA_963977705.1 uncultured Planctomycetaceae bacterium
TTGGTGTGGAGAATGTGGAACCCATCAAAGGCAGTCAGAAACGCAGTGGTCTGAAGCCTGCCAGTGTGGATCTGGCGATCATGGTGGATGTGTACCATGAGTTTGAGTATCCCTATGAGATGTTGCAGGACATTTCGCAGGCCCTGAAGCCTGGTGGCAGGCTGGTGTTTGTGGAGTATCGCAAGGAGGATCCTGCGGTACCGATCAAGGAAGTCCACAAGATGACTCAGGCGCAGGTGCGTCTGGAGGCTGAGCAGCCGGAGTTTGGGCTGTCATGGCTGGAGACGGTGCATGTGCTGCCGTTGCAGCATGTGGTCATTTTTCAGAAGCAGCAGCCGGCAGCAGCGCAGTGAGTGTGGGTTGGTGCAGTCGCGGCGCGGGCGGGGTGAGCTCAGGCGTCGGCGGCCGGCGGTTCGGTGGCAGTGGTCTCTGTTGCCTGGGGCTCTGTTGCGGACAGGTCGGTTTCGGTTGCGGGCGGGGCGGGCGATTTGCCTGAGCGGCTGTGCGGATTGAGTCGATCGAGGATGCCGTTGACGAAGGCGGCCGAGTTTTCGGAGCCGAATTCGCGGGCAATTTCCACGGCCTCATTGATTACGACCGGTGCCGGAGTGCCTTCGTGCAGCATTTCATACAGGCCCATTCTGAGCACATTGCGGTCTGTGATCGCCATGCGTTCCAGACGCCAGTTGTGTGCGGTCTGGCGGATCTGCTGATCCAGTTTGCTGCGGTGTGTGCGGATGCCATCAAGGATGCGGCGGATGAAGTTACGGACCTGAGGGTCTTTGAATTCGAGGGTCGCGTTATGATCGATGCGCTGGCGATCAGCATCGGGGTTCTGGTCGAGCAGGAACAGCATCTGCAGGATAAAACGGCGGGCTTCGGAGCGACCGGACATCTGAAAGGGCTCAAAAAAATCGGATTCGGCCCGATTTCGGGCAGAATCCGTGGGTTAGTCAGCGCGGGATATGGTGATTGATTACCGGGGTAATGGATCAGGGTTTCAGTTCAAGGTCAATGACGTTTTCACCACCATCGGCATTTACGACACCGAACAGACCTGAGGTTGCCGGGTCAGCATATTTTGCTGGCAGGTTGGATTTGGGTTTGGGCATGGTGTCTTCACCGATTCCCGGGGGTTTGTATTCGGGGCTTTCGGTATCTGCGAGTGCTGGTGTGGAGGCTGGTGGCGGGATATCGACGACTTTGATGGAGTGTTTGCCTTCGACGGCGCCGTCGTTGGCACTAAAGGTGGTCAGTTTGTAGACACCTTCTTCGTTGGTTTTGCCGAAGGCGGCCCGTTTAGATTCGTCGTGGATGTAGGTGACATCAGCGTTGACGACTGGTTTTCCGCTGAGCGTGACTTTGCCGGTGACTTTGAATACGGGCGGGCGGTTGACCTTTTCACCACCGCAGCCGGCGACACACAGGGCCACAGCACAGGACAGAAGCAGGCTGAGGTTCAGGCGAGATTTCATAAGTCTTGGGATCCTGGGAAGGTGCAGGGGGGGGACAGGTCGATAAAAACGGATCGACGTGTCTTCACAGGGGCACCGGAAACGTTCTGCAGGCGAACTCAGCAGTCTAGCGAATCGTCTGTGTCTTACAAATGAAGATTTGATGTCAAAATCGCCATTTTTGCCCGATTCCTGAGCAGAACCGAGGGTTTACAGCTTGCAGACGTTCAGTTCTCGTCATATTCTCTGGATGGCTTGCATTCGCGGTGACGCGGTTTATTTCATTTTTTTCCGGTTCTCAGTTCGTGGAGGATGCAGCGTGGTGCGACGACGTGGGTTTACTCTGATCGAGTTGCTGGTGGTGATTGCCATCATCGCAATTCTGGTGGCGTTGCTGCTGCCTGCTGTCCAGCAGGCTCGCGAGGCAGCTCGCCGTACTCAGTGCAAGAACAACCTCAAGCAGTTCGGGTTGGCTCTGCACAACTATCATGACGTCTTCAATATGTTCCCGTACGCCAAGGGTGGTACCTTTGGTTACGGCAGTACAACTCGACTGGACGGCAACTACGAGCGTAAGACGGGTATCATTCCGCTGCTGCCGTATCTTGAGCAGACAGCGTTGTATCAGCAGATTGATGCTGGTGATCCGTCGACCAGCCCGCCGATTCCGCCGGGTGGCCCGGCTCCGTGGAGCGGTACCGCACCGGCTCCGGCTGTTTACACTCAGCGCATTTCCTTCTTCTCCTGCCCGACTGATCCTGGCATCGTTACGGCTCGCGGAAACTGCAGCTACGCGTTCTGCCGCGGTGACTTCATCGGGACGGGTGCAGCGGACGGCCGTGATGCTCAGAACGTCAGTGGACTGTTCTGTCTGCGTCGTTGCTTCAGCATGCGTGACGTGACTGACGGGACCAGCAATACGATTGCCATGGGCGAGCGTGTTCAGGCAAGCTTTGGTATCGGTGGCAAGGCGACTCCCACCGTTCGTGAAGGCGTGATTGTGAACGTGGGTGCCATCGTGACGGCTCCGGGTTCCTGCATCGCAGCCGCTGCAACCATCCGCGCCGGGGACCGGTACACCAACGGTGCGACTGTGAAAGGTCGCTTCAGTTCGATCTGGTGCGACGGTCAGCCGGAAATCAATTCCTTCTACACTGTGACTCCGCCAAACGGCCCCTCCTGCATCAACGACGGTAACGTCAATGCCGACGGTGCTGTTGGCGTGTTTGCTCCCAGCAGCTTCCACACCGGTGGCGTGCAGGTCGTTCTGGCCGATGGTTCAGTGCGATTTGTTTCGGAAAACATCGACACTGGAAACCTGGGTGTCGCAACTGTGATCGGTAACGCCAGCCCCTACGGAATCTGGGGACGGTTGGGTACGAAGTCTGGCGGCGAAGTGGTCGGGGATTATTGATCTCTGCCAGGACTGTGCTGAAAACGCTGAAAGGCCCGGCAATTTGCCGGGCCTTTCTTTTTTTGGCTGCCGGGGGGGCTTCATCAGCAGGTTTCGAACTGGGCAGGAAGTCAGAGTTCGTCTTCGTCGAGGTGTGGATTGCTGGTGGCATGAATCCAGCCGGCGAGATCTTTTTGCAGCCTGAGCAGGTTCTGGAAGCGGGCCCAGTCGACCACGATTGTTGGTGGTGTGCAGTCGGTCTGGGCTGACGTCAGCACGATCTGCATCAGAGTTTCGCTGACATGCATCAGCAGATCGGCAAGGCGTGCGCGTTGAATGGGCGTCAGGTCTTCCGGCAGAGGCGGACATTCGCCGCAGAACAGTGAGGCGGGCAGGTGATCTGTCGCTGCGGGAATAGCGGGCTGTGAGAATTCCGAGGCCGGAGCCGGAACATCCGGGCGAGTAAATGTGCGGCTGATGGGCAAAAGGTCTGTGACGTGGACACCAAGGCTGCGGGCGCGTTCAGAGATTTCTTCTGCAGATCCGTACAGCAGGGTGCAGCGTCCCAGTTGCAGATGGTCACCTGGGCGCATGACGTGCAGCTGCACCGGATGGCCATTGACACGGCTGCCATTGGTACTGTTCAGGTCGGTGAAGATGATGTTGCCGTGATCTTCCTGCAGTTTTGCGTGCAGGCGACTGATGCGTTCGTCGTTGAGCTGCACATCGTTGATTTCTTCCCGTCCGATTGTGATGGGCGGTTGCAGGTTGCGGAAGACGCGCCCGCGTTCCAGTCCTTCCAGGATCGACAGGGTGACAAATGCCATGATTTGCTGAGACTTTGATCGTGGAGGGGGCGTAATTCCGCGGAAAAAATTCGCGGGGAACAAACGAGGGGTGAGGCCAGTTTGCGAGGCTTCACCCGCCACGGAAATAGGGTTTGATCTGGAATTTCCTGAAATTGGAGCATCTGAACAGCCTGAGATCCTGTTTCTAGTGTCGAAAAAAACGGGTGGTCTCGCAAACGAAGGTTGCGGGCAGTGTGGAAAAATACGGGAATTTCTGTCGTTGGTGGGGGGGAGTGGCGTCCGGCTGTTCCGGCTGGCGGAGCTTTTCCGGGGGGCGGTATCCGAAAAAACGATGTCTGTTTTTCTCGCCCGGGGTCGGTAGTGGATTGTCAGTCGGTGTTGGACTATTCTGACGGGGTTACATGGTACTTCCGGCAACCGAGGCATCTGTCCCCACTGCAGGTCTCACAGTGTTCTGCCGAAAGTCCGGATCGCCTCGCAGCCATAAACGGCTTTGCGGGCTGCACTTATTCAGAGAATGCGGGTCGCTGACATGCTGACAATCAGGAAACTGCTGGTCGCCAACCGTTCCGAAATTGCGATTCGTGTTTTTCGCAGTGCAACGGAGCTGGGAATTCGCACTGTGGCGATTTATTCGCATGAAGACCGTTACGCACTGCATCGGTTCAAGGCGGACGAGGCTTATCGAATTGGTCGTCCGGGTGAACCGATTCGTTCGTACCTTGACATTGCCGGCATTGTGTCTCTGGCGAAGGAGATTGGTGCAGATGCAATTCATCCGGGATATGGATTTCTGTCAGAGCGTCCTGAATTCGCGCGGGCCTGTGCTGAAGCCGGCATCAAGTTCGTGGGTCCATCTGTGCACTGTCTTGAGGCTCTGGGCGACAAAACTGCAGCTCGCAATATCGCGATAGCAGCCGGCGTACCGGTCCTCGGGGGGACTCAGGAATCCATCGAGACGGTTGACGAGGCGCGGACTCGGGCGGCCGAGATCGGTTTTCCCGTGATGATCAAGGCGGCCAAGGGGGGCGGTGGTCGCGGCATGCGTGCAGTGCGAACTGCCGCTGAATTTGATGCGGCCTTCGAATCGGCTCGAAATGAAGCGCGAACAGCATTCGGCAGTCCGGAAGTGTTCATCGAAAAGTTTATTGGTCGAGCCAAGCACATTGAGGTGCAGCTGCTGGGTGACGAGCACGGCAGTCTGGTGCATCTGTTTGAGCGAGACTGCTCGGTGCAGCGACGCCATCAGAAGGTGGTGGAACTGGCTCCGGCACCAAATCTGAGTGACGACCTG
>CAXBSH010000411.1:0-4922 GCA_963977705.1 uncultured Planctomycetaceae bacterium
GCATCCGCAACGCTGGGAATCCCTGCTACGTGTACTCCGGAAGCAGCCCTGCTGCTATCCGGCATGATTGCTCTGCAGAGGGCCGACGCCACTACTGCCGTTCCGTTGCTGACGGCCGCCGCTGCTGGTCGTGCGACGGATCCGCTTCCATCATGGTATCTGGCTCGTGCGCAACTGCAGCTCGGTGCGACGGAGGCTGCCATCGCAGCATTCGAACAATCCCTGTCACGGCGTCCCGCCCGTTCAGACCTGCTGGAACTGTATCGCGACTATGCCGTGGCCTTGACGCGGGCCCAGCGAAATGACGAGGCAATGTCAGTCTGGAAGCGTCTGGAGGCCGCCTTTCCCGGGGATCGTCGGGTGGCTCAGCTGGTGGCTGAGTCGCTGGGGCGTGAGGGACGCTGGAGCGATGCTCTGGAGCGATTTGAGGCTTTAGCCAGCACGGCTACGGATCCGGAACAACGGGCCCAGCTGCGGCTGTCCTCAGTGGAACTTCTGCAGCAACTTCGCCGCGACGCTGATGCCCTGCAGACACTGACGGAGCTGCTGGCAGATGTGGACCCGGAAGGCTGGCTGGCTCGAGACGTTCGTCGGCGGATTGAAGCTGTGATTCTGAAGCAGCGCAGCCCCGCTCAGCTGGTACAGTTCTACGAACAATGGCTGCAACAGCACTCTGAGGATCTGGCATCGATCGAGCGACTGGCGGCAGCCCTGCAACTGGACAATCGTGCGACAGAAGCCGAAAGGTGGCTGCAAAAAGCCATCGAGCTGGCGCCTGCTCAGGTATCGCTTCGGGAAAGCCTGATTGAAATTCAGGTACGGAGCGGGCGACTGCAGGAAGCAGCACAGCAATATGAAATCCTCTGTGCAGCATCTGACAGGGCGTCGGAATATCATCGTCGCCTCGGACTGCTGCATTTGCAGCGATCGGATCTGAAGCCTGAAGAACGGCAGCAGCTGGCACTGCAGGCGTGGTCGCCACTGTTGTCCGAGGCTGAGACTCAGGCCACTGTCGCTGCCGACGTGGCCGACCTGCTCGAAAAGGCAGGACGCCCTGAACGCGCTTTGGAGCTGGCACAGAAAGCCACCAGAATTGCTCCCGATCAACCACAGTTTGTACAGCAACTGGGAGAACGTCTGCTGCGACGTCAGCAACCGCAGCAGGCGCGGGACGTGTGGATGCGTCTGGCTCGAGCGCCCCTGCGAAGCCCTGATACGCTGTTGATGCTTGCCGAAATTCTGCAGCGAGCAGGCTTCACGGTCGAGGCGCTGCAGACCATGCGTGAAGTCTGTTCCGAAGAGACTGGACTGACGGAGCGCCTGCGGTTCGCCGAGATGCTGCGTGAAGCTGGCGGATTCGGTGAAGCTCCTTCGCCAGGCTCAGACCTGACCTCCGAGTTCACTCCGGACGCATGCCTTTCCGAAGCCCTGAAACAGCTTGATCTTGCACTCCAGCAAAGCGAATCACCAGAGCAGCAGGATCAGGTATTGGAACAGCGATCTCGGCTGCTGCTGCTGTCCGGTCGACTGCCGACCGAACTGTCCCTGCTGAGCACTGCTGAGGCGACGACAGACGCGGACAAATTCCTGAACTGCTGGCGTCGTGTTCTTGGCCACGATGCCGACTCAGACCCCGTGAATGCTGTGATTGCGGCGCGTGAGGCTCTGCAGTTGCAGCAGGGTTCACCGCGTGTCCTCAACCGACTTGCTGCCCTGCTCGAAAAATCGGGACGTCTTACGGAAGCTGCAACTGTTCTGGAGCAACTTGCAGAGGCAGATCCGCGTCAGGCCTCTGCAACGCTGCAGCACCTTGCGCGAACGGAGCTGCGACTGGGGCGTGCGGACCGAGCGTTGTCGGCTGCATCACGCATGACCGAGACATGGCCTGACAATCCGGCCACGTGGCAGTTTTACGCGGAGATCGCCTTTGAAGCAGGCCAACCTGCAGCGGCGATTTCTGCGTTACGACAGGCAGTACGCGTCAGCCCCGAGGACACTGAAGCGTTAAAAAACCTCGCCGGCGTACTTGCGGACCGATTTGAAACGGCCGAATCAATTCAATTGCTCTGGCAGGCCTTCGACACCACCACGGACTCCGATTCCCGATTGGATCTGCTGGCCCGCATGACCTCTTTGGCACTTCGCAGTCAGCACTTCGCGGAGTTCCTTGAACGTGTGGAAAGGCGACCGGCAAATGCAGAGGAACCAGTTCCTGCCGCCCTCGAACTCGCACTGGTGCTGCAGGAGGCTGGTGATTTTCGTCGAGCTCGCGGGATTGTGGAGTCTGCGATCGCTGTGGACCCGGAAAACGAGCAGCTGTTGCGTCGCGCGGTGCAGCTTGCCGAACGCGAACGAAATCCCGAAGCAGCAACTCGCTGGCAGCTGCAACTGGTCCGGAATCTCAATTCCCTGGACGAAGTACGGCGTCTGCTGGCACTTGATGCCGTGGATACCCGTCAGTTCTCTGCCGCTGAACTGCTGCGCAATGCCGTACAGCGCCAACCGCAGCGCAGCATGATCCACGAGGCTGTACAACTGGCTCTCTCGGCTCAGCAGGAACCTGTCGCTGCAGAACTGTGCCGCGACCACCTGCTGCGTGATCCGGCCGACTGGTGGTGTCGCACGTGGCTGGTAATCCTTGCTCAGCGTGCCGGTGAAACAGATGAGTCCTTACGGCAGGCACAACAGGTCCTTGATTTCAGGTACCCCGACCTCACAGGGCCTCTCGCTGTCAATGTGACGGAAATGCAGCCCTCGGCAGAACCTTCCCCGTCCATCCTGCAGCAATGGCTGGCCGCCGCACCAGCGGAACCTGCAGTCTATAGTGATGCAGTGAAGATCTGCCTGTCTGTGCTGCTGGCACAGCGTGAATCAGCCGCGAATGCCGTACAGGACATGCCGCAGCTTACTGATTTTCGCTGGTGCGCAACCGTCTCCGGGCTGCTGCTGCAAAGTGCTCAACCCGACTCACGGCTGCTGCTGCAGATCGACACGCAGTTGCAGCAGGTCCAGACAGCCGCTGCCACAGCCCTGCGACTGAGACTCCTGGCGACGTCTCGCCTGAAGGCCGCATGGCTTACTGCGGGAAAAACCTCAGCGAATCTTGCCACCGAAATTCAGTGTGCGGGCGACGGCCTGATCACTGCACATCCCGAATGGCTGGTGGCTGATCAATCGCTGAATCCTGCTACGCTTGCAGCAACCGTACGCAGCGCGTGGCAGACCGCACTGACCACAGCCTGTGAACGTCAACCGGAACAACGTATACCTCAGCTGCAACTGGCAATACGTCTGCAGGACAGCGAAAACTGTGGTCGCCTGCTGCAGCAACTTGCGTCAGATCCCTCGCCATCACCCGACCCGGCAACACTGGAATCACTGCTGGTGCAGTCATTGGGTACACTGATCGAATTGCGGCTTGATGCTGTATCGCTCAGGGCTGCTCTGCAGCTGGCCATCAGCTGCAATCGTCGCCAGAACCGCCAGGTGACGCCCTCGTTACTGACAGTGGAGGTTCCGGGAATCGCCCCCTTCCGTCATCGTGGCACGGCGCCGTCAGCTGCTGAAAACCTGGTATCAAGGCTGCTCGGACGACTGCAGGAAGTGCAGCCGGGTTCGCTCAGCACCGTCTGGCCTCAACTGGAACAGTCTTCGGACATCAGTCCGGCCGAAGCTGCACTGCTGCGATGCGAGTATTATCGTCGTCGTGGTGATCGAACTCAGTTGCTTCGCCATTTGCTGACAGCCGCTGCTGAAATGCCGGCCGATGCCAGCCTGAGACTCTGGCTGGCAGAACTGCTGACCGTTGAAGGCAATTCATCGCAGGCGATCGCACTGGCCTCTTCGGCACGCTCTGAGGATCCTCAGACCCTGATTGCAGCTCAGCAGCAGATCCTCAGTACCGCCCAGTCTGCGGGGCAGACGGAAACGGCGATGCGAGCGGCGCGGCGTCTGGGTGAACTTCCGCTGACGCAGCCGCAGCAGGGAGCACTGCTTCCGGTGCTTGGACGACTTGGACTGCAGGCGGAAGCCGCAGCGCTGGAGGCGCGTCTTGGACGCACTTCTGAAAGTCGCACTTCGATCCTCGGTCGACAACTGCAGCAGTTCCTCAGTGCCGGCCAGACTGATCAGGCCGCGGAGGCGGCGTGGGAACTGCTGCGAATTTCATCGGGGGGCAATTTGTTTTCCGGTTATCGTCCAAACGACGACCGGGACGACGGTGGTGATCGTCTACAGGCAATTCGAGCACTCGCGCGGCTGAATCGGCTGCAGCCATTGATCGATCGTCATGAGGCGATGCTGGAGAATTCCCCCGATTCGCTGGCACTTCTTGAAGTCCTGGTGGAGTTTCATGAAGCCGCCGAACATCTGCCGCGGACCAGAGAACTGCAGGATCGGATTGCAGTACTGTCGCGGCGAGTTCCCCCCGGCATCAAACGTCAGGCTGCAGACCTCGAAAAGAATGGACAGTTCACTGCAGCCTGTGAGCTTTATCTGCAGTTGCAGCGGACCGATTCCGCTGCCTTCTACTCTGAGCTGGAAACTTTTTACCAGACCTTTGAGCGTTGCAATCGCCGCCGTGATTTTCTCGCTGCAACGGCCACTGCTGACAGGGACATTCTGCTTGAGAATGCGCGCCTGCTGATCAGCGCGGCAGCCGAAGTTTTTGACGCCGAGGGCTGGCAACCAGAAGTGGAACACACCCTGAAAACCCTTTTGTCAGCGCCAGAAACCCGACGACTGGCTCTGGCAGCCGCGCTGCCGAGAACTGCTCTTGCGTCCCGCGAGCTCGTGACTGCTGCATTGACTGCTGAACTGAGTGCACTGTCAGGAGACGAGATTGACAGTGTGACACGCATGGAAGCCACCATGGCCGAGCTCCTGCAGTTGTGCCAAAGTTCTGCGGGTGAGCAGTTTTTGCT
>CAXBSH010000412.1:0-4874 GCA_963977705.1 uncultured Planctomycetaceae bacterium
GCCGGTGCAGGTCAACGGCAAGCTGCGGACTCGAATTGTCGTGCCGGTGGACACCGCGGCCGATGTGCTGCAGGCGACGGCGGAAGCTGACGAGGTGGTGCGGCGTCAGCTGGAGGGTAAGACGGTGGTGAAGGTGGTTGTGGTCCCAGGTCGTCTGGTGAATTTTGTGGTGAGATAGTCCATGAAACGAATCGGGATTCTGACAGCGGGCGGAGATACTCCGGCACTGAACGCCACGATCTACGGGGCGGTGCAGCGTGCCAACGCGCTGAAGATCGAGGTGGTGGGTCTGTTGCGGGGTTATGCGGGTCTGCTGGATCCGAAAGTACCGCATGTTCTGCTGAATCCTCTGTATTCAGGCATTCCCGAGCTGGATCCGTGCAAGGGTGGGACTCTGATCGGGTCATCGCGGACCTATCTTGACCACACCTCGTCAGAACATCTGCGGGTCGCTGGGGCGCATGCTGCGAAGCTGCAGCTGGACGGGTTGTTGTGTATCGGCGGTGATGGAACGATCAACGGCATGCAGCCGCTGGCCGAAATCCTGCCCTGCGTGCTGGCTCCGAAGACGATCGACAATGATCTTGGGTTGAATTATCCGGGCGAGCCTGACGAGTGGGTGCGACCGGCTGATGGTGCGGGTCCTGCGGTCAGGGCTGCGGCCGGCCGGGACTCACTGCGGCTGGAGGATATCGTCAACTACGCGACTCCAGGCTTTGCTACAGCAGTGTTTGTGGTGGTGCAGATGGTGGAACGTCTGCGGTCGACAGCCGAGAGTCATCATCGGATTGCGGTGGTGGAAGTGATGGGTCGGCAGTCCGGCTATATTGCTCTGGGTGCCGCATATGCTCAACCCGACATCATCCTGATCCCTGAGGTCCCTGTTGATCCGCAGCAGCTGACGCAGCAGGTTTCGCGAATCTACGATCAGCAGCAGAACGTGGTGATTGTGGTGGGCGAGGGTGTGCGTGGTCTGGACGGTCGTGAGCTGGGCGCGACTTCCCCGGCCTTTGATCCGGCGGGGAACGTCAAGTATTCAGGGGCTGCGGATGCGATTGTGGGAATGCTGGAACACAGTCTCAGTCCGGACCTGTTCCTTGAGACTCGTCGGTTTGAGCCTGGCAGCAGTGCTCTGTTCAGTCGCAAGGTCGGACATACTCAGCGTGGCGGTCGTCCGATTCTGTTTGATCGTTTTGCCGCGACTCAGCTGGGCGGACGAGCGGTGGAGCTGCTGGCGGCGGGTTACAGCAACGAAGTTGCGACTCTGCAGTACAGTCCTCAGGCGGGGTTCACATTCAGTTCCATTGCGGCCAATCGACTGCGGGATCGCTGGGGCGAGATTCATCCGCGCGAAGTGCATCCCAGTCTGTATGATGCCGCACGCATGCAGCTGTCAACGCTGGGGATGGAGTATCTGAAACCGATCTTTACTCGAGCGGTGGGTGCGGATGATGTGGAGTACATCCGTCGGGAAGTCTTTGATGCGGGGTGTCTGAGCAATCGGTATCAGAGTATCAATTCGGACATTCGTCGCAGGATTCGGTATTTGTAAAGCGTGGTACAGACGGTGTTGTGGGCCTGCAACTCGAAGAAAAAGAAGGTTTGGCGGTGAGCGAACAGGGGCAAAGTGAGCAGGGTACGGTGTCAGCCGGGCGCGGGACTCTGCTGGTTGTTTTTCTGACGGTCTTTATTGACCTGCTGGGATTTGGAATTGTGCTGCCATTGCTGCCGCGATACGGGGCGTGGTTCAGTGCTTCGGGCTGGCAGCTGGGCGCATTGATGGCATCCTTTTCGGCGATGCAGTTCCTGTTCGCGCCGATGTGGGGTGGTTTATCGGATCGCGTGGGTCGGCGTCCGATCCTGATGCTGGGTCTGCTGGGATCGGCGTGGTCCTACGGGCTGTTTGGATATGTATCTTCGCAGGGGCGTGAGTTTCAGTGGCTGGGCCTTGGAGCTTTGCCGTGGTTGTTTATTGCGCGAATCGGAGCGGGCATTGCCGGAGCGACGATTTCGACCGCACAGGCCGTGATTGCCGACTGCACTGAAGCGAAGAATCGTGGTCGCGGTATGGCGATGATTGGTGCGGCCTTCGGAATTGGCTTTACGTTTGGACCACTGATTGGTGCAGCCTGTGTGTCGGATGACAACGCTGTGGCACTGACAAGCCAACAGCTGCAGCTGATGAGGGGCTGGGAAGATTCGCAGGACGTGCTGGGAGCTGCCGAATTTCTGCAGCTGCTGAAGACTGCTGGTCCGGTGGATGAGGCCAGTGCGGCTTCGGCCGGTTTGCTGCTGGCAGAACCGCTGCCGAAATCGCGTCTGAAAGCCATCCTGATGACTCCGCCATCAGGTTTACCCGGGTACGTGGCCTGTGGTTTATCGCTGCTGGCGTTACTGCTGGCGGCGTTGAAGCTGCAGGAATCTCGGCGCGCCGGCAGCAGTGCGGCGCATCGCGGGTTTCGACCGGGAACAGTGCTGCGACATCTGGGCAATCCACGATTTTCGCTGATTCTGGGTGCCGTGTTTGTGACGACTTTCGGGTTTGCTCAGTTTGAAAGTACGTTGTCACTGCTGACGCAGAAGTTCGGCTACAGCAGTCGCTGGAACTATCTGTTGTATGCCTATGTGGGGTTTGTGCTGTCGCTGGGACAGGGGTTGTTGGTGCGACGTCTGTTGCCGCGAATCGGTGAGACTCGCATGGCACTGACCGGAATACTGCTGATGACGGTGGGTTTCTGCCTGATTGCTCTGACTGGACTGAGTGTTCTGCCGGGCAGTGCGTTGTGGGCAATTCTGCCGATCGTTGTGATCGGTTTTTCCTCGGTCAATCCGTCACTGCAATCGCTGTTATCACGTGCTGCAGCAGCGGACGAGCAGGGGATGGTGCTGGGGACGGGCCAGAGTCTGTCATCACTGGCGCGGATCCTTGGTCCGGCGCTGGGGATCGCTCTGCTGCGACAGGGGGCTGCTCTGCCGTACTTTCTGGGTGCCGGGCTGATTCTGTGTGGCGGTCTGCTGGTTACTCAGATTCGCCTGCAGTCCGACTCTGCGGCGGACAGTGAGCGCCGCGCATGAGTGAGGTGGATCCAACCAGTGAGGCAACTGGTACGCCGCTGCCGTTTGAGGCATTGCAGGCGGCACCGGGAACTCGCAATATCCGCCTGACCATTGCGTATGACGGCACGGACTACAGTGGCTGGCAGGTTCAGCCCGCACGACCCTCAGTGCAGGCCTGTGTGGAGCAGGCCATTCTGAAGATCACGGGTGAGCAGCGGCGGTTGTACTGTGCGGGACGGACCGACGCGGGCGTGCATGCACTGGGACAGGAAGCCAACTTTTATACGCTCAGTCGAATTCCCGCACCCAGTTTTCGTCGCGCCTTACAGACGGAGCTGCCGGACGACATTGTGGTGGTGCGATCGCAGGAAGTTCACCTCGGATTTCACGCCACCTTCTCGGCCGTCTGCAAACGGTATCGCTACGTGATTCATGATGGTGAAGTATGTCCGCCGTTTCTGCGCCGCTACTGTGCTCATTCGCGATTTCGGCTGGACGCCGAACGCATGCAGCAGGCCACGGCCTGCCTGCTGGGGACTCATGATTTTCGCTGTTTCGAAAAGGAATATCCGAACAAGCTGACCAGCGTGCGGACGATTATGGACGCGCGAGTGTATCGCAGCAGTTGCTGGCCCATGTGGCAGAGCGCTCATACATGGGGGCAGCCAACAACTGAGTCGGGTGCAGCGGATGGTCCGTTTGTGATCTTTGAGGTGATGGCGGATGGCTTTCTGTACAACATGGTTCGAGCCATTGTGGGGACTCTGACAGACATCGGCCGGGGTCGTCAGCCGATCGATTATCTGCGGACTGTCATTCAATCGCTCGACCGCGCAGCAGCAGGCATGACAGCCGTGCCCGAAGGGTTGTATCTGGTGAACGTCGACTACGGTGACACTGACGCCGCAACATAACCCCGGCACTCCCACCCACACTAGAACCGTAGCCCGAGCATTCCTGCTCGGCACCACCACACACACAACCGTAACATGGGCTTCAGCCCGTGCCGCCACACTACAACCGTAGCCCGAGCATTCCTGCTCGGCACCACCACACACAACAACCGTAACATGGGCTTCAGCCCGTGCACCACCCAACCGCAGCCCCCGAAAAACAAAAGTCCGTAAAACAGCCCCAAATGCAGTCCCCGTGAACTGAAAACACCATCGTTTTCAATGCTGAAGCCGGGCAGGAATGCCCGGTCTACGGTTGTGGGCGAACAACGACAACGGAACAGTGACAACGGATTGCGCCTCGGCAGGAGCCTCGCCCTCCCAAGAGGAACTTCCCCGGGACCACCGAGCACCAGCTCGGTGACGGCTAACAACACCACCCGTCAGCTTCCGCTCATCGGGACTTGGCTTTCGTTATTGCGTCCTCGACTTCCTGGTTCATGGTCGCGATCGGTGTCGGATGAGTGCGACGATTTCGTGTCTGGTTCTGGGGAGAATTTCCCGCAGAGACGCTGAGGCGCAGAGAGGTTGTCTATCTGTTGGGTTTTCTCCGCGTCTCAGCGCCTCGGCGGGAGCCTTGCCCTCCCAAGGGGGACTTCCCCCGGGACCACCGAGCACCAGCTCGGTAACGCACAACAGCAACACCCGTCAGCTGACACTAACGGCTCGCCTGTAGGGGAGCTTGAACGCGGTGGACGACACGGGCTGAAGCCCATGCTACGACCACCGAGCACCAGCTCGGGGACGCCGCACAGCAACACCCGTCAGCTTATGCTAACGGCTCGCCTGTACGTTGGAGGAGGGGGGCCGTTCGGCTCGGCGGGAGCCTCGCCCTCCCAAGCAGGACTTTGCGTGCACCGCCCC
>CAXBSH010000413.1:0-4871 GCA_963977705.1 uncultured Planctomycetaceae bacterium
GCGAGATGGCCGTAGAAATTGTGCGGCGCCACGTTCACCTCGTAGACGTCGGCCATCGCCGCGATCTTCAGCGACTCGGCGAAGCCGTTCCAGATCACGTCGACGATCGCGGTGTCGAACGAATAGTTCTCGAGATATGGCCGGAAGTCGCGGCGCTCGAGCAGGGTTTCGCCCGAGGCGATCGGCACCGGTGAGTCGCGCCGGATCAGGGCGATCGATTTCGGATCGTGCACATCGAGCTCGAGCCAGGTGAGGTTGGTCGGCCCGACCGCTTCGGCGATGCGCCGGAAACCCTCGGTCCGGAAATGGAAGTTGGTGTCGAGCATGATGCCGACGTCGGGGCCGCAGCCCTTGCGGAAGGCCTCGACCGTGCGGGCGGCGCTGCGCGCGATGTAGTCGTCCCAGTTGCGCTCGGGGAAGCCGCGCCCCACGACGAAGCCGGGCCGGTAGGCCTCGACCTTCCCGTCCGGCCGCTCGATGGCGATGTTGGTCTTGAGGCAGCGGAAGCCCTTGGCCTTCACCTCGACGCCGACCTGCACGATGCGGTCCTTCTCGATGCTGTCACCGTCGAGGAAGGACGACGCACGGTAAGTGCCGTCGGGAATGGCGGCGATCGCCTGTATCTGGCGGGCGATCCGGCGTCTGGAGCCGCAGCGTCCGACAGTGCAGTTCGGTTTCCCCTACGTGGATACTCTGAAGATCCAGCAGCGGTTTCGGCCGCAGGCGTGGCGATTTCTGCCGCGGGGTGATGCGACTGATCTGCAGCAGCTGGCGCAGTTGCTGCAGCGCGAACCCATCAGTGCGCTGTTCTGTGAGACTCCAACGAACCCACTGCTGACGATGCCTGATCTGGCTGAGCTGCGGCGACTGGCTGACGCCTATGGTTTTCTGCTGATTGTGGATGACACGCTGGCGGCAGTCATTAACGACAATCCGTTGCCCTGGGCGGATGCTGTTGCGACCAGTCTGACCAAGTATTTCAGTGGTCAGGGGGATGTGCTTGCGGGGGGGCTGCGTCTGAACATGCAGCGTCCGGCAGCCGTGCGACTGCAGCAGGCGGTGGCAGAGGAATTCGAGGAGCTGCTGTGTGACGCAGACGTGGAGGTACTGGAACGCAATTCGCGTGATGTGCGTGAGCGTGTGCAGGTGATTAACGCGAATGCGGCAGAGCTGGCTGTCAGGTTATCGCAGCACGCGGCGGTGCAGCAGGTGTACTATCCGCCGGCACTGACCAGTGGTGCGGGTCGTGGCGGTTTGATGTCGATCGTGCTGAAGTCGCCGGCCCGGACGACCGCGGGAGTCTTTGATCGGCTGCGGGTCTGTAAGGGACCCAATCTGGGCACCAGTTTTACTCTGTGCTGTCCCTACACGATTCTGGCGCATTATACAGAGCTGGATGAAGTGGAAGCAGTTGGGGTATCGCGCTGGCTGCTGCGAATCAGTGTGGGTACTGAGCCTCTGGAAGATCTCTGGGAGCGATTTGCGGAGGCACTTGGCGGAGTCTGATCCGTGGTGGCCGGGATTGATCTGAATTGTGATCTGGGTGAGCAGGAGGGGGCTGAGGGTCAGCAGCTGGATCAGCAGCTGCTGCCACTGGTGACGTGCGTGAATGCCGCATGTGGCGGACATGCCGGCAGTCCGGACCGGCTGCAATGGCTGGCTGATCAGTGTCGTATGCACGGCGTGATCTTTGGTGCTCATCCCGCGTATCCGGATCGAGCGGGATTCGGGCGAGTGGAGTTACAGCTGGAGAAATCTGTCCTGCGGGCAGCGCTTGTGCAGCAGCTGCAGCTGGCACGGCAGGCAGCCGATGCCGCCGGGATCAGGGTTGGGCGAGTCAAGCCTCATGGTGCCCTGTATCACGCGGTGTGTGAGCGACGTGACTGTGCTGAGTTACTGCTGGATGTGGTGCGGCAGGAACTTCCCGGAGCAGCCGTCTGTGGTCGAGCCGGTTCGCTGCTGCCGGAGCTGGCCGGGGAGTATGGGCTGCGTGGTGTGCGGGAAGCGTTTGCTGATCGTGGAGTGGACGCGGACGGTCGGCTGTTGCCGCGGGGTATGGCGGGAGCGGTGCTGCATGATCCGCTGGTGGTGGCGGAACGTGTGCTGCGGCTGGTCAGTGAACAGCGGCTGATCTGTGCTGGTGGAGTGGAGCTTTGTGTGCGGGCGGATACAGTCTGTATTCACAGTGACACGCCGGACGCGGTGCGGCTGTTGCGTGTGATCAGGCAGCATCTGGAAACGCATGGTGTTCAGCTGCGGCCGTACTGAGGGGTCTGGCGGGAGTGTTGTGATGGGTGAAGTGCGGATTCGAACACCGGAACGGCGAGCTGAGGTCGCGTGGTTCTCGGCGTTATGCAGTGATGATTATCGCTATCTGGGGATTCCGGAAGGTGATCTGCGCAGCTCATTCGCGCACTGTTCAGAAATCGTACAGACGGCCGATCAGCTGGGATACGATAATATTCTGCTGCCTTCGGGATGGATTGCCGGCCAGGATGCTCTGACATTTGCTGCAGCGATGACGGGGCGGACCAGTCAGATCCGGCAGCTGGTCGCTCTGCGGATGGGTGAGGTCTGGCCGCCGATGCTGGCGCGTGCGATTGCCACGGTGGATCACATGGCAGAGGGGCGTTTATGTCTGAACGTGATTTCGTCGGACCTGCCTGGCTTGCGGGAAAGCAATACCGACCGATATGAGCGGAGTGGCGAGATCATTCAGATCCTGCAGTCATTGTGGGGTCGGACAGGTCCGCTGGAATGGCGCGGGCGATTTTATCAGTTTGAACTGCCCGGTTGTGAGCCGGCACAGCCGTATCAGCAGAACGGCGGGCCCCTGCTGTATTTCGGTGGTATTTCGCCAGCCGCTCAGGCGCTCTGTGCGAAGCACTGTGATGTGTATCTGATGTGGCCAGAGACTGAGCAGCAGCTGCAGCAGACGATGTGCAGTCTGAGTGAGCAGGCGGCGGAACATGGTCGGACGCTGGACTTTGGTCTGCGGATTCACGTGATTGTTCGTGAGACTGAACGGGAAGCCCGGGCTGCTGCCGATCAGCTGATTTCACGACTTGATCGAGCACGCGGTCTGGAGATCAGAAACCGTTCGCAGGACAGTCAGAGTGCAGGTGTGCGTCGGCAGGACGAGCTGCGAGCGGCAGCTGGTGGCGATCTGTATCTGGAGCCCTGTCTGTGGTCGGGGATCGGACTGGCTCGCAGTGGCTGTGGCAGCGCGATTGTCGGCGATCCTGAACAGGTGCTGGCGAAACTGAATTGCTATCTGGACATGGGAATGCGGGCCTTTATTCTGAGCGGCTATCCGCATCTGGAGGAATGTCGTTTGTTCGCTCAGCATGTTCTGCCAAGCTTGCCGCGCTGTCGCCTGAATGAGGTTCAGGGGCGACGGATCCCCAACCCGGTGACTCCGCTGACAACCGGAATCAGGGGATAGTGTTCAGCGGTCTGTTTCAGCCGTTGTTCGTGGGCCGGTTTCCGGCAGCAGGGGCAGGATCAGCAGGCCCAGCACGAATAATCCGCCCAGCCATGTCACGGCTTCCTGCAGGGGCATTCGCAGTTTCAGTTCGGCTGAGCCCCAGATCAGCATGGGGGCTGCAAGGATGCGACCCGTATTGAAGCAGAAACCAGCCCCGGTCGCTCGCAGCTGCGGCGGAAACAGTTCCGGAAAGTAAATCGCATAGCCCGCATGAATCCCCTGAGCAAAGAAGCCGAAGATCGGCAGCAGGCACAGCATCAGCCAGTAACTTTTGTACCAGAATGGGACCCAGCAGATCACGGGTGTCAGCACGGCGGCCATCAGGTGCATCAGGGCGAACGTACCACGGCGACCCAGGCGTCCTGACAGCGGCCCGAAGCACAGCATACCGACACCAGCCCCGGCGGTCTGAATGAATCCAAAGGCAAACCTGGACCGGGTGACCGCCTGAGGATCGCCCAGTCCCTTCAGCAATTCGGCTGTAAGGTCCTGCCCGGCCACGATCACTCCCCAGAACGTAGCCAGCCCAACCATGGCCAGCAGTGCGCCACCAATCGCTCGGCCACGCAACTGAGGATCCCGCAGTAATGCCCGGAAACTGCCCGCCTGACCGGGATGCTCCTGCTTCGCTCGTCGCCAGCTTTCCGGTTCCTCAAGGCCGGCTCGAACCCACAGACACAGCAGGGCCGGCAGGATTCCCAGCAGGTAGGCATAACGCCATTCCGTTCCGACGGCGATTCCGGCGGCGGCCGCCAGCCACAACCCGCCCACACTGGTGGCATGAAAGATGCCGCCGGCCTGAGCTCGAGCCCGAGCGGGAAAGACGTCCGAGACCAGCGCGGCGCCCACTGCCCACTCGCCACCAACTCCCATAGCCACCAGAAATCGTAATGCGCCCACCTGCTCAATGCTGTCAGCAAACGCTGTCAGACCCGAGAAGATGGAATAGAACAGAATCGTCAGGCCCATGACCGGTCGACGACCCCAGCGGTCAGCCAGCGAACTGAACAGCCAGCCCCCAAAAGTTCCTCCCAGCAGAAAGACGCCCAGCAATCGCTCGCCCC
Source organism: uncultured Planctomycetaceae bacterium (assembly GCA_963977705.1). Classification (GTDB taxonomy): domain Bacteria; phylum Planctomycetota; class Planctomycetia; order Planctomycetales; family Planctomycetaceae; genus SXXK01. Next base: position 4,552 of record CAXBSH010000413.1, read on the forward strand.
ATTGCCGCACGGCAGGTGCATCAGGAGCAACCTGCAGCAGCTGGGGCAGCATGTCAGCGCGAGTGATGTTGTACAGCTGACCTTCAAAAGCGTCGAACACCCAGCCGAGGGACGCAATCGTCAGGACGGTCCACTGATACCGAGTCACCTCGTGATACCATCGAGCAGAACCGGAACTCATACGGGGCACCTTCAGTGAGAGCTGATCAGGAGCAAAGTTGGGGGTATTCTGCCGACCACAGAGCGCGAAGGGAACTGTCGGACGTCAGTGGTCAGTGGTCAGTGGTCAGTGGTCAGTGGTCAGGGGTCAGGGGTCAAAA
>CAXBSH010000414.1:0-4862 GCA_963977705.1 uncultured Planctomycetaceae bacterium
GTCCCCGAGCTGGTGCTCGGTGGTCCCGGGGTAGTCAGCTGACGGGTGTCGTTTGCGTCTGAGCGGTTGTGTTTTTCCTGGCACGGAAGCAGTATCCAGTGCGTTTTTCGCCAACCCGATCAAACTGCAACCTGCAGGTGCGCAGGTGATTTTTCGTTGATCCGAGTTTATGCCGTAGCGTGGCGTTCCTGCTGCAGGATGTCGGCGACGGCTGTGGTACACAGTTCCAGCTGCTGTGGCGTGTTGTACAGGTGCGCTGAAAGTCGCAGGAATCGACGACCGCTCCATGAGCCTGTCAGAACTTCAATGCCGTGCTGATCACGAAGCTGAATCTGCAGCGAATCAGGATGTCCATGATAACCGGGCTTCCAGCCGGCGGTCTGTGGCAGCTCGACTGCGGCCATGCTGACAAAATCGTTTTCAGCAGGCGTGCAGAACGCAGAGACTCCGGGTATCTGCAGCAGTCGTTCGCGGGCGGCACTGATCAGGGTGTGTGACCAGCTGCGATATTCGGCGATCACATCCGGGCTGAAGAAGCGGACGGCATCGGCCAGTGCCAGCAGGGGTGCAGCATCGCGAGTTCCCAGCCACTGCAGGCTGTCTTTCCACGACGCCGGTCGGCCGGCAATACTGCCGCCCCAGCTGACGATCGGTGTCTGGATGGCATCCCGTCGTCGGGGATGAACCCACAGAAAGCCACTGCCAAATGGACCGCACAACCATTTGTGGCCGCTGCCACAGTAGTAGTCACAGCCGAGGCTGTCGAGGTTCAGATCGAGCATGGCCAGTGCATGAGGCCCATCCACGCAGACCGGCACACCTTTCTGTCGCGCTGCGTGGCAGATGTCACGGATTGGCAGAATACAGGCGGTTGCTGATGTGACGTGGCTGACGACAAGCAGTCTGGTTTCGGGCTTGAGCGCGGCGGTAATCGCAGCCACGACAGCTGCTGGATCGGGTGGGAATGGCAGTGTTACGGCAGCCGTACGAGCGCCGGTGGCTCGACAGCGAGCCTGCCAGATATTGCGGACCGCACCGTATTCGTGATCGGTCAGCAGGACTTCATCACCGGGGTTCAGTGGTGTGCTGGCAGCTACGACATTCATCGCGAACGTGGCGTTATCGAGCAGCACCAGTCGATCGGTCTGTGTGCGCAGCAGCTTCGCCACAACTTCGCTGGCACGGTCCAGTTCGACTTCCAGCTCGCGGCAGAAATGTCGCATGGGCTGCAGCTCCAGCTGACGACTCCATGCTTCGCGGGCCTGTCGGACGGATCGCGGTGAGGGTCCGAAGGAACCATGATTGAGATAGACACTGGCGGGATCCAGTTCCCATTCTGATGCCAGCGGATGAGCAGCCGTCATGAGGGATCTACTTTACAGTCAGAGGCATTCAAGGAAGGCACTGGCCAGTCCGGCCAACTCGCTGCGCACCTGCCAGTGCAGCAGGTGACCGGCTGTGGGGAAATCAAGGCGTACCGGGTCGTGCAGCAGGGCGGCCAGTGCAGTGGCATCATCTTCTGAAAGCATACCGCCGCGAGCCGGATCTCCACGCATCAGCAGTGCCGGGCAGCGGACCTCGCCGAAGGATTGTTCATAGCTGAAACCCTGCATCCAGCGACCTTCCAGAATGGTGGTCATGACGGCCGGATCCAGCTGGCGACAGCAGGCGGCGGAGAATCTGAGGGAGACGGCATCACGCACATCGCGGATTCGCAGCACACGACCATCGGGCCAGCTTTTGACGACCTCATTTCCCAGCTTTTCGGCCAGCTCTGCCACCCCCAGATCGACTCGGCCCGCCCATCTCTGCATGGCTTCGAATGTGGGGTGATACTGAGTCTCGGCGAGTCCCGCCCAGAATGCGGCGGACGGCGGATCTTCCAGCAGGACAGCGGCAACGCGCCCGGGCCGCGCTGCTGCAGATGCGGCGGCAACAAGGGAACCAAGTGAATGACCGTAGACAGTCACCTGTCCGGGCAGTGCGTCAATTGCTGCGAGAGCATCCTGCAGGTAATCCATGATGCGATAGGCAGCGCCGGCGCGTCCGGATTCACCATGGCCCCGAAAGTCCAGCGCAAGTATGCGGAATCGAGCTGGCAGCATGGTCGCCAGTGCAGAAAATGTCCGCCCTGCGCGACCCACTCCATGCAGCATCAGCAGAGTATCCGGGCCACCGGATCGCAGTTCAGTCAGCCTGAGACTAACGCCGTCAGAAGATGTCAGTACCTGAGCCATAAGATGGGGGACTTTACAGAAAACAGTGATCAGTCAGCATAGCGCACGGGATTCCAGTCTGCGGACAGACGACACAGAGACTGCAGCACGCTGCGATCTTCACTGCAGGCGACAATTCCGGGATACCGCAGCATTCCGGCCCGTTCATCCATCCACAGCGAACGATAATCGACCGGCTGACCATTGTGGACCCACACGGCATCTCCACCGCGAATTCGAGCGATATGCATCGAGACCGGGAAGTCATAGATATTCGGCGAGTGAATCAGTGAGCCGATGTATTCACCGGTCGACATCAGGGGATAAATGCTGCCCTGCATTTCGTCCGAAGTACGACCTGCCAGAGTGCCCTGCCCCCATTGCAGGGTGTCCACCTCGCGGGCTCGCTGAGTGTCACGCTGCTGAAACCCGATCAGATAGATCCCGGGGCCCGGATTACTGCGCGGTGCAGTCAGATCCGGCAGTGAATCCAGTACAGAGCGAGCAGTGCGATCCGGGTCATCAGGTCCGCAGACGAGCTTCCGATCCGTAACCTCCACCCACGTTCCCTGTGGACCCATATCGGGCGCAAAAACGAGGGAATAGAGCGGAGTCGAGAAATCATGCAGATGGCAGATCAACGAGTACCCGTTGCCCGTGCGGTCACGGTACTGCTTTGTTCCATCGATGGGGTCGATAGCGATTGCCAGCGTGCTGTCCGTGGCAAAGCGAGCCATGTCGCCGGTCGTCTCTTCACCCTGCACATGACATTGTCGCAGGATCGGATCCGCATCTCGCAGTGCGGCAATCAGCAGCTCCTGCACGGTCAGATCAGCGAGTGTCAGAGCATCGGTATTGGCGTTGCCGGAAGATTTGCCATCAACAGCGATGTTGTATTGGCGCATCCGCCGCGCGATTGCACCGCCCCAGCGCATGACGGAGGGCAGGCAGTGCTGCAGTGCATGGATCACATCCGCAGGATTTGGAGCTGACACGGGATACCTTGTGGAAAAAGAAGTCTAAGAGGGAACAGGCGGTTTGGCCGGTTTTTGGGAGGGGATGTTTGTAGTGTTTGGTTCGGCAGGAGTCTCACCCTCCCGAGGGGGTCTATGTGGTGTGCGTGGTTCCGTGGGGACCTGCGAAGATTTCCAGCGTCCGGCTGCATGTCCCACCAGAACTCCACCGACGTACCCGATACCCCAAGGATCACCGATGGCACTGCCGACATAGGTGCCATAAGCAGGGTACAGGATATTGTAGCCTTCGCGTTGAGCTTCAGCGTCACCGTATTGTTGCAGCCAGCCAATCGCATCGCCGGTCGCAACAGATTCATGATACAGCGAGACTCCGGGGATCAGGTAGGCTGCCGCGTACGTGCCCTTCCAGGTGCGGCCGGCAAAATCCTTCGAATGCCCGCCTTCGTGCACGGCAATTGCCGGAATATCAGAATAGACATGAATCGTATTGGTAAACGGATTGTAATGATCTCCGCCGAACAGACGTCCGGGCAGCAGCGTTTCTCCGGCGACACTGAGCACTCCCAGAGTGTATCGCCAGCCGGCTCCGACGGACTTATTGGCGACCAGTCGTTTCCAGTCATCTCGCGGGTGATATTGGTTCAGTCGTACCTTGACTGAGTGCAGTTCGTTGCTTTGCAGATACTCGGCTATGGCCGCTTCGGTTTCCGGACTTACCCGATGGTTTTCGACTCGTCGATCGAACAGGATCAGTTTGGCCGGGATACCCCAGACCCAGCCGAAGCCGTCCACAAACGGACGGCGTTGACCGCGTTCGATCTGCGGGTTGGTCATGGCGGTCAGTTCCGGCGAAGTGTGCCACGCGGAGGCTGAGCCGCAGGAGTAGCTGCGGGCCGCACAGCCGCTGCAAAGCAGCAGGCAACAGCACAGCAGCAGTGGGATACCGCCGATCGGCAGTCGGTTTCGAGACCTGAGCAGCGGCGAGTTATGGCGGTTGGCAGACAATGGGAACATACCCTGAAACGCTCAGAAAAAGGGTGACAGACAGAGTCCTGCAATGCGGGAATTGTGCGTGCGAAGGCACGTTATGGCCCGCCCCGCGGAGGCTCAAGAGCGATTTCAGAGGTTGCGGTGAGTTGGAGAGACAGCAGCGGCAGAAGCTGCCACAGAGTTTTGTTGACGAGAACAAAAACGTGCTTGAGTGACACAGGGTGGCAGATGAATGCAGGAAAATGCAGCCGCTGGTGCGTTGCTGAAGTGGCCCGTGGGTGTGCGGGAAGGATTTTCGGCTAGGCAGGAGCCTCGTGTTCGCGCGGGGGATTTCCCTGGGACCACCGAGCACCAGCTCGGTGACAATGCCGAGGCTGCCCTTGTGCCTGGTGGTGATCAGCGCACGGAATGGCTGAGGGATGGGCAAACGTGCGCCGCGTCGCGGCTTTGTGTGGGCACAAGGCGGCCGGGCAGGAATGACGATAGGGACAAAAGTCGTAGTCTGGGCTTTAGCCCGGGCACGAACTTCTTGTCACCCTTCAAATCCTCAGTGTTTTTTTAATGGACGGGCCCGAGCAGGAATGCTCGGGCTACATTTTGTCTGACCACTGACTACTGAGAACTGACCACTTCTTTCGGCTCGGCGGGAGCCTCGCCCTCCCAAGGGGCACTTTGTGGG
>CAXBSH010000415.1:0-4838 GCA_963977705.1 uncultured Planctomycetaceae bacterium
CGGACGACCGCCGATAACCCTCCGGGTTGTCCGCCGGTGTGCCCATAAAACGTTCCGTATAGATCGTGTCGTAATGTCGCCAGTCCGTCACCGGAGCTCCTGCGATCCCCGCCGCAATCCGCTTTGTATGAGTCATTGCGTAGGCGGTGAAGTAGCCCCCATAACTGTGCCCGCTCAGACCGATCCGCGAGGTGTCGGCCCACGGTTGCTGCTGCAGCCAGTCACACACCGCCTCAAGGTCTTTCGTCTCTTCCACTCCCAGCTGCCTCCACGCCTTCCACGCGCTCGCCGCACTGTAGCCACTGGCACTGCGCGGATCGAACGTCAGTACCACAATGTCATGTTCGGCCAACAGATGATCGGGCAGCCGTGGATTCCAGAGATCACGGACCTGCGGTCGATGTGGTCCGGCGTAAGTCCGTAGCCACACCGGGTACTTTCTGTCGGGCTGAAAGCTGGCCGGCAGCACACAAATTGCGGCCGTTTTTGATCCGTCAGACATTGGAACATCACACAGCCCAACCGTACCAAACCGATACTGCTCACGTGGCAGCGGACGCCCTTCTGACAACACCTTCACAACAGTTCCTTCTTGATTCCGCAGCACTGTCTGCGGCGGTCTCTGCAGACTGCTGTGTTCGTCCAGCAGCCATGTGCCGTTTGGTGACGGCAGCACCGTGTGCTGCCCATCTTCTGCCGTCAGACGCACAATCTCGGCCGATGACTCGTTCAATGAAACACGATACAGACTTTCCGCGATCGGCGAATCCTTTGTGGCTGCGATCAACAGCGTCGACTGATCCTCAGACACCCCCTGCACAGCACGCACTTCCCACGGACCGGCCGTGACAGGCCGCAGCTCAGCCCCATCAACCGAGACGCGGTACACATGGCGATAGCCACTGCGTTCACTGCAGATCAGCAGACTGCCATCCCGCAGAAAGATCGGATCTCCCGGATTGTCCACCCATGCTTCAGTCTGGTCCCGCAGCAGGCGTCGACTGGTGCTGGCTCCGCGCGGTGTCAGCATCACATCCAGCCACGTTTGTGTGCGATTCTGAGCATACCAGCAGAGCACGGTACTGTCCGGCTGCCAGCAGAAATGGCTGAGGATGAAGTCCTGCGGATCGAACTGCGACAGTTCCACCCACGTCACGGGTCCACCCGTCACCGGCACCATTCCCAGTCGAACCAGCGGATTCGTCTCACCGGCCTTCGGATAATGCTCACGCTCGATCGACTGCTGCACCGAGGCATGTGCACTGATCTGAAACTGCGGCACCGCCGTATCATCGAACTGCATGAATGCGATCGTCGTTCCATCCGGACTCCATTTCCACGCTTTCCAGTTGCGATCATAAACTTCTTCGAAATAGACCCAGTCCGCTTTGCCGTTGCGAACCGTCTGACTGGCTCCGGTGGTCAGCTGTTGCAGCTGCCCCGAGGTGAAGTCTGCCACCCACAGTTCATTCTGGCTGATGCAGGCCAGTCGCTGCCCATCCGGACTGAACTCGGCCAGCTCCGGTTGCGTTGGCGCGCCGCGCAGCTCGTGCACAGCTCCGGTTTGCAGCTGCACCTGCAGCAGACGCTGGTCGGTTGCCACAACGGCAAGTTTGTGCCGGGGTGACAGGGCCAGCCAGTCTCCGAGGGCCACGCGTTCGGCCGCTGCGGTTTCCAGTCCCGCCGCCTGCAATGCGGCTGCGATCGTGGCCACGTCATACCACGGTTGCTCTGACCCCGTCGCCGCATCCAGCTGCTGCCAGCCCGCAGCGGTCTTTTGCAGCAGAGTGTGCTCGTCCAGCCACTGCCGTTCCACCGTTCGACGCCCACCGACATCCAGTCGCTCGGGACCATACACCAGATCCCACGTGAGCGGTTGCTGAGCCAGTGCAGGCAACGGCAGCACCGTCAGCCCGAACATCAGCCACCGCAAGCCAGTGGTCCGGTGAACGACATCCTCAGTCATGGCAGATTTCCGCAAAAAACACTGATTTTCGGTGAATTCACGATCTCAGAAACTTGCGGCCACGTTCGCTTGAACGCCCCGCTTGCCCCAGTTTATCCGGCTTTCCCGAGGCAATTTCAACCCAATGCAGATCTCGCCAAATCCCCGCGTCTGAAGGGGAATTTCCCCCTCCTGGATTTCTTTTTGCCACGAATTCCGACTAAAAAACAGGACCTTTCAGCAGGATTTACTGCGGGCGACAGGTCCTGAATGGACTCTTCCCCCAGTCATTTGCCACCGCACAGACTCCTTCTCCTTTCAGGTTTCCAGGACCGTTCGGAACACAGCCCGCATGCAGTCCACCGACTTCATGACACTCCTGCGCAAAAGCGGTCTGATGTCGACCGCCCAGTTGGGCGTTGCGCTGGCACTATCGCGGGAACACAATGCTGCCGAGGATCTTTCGGCCGAACTGGTCCGGCAGGGACTGCTGACTTCCTGGCAGGCCTCGCAGCTGCTGAAAGGCCAGACGGGCTTTGTACTGCAGCACTACAAACTGCTGGAAGCCATTGGCAAAGGGGGCATGGGACACGTCTTCAAGGCCATTGACAGCCGCGATGCATCCATCGTCGCCGTCAAAGTCATGTCCCGCAAACTTTCGTCCAACCAGAATCTGGTCAACCGCTTTCGCCGCGAGATTCGTGCATCATCGCGACTGAACTGTCCGTGGATCGTCCGGACAATCGACGCTGGTCGCGTTGGCCGCATCGACTTCATGGTCATGGAGTTCGTCAACGGTGATCAGCTCGACAATATCCTCCAGAGAATCTCGTCCCTGCCGGTTTCCGTCGCCTGCGAAATTGCGCGTCAGGCAGCACTCGGACTGCAGCATGCCCATGAACAGAAGATGGTGCATCGCGATATCAAACCGGCCAACCTGATGATCGACTGGACCGGTGACAACTCGGGCATCGTCAAGATCATGGACATGGGTCTGGTTCGGCTCAGCGAAGACGATGAAGAACGAACCGCGGTGACTCGTGCCGGACAGGTCATGGGAACTCCCGATTACATGTCACCGGAGCAGGGCTGGAACACGGCCACTGTTGATATTCGTTCGGACATTTACAGTCTGGGCTGTACCCTGTTTCGCCTGTTGACGGGCAAGGTGCCGTTCCCGGGTGACAATCCGCTGCAGGTCCTGATGGCGCGCTGTTCGCGAGATGTGCCCCCCGCCAGCTCGCTGCGCCCGGAACTGGCCGAACCCATCGATCAGCTCGTTCAGAAAATGACGCGTCGCGATCCGCAGGAACGGTTTCAGACACCTGCCGAAGTCGCTGCGGCTCTGGAACCATTCTGTGCACCGCTGACTGTCGACGCTTTGAAGAAAATGGCTGCCAGTCAGCCCGGCGCTGAAACCGTTGTCCTGTTGCAGGCCATCAGTCGCCCGGACTTCTCAGAGTCACAGGACCCCGGCTACCAGCAGTTCCTCAAGGCCATGGACACCGGGGCCGCTGTTGATCTGATGCTGTCCAACACTCCGTCCGGCGGCTTCGAACTTTCCCCCACCATCCCCCTGATCCGCCCCACCAGAATCACGACCGGAAAAACATCATCCGGTAAGTCGTCTCCGGGGGAATCCGGCAGCCCGCGACGGGGTCGCAAAGCCGGCATGGTGGCCCTCATCGCCGTCACTGCTCTGACCGCCCTGATTGCCACCTTCGTAGCCCTCAAAGGCAATCCAAAATCCGCTACAGCCACAGCCGAAACGAAAACCGGAGCGACCTCGACCGCCCAGAACCCGGCGACGGAAAAACCCGTCACTCCTGTCGCTCGACTGGCAGCCCCGGAACCACTCCGCATGAAGGTCGGTGACAGTCTCGATGTTCTGCCGGAATTCGATGACCAGCCACCGGCACAGCCAAAGACCGGACAGTTGATCTGGAAAACCGGTACGGGAGTCCCGCAGGGCGTGACCATTGATCCTCGGACCGGCCGCGTGAAGTGGAAAATTCCCGATACGCTGGCAGTCGCTTCCTACATCATTCCGGTCGAACTGCACTTCGAACACGCCGGCAAACAAACGCTCGTTTCTGAAACTCGGTTCGTCGTCACCGTGCAGTCCGCGAACATGGAATACCGGTTCAGCGAATCAGGTCCGATTCGTGTTGAGCCGGGTCAGTCCTTTGTCTGGAAGTCCGATCTGATTCCGGCCCCCGAACCGAAGATGAAGTACCGACTGAGTGGCGATCAGCTGTCGTCGCGCAAATTCGATGAAACTCGCGGTGAACTGCGGTGGACACCCAACGCCGGTGATATCGGTCGCTTCAACGTCTCCATGGAAGTGCTGAATGCTGATGGCACAGCGGTCGTCGCGAAAGTGACTCGCTCCATTCTGGTGGTCCCGCAGAAACTGGAAATCACACTGCCCGGTGTCCTTGAACAGACCGGACGCCCCAATGAAACTCTGAAAGTGCAGCTGTACAACCAGCAGACCGCGGCGGCGGGCAGACTGCTGACGCTGAAACTGAAGTCGCCTGCCGGGATCAATGGCGCTGCGATTGACAGCCGCAGCGGAACCTTCACGTGGGCCATTCCCCGCGATGCCGGTCGTGGTCCGCATGAATTCCTGATCGATGCTGCTCCGGCTTTCCCGGAAATCAGTCTGAATGCAACCACGCCACTCAGCACTCGGCTTGTTGTGACGGTTGATGCCCCGTCCGGCCGCACCGGCAATAACGCGGTCACAGTGCCCGCAGCGGATGCTGTCGCCAAAGCCGAAGCGTCGCTGCGGGATCAGTACCGCCGTGACCTTTCAGCCACCGCGCGGCCCAGATTTGTCCGCCGCCTGCTCGAACTGCAATACGAACAGCAACCGGGCCCACAGGACATG
>CAXBSH010000416.1:0-4779 GCA_963977705.1 uncultured Planctomycetaceae bacterium
AGATGTCAGTTTCAGGACTCTCGCCCACTTTTGTCCCCCGCGTCGTTCCCGTAGCGATTGGTCGACCGAACAACATGTGTCCCTGACACATGCACGTGACGACTCAAAGCCGAATCCGACGGGCGACTTCGTTCGCGGCGAAGCCGTTTCTCCGGACTTATCCTGAGCAAGCAAGCTCAATCGCCCGGAACGGGAACTGGAATTGGCCGCGTGAGGCCCGGCCGTCATGCAATTCGAAGCCGGTAACGACCTTATCCGCTTACTGCAGTGCAAGGCGGAAGTGGTTCATCCCTGCCAGGCTCTAACCAGCCAGATCGCACTTCGTTTGCGATCGGTCACGTTGCAATATGGCAGCACGCCACCGACATACAGGACAACTTGCTCCTGAATCTGCAGGATGTCCAGTGCGTGGTCGATTGTCGTCACCTGCTGAGTCCTTGTCATGGTTGTGAGCTATTCCCTCTGAGCCCGGCATGTCCTTTTTCCAACTCGTGGGAGCTTGACGAATCGAGAATCTTTTGTCGTGCCCAACCGGAGTCGAATGCGTCCCCACCAACGGGTGTGTCCCCGCCAACGGGGTGTGTCCCCGCCAACGGGGTGTGTCCCCGCCATCGGGGGGTGTCCGAGACAACGGGTGTGTCCTCGCCAATGGGGTGTGTCCCCGACATCGGCGGGTGTGCCCGAGGGAGGGCGGGGCTGTCGGCCGGCGGATGCGACGAACTTGCGGGACACGCTGGTGAGGGGCACGGAAGCTGGTGGTTAGGTTATGAACGAAAAGTTTGAACAGGAGTGTGATGAACTCGCAGGAGAAATAGTGAACAAAAGCACATTCTATGTTTCAGGCGACGACTCACACGGCATGAACACGACGTCGGAACTTTCAGAGCCCAAAGCCCGACTGGCACGCTCTCCGGTATCTTTTATGCCCTCTTCAGGATAACGTCCCTACTAGTTCCTCACGGCTTAAACGTACCTTTCCAGGGGGCGTCCCTATGAGTTCTGACATCGGTCGATTGTTCACGGGGCTGATCCTGCTGCTGGGCCTGAACTGTGCCGCTGGGATCGTGTTGGCCAGCGATCGCCCGAATATTCTGCTGATTGTCGGCGATGACATGGGGTATGCCGATGTGGGCTTCCATGGCTGCACCGACATTCCCACACCGCATCTGGATGCTCTTGCCGGATCCGGCCTGCTGTGCACTCAGGGCTATGTCTCAGGCCCCTACTGCTCGCCAACTCGCGCCGGTCTGCTGACGGGACGCTACCAGCAGCGGTTTGGACACGAATTCAATCCGGCCAGCGCCGGTGCCGGGTTGCCGTTGACTCAGAAAACGCTGGCTGATCGGCTGCGATCAGCCGGGTATGCAACAGGACTGGTGGGCAAATGGCATCTCGGTGCGGCTCAGTCCCAGCATCCTCAGCAGAGAGGTTTTGAGGAGTTCTTCGGATTTCTGGGAGGTGCCCACAGCTACTTCAACGCGGCAGGATTTCTGCGAGGAGTAGAACCTGTCGAACAGATGGACTACGCGACAGACGCTTTTGGTCGCGAGGCTGTGCAGTTCATTGAACGACATAAGGCACGACCGTGGTTTCTGTATCTGGCATTCAATGCCGTGCATACTCCTATGGACGCCACTGACGATCGACTGGCAAAGTTTTCGGGAATCACTGACAAGCGACGACGTTCCTATGCCGCCATGATGCAGGCCATGGATGACGCCATCGGCAGTGTGCTCAAGTCACTGGCACAGACGGGAGAGGACACAAACACCTTAATTCTGTTTCTCAGCGACAATGGCGGTCCCACGATGCCTGGAGTCACGGTCAACGGCTCGGTGAATCTTCCCCTCCGTGGCTCCAAGCGAACAACACTGGAAGGCGGGATCCGAGTTCCATTTGTTGTGGCTTGGCCCGGTCACATCAAAGCCAGACGTTTCGAAAAACCCGTGATTCAGCTGGATCTGACGGCAACCGCATTAGCTGCAGCAGGACTGGCAGCAGGTTCTGAGATTGACGGGGTGGACCTGACTCCGTGGTTCGATGACACGCGTCATGACGCCCCGCACGATGCTCTTTACTGGCGATTCGGACAGCAGATGGCAATTCGCAGCAACGACTACAAGCTGGTGAGGTACGACAGCAACGCCGATACTCTGACTGGTAAAGCCAACCAGCCTGTAACGGCAGCGAAACTCTACAATCTCAGAAGTGATCCATCCGAATCGCAGGATCTGGCTGCCGCAATGCCAGAGAAGGTCACTGAACTGCAGATGAAATGGGATCGCTGGAATGCCGACAATGCAGCACCTCTGTGGGGCCCTGGCAGTGGTGACAGTGATGGCGCTGAGCCTCGTTCCAAAGGCAAAAAAAAGAAATCGCAGGCTGCAGAATAGTTCAGGGAACTGGGCTACCGCAGCGTTGAAAACCCACCGGCAACTGAAGCTACTAAACCAATCTGACCAGCAACCCCTTCCGTTTGACAAGATTCCTGTAATCCCATTGGATGACTTGTGCTTTCTTCAGACAGCGTTGCAGAACCCTACTGGAAATGTCTTCAGGGGCGACGATAAAGGCCGAAGCATCCTTGAATTTCTTCCCGATCACATTGAGGAACGATTCTTCGAAATCTGCTCCGCTCCAGAACATCAGCCGAATCCCAGCCTTCTGTCGGCTGTAGCCAACGATTGGGTTTTCCTCAAGAAACCAGACAGGATGTGAATGCCAGATCCTGCTTGTCGCCTGCGGCAGGCCACGGGTGATTTCTGCGGCCAGCAGGCGGCAGATCTGCTGGTGTTTTTCATCAAATTCGGAATGATAGGCGGCAATTTCCAATTGCTTTTCTCCAATTGAATGTTGCGGAAGCAGGATACTGATCGGAACAGGTTTACGCGACAGTTGCAGCATCCCCGGAAAGCAAATCGTCAGCTCGAAGACAGGTGCACCACTCGGACATGGACAATCGCGATAACAATCCGTGGGCCAACAACTCCCCACACAACCTCGCTGCACGACAGATCCGTCCCCGGGTAGCAACATGGCGAGTGATCTGCAGTGCTCTGTTCTGCCTGCTGAACACGACGCTGACTCTGTCACTGTTCTTTTTCGTCACACTGGCTCTGCGTGAGGCCCTGAATCCCAACCCGGCCGCAGCAGCCATGGCCGCGCGTGATATCGTACTCTGTTCTGCGACTGCAGCCGCGAGCATCCTGCAGTTTACCGGCACTCTGCTCGCCACTGCTCGCCTGTATCTCAGTTCCCACAGGCTTTTCCGGGGTGCCTGCGGTTCTGCCGCTGCAGGCTTCATCCTCCAGATTGCTGTCTGCCTGACTCTATTCTGGAACCCTACTCGCTCGCAGGGGTGCTTTAGCGGTATGGCGGCATTTGGTGAGGGCATCATTGGATGTGCTCTTGTCGTGACCGGTGCCTTCATGGGTGCCGTCATCAGCTCCATCCTCTGGTTGACCGCTGCTACGCATGCAAAGACGGGTAAGACAAGGCTCTGCGTAAATGCATAACCCGGTGTTCCGGTGCCTTCTGAATGTTGGTGATTCTTCACCACCGAAGGACACGGTTGTCAGTGGTCAGTGGTCGCAACGTCCCCCCTTGGGAAGGCGAGGCTCCTGCCGAGCCGAAGTCAATTGTCCGTGCTCCGTTGTTGTTGTTCGCCGACGCCCGTAGCCCGGGCATTCCTGACGCCGAGGACAAAATGTAGCCCGAGCATTCCTGCTCAGCCCCGTTCATTAAAAAACACTGGGGATTTCACGGGTGCCGAGAAGTTCGTGCCCGGGCTAAAGCCCAGACTACGACTTTTGTCCCTCGCGTCATTCCTGCCCGGCCGTCTGTTGCCCACACAAAACCGCGACGCACCGCTCGTTCGCCAGTTGCCCAGCCATTCCGTCAGCTGATCACCCCTCAGCAAAGGGCGCCCCGGCATCGTTACCGATGCTGGAGCTCGGTGGTCGTGGCATGGGCTTCAGCCCGTGTCGTCCACCGCGTTCAAGTCCCCCCTGCCGATCCGTTAGCGGGGGCTGACGGGTATTGGCGTTTGCGTCTGAGCGGTTGTGATCATCCTGACACGGAAGCAGTATCCCGTGGTGTTTTCACCAACCCTACCAAGCTGCAACCTGCAGTTGCGCTCATGCTTTTTTCGTTGATCCGACAGTTTTGGTTCCCCTGGAACGGTTTAACACCACGAACCGGGCAACAACAGGCCACGTCGGGATTGCCCTGCCCTGCAATCGACCATATCTTCTGCGTATCGAGGTTTAAACGCATCCTCCGGCCTGTACCACGACATAGAAATGTGAGTATGACATCGAACCGGCTTCTGCTGTCAATCGGACATCTGTTGCTGTTTGCGACAATCGTCGCCCAGTCTGCAGCTCGCACGCGGGCGGAAGAGCCCTTTGAAGCCTTTCTGCGAACTCACTGTCTGGACTGCCATGCTGCCGGCAAGGTCGAAGGTGACCTGCGTATCGATCAGTTATCGCGTGATTTCAACGCCGGCATTGACACTCATCACTGGGCCGAAGTCATTGATAAGGTCAACAGTGGTCAGATGCCTCCGAAAGATCGGCCACAGCCTTCGATTCAGGACATCGCTGATTTCGTCAGAACTCTTGATGGCTCCATCCAAAACATTGCTGGCAGTATTAATCCCGATAGCCGCTGTAGATAGAAACTTAGGGGTCTCTATCGGACGTACATCCGGATACATAGGCATGTCCGGATCAGGTTTACCGACCGGAGGATTAAAGAACCGTTCGTTTACATAGGTAG
>CAXBSH010000417.1:0-4777 GCA_963977705.1 uncultured Planctomycetaceae bacterium
CACCAAGCATATCGCCCGATGGAGCGTCGATAGGGCGGGCGCGGGGCTCTGGTTCTGGATCGTCGTGCTCGTCCTTGACCTTGTTGTAGTCGATCGTGCCGTAGACTTGCGTGCGCTTGGACAGAGCGTATTCGGCCAGCAGAACGCCGGTGTAGCGCTTGCCGTCGTTGCCGGCGGTCAGCTGTGCGTTGCTGATGCTGTCGTAGTAGAACGCGCCCGTCAGAGCCAGTGCCGGGGTGACGTTGTACGTCACGCCCAGGATGCCGACGTGGTCACGACGCTTCGTCGCGCCCGGGGTCAGGCCAGCGCCCGTGGTGGCGTTGCCGTAGATGTTCAGGCCGAAGGCGCTGCCGCCGACGCAGTTTGCCGAGCTGTTCACGCAACCCGTGGCGTCGCTGCTGTCGATGTAGCCTGCGAACAGCTTGGCTGCAGCGATGGTGTAGTTACCACCGATACCCCAAACGGTTTGCTTGTTGCCAGCAATATCCTTGTGCTGCTGTGCGAATGCGCCGATGTAGGCCGGGCCGAATTCATAGGCCGCAATGGCCAATTCGCCGGGCTTAGATTCGTAATCCGCGATGCCGGTGCCGCCGAGGCCCTGGTCAACCAGGATGCCGGTGGCAATAGCGCCGATGATGCCGCCGATGCAGTGAATGCCGAAGACATCAAGCGAATCGTCATAGCCAAACTTATTCTTCACCACAGCGACGAAGTAGAAGCAGACCACGGCGGCAACCGCGCCCAGAACGATGGAGCCCATCGGACCTGCAAAGCCAGAAGCTGGCGTTACAGCGACAAGACCCGCAACCGCACCCGACACCATGCCGAGCAAAGTCGGCTTGCCTTTGCCCAGCCATTCCGTGAACAACCAAGACAGGGTTGCGGCAGCGGTGGCGACAAACGTGTTCATCATGGCAAGAACCGCACCGCCATTGGCTTCGAGATTGGAACCGGCATTGAAACCAAACCATCCCATCCACAGTAAGGCAGTACCTATCATCGTCATGACCAGGCTGTGCGGCGGCATGGCTTCTTTGCCATAACCAACGCGTTTGCGAAGGACAATAGCGCCGATCAGACCAGCAATGCCGGCAGTCAGCAGTCCGACCGTGGCAATACCTGTTCGTTGCCGTCGTTCAGCATATTCGGTGTGCTGAGTATTCACAGTGGGAGGGGACTTTCGTCGCGAGTGAATTCAGGGGATGGTGTCTTCGGGCATAAGGATGTTGTCGGCGGTGATCCGGACTTTTTCCAGTTCCCGTCGCAGGTCGGCTTCTGCAGAGGGTCGCGCAGTTTCTCGCCGCAGTATACGGACTCGAATTCCATTAGAATCCCCGGGACATTGCAGTGCCAGATCGGGGATGCGATCGATGGCGGCGGACCGAAAGACGGGCGCTGGTGTCTCGGTGATCTGAATCAGGAATTTCCGTTCATCGATCAGGACCGTGAGGATATCTCCGGCGATCGCTCTGCGTTCTTCGGCGGTGAACTGATCGAGTGAGCGTTCATTGACAGCGACCTGCTTTGTGTCGGATGCGGGATTCTGTCTGGATGGCTGGTCCGGTGTCGCGGTTGTGGATGCGTCGGGACTGGCGGTGGCAGCGGCTCCAGGGCCGACTCCAAAGCCCCGAAACAGCAGAAACAATGCCAGGCCGATCATCAAGGCTCCGGAAAACATTCCACCGCGCGATGCTGTTTTCAGCAGTTGCAGGAGGTTCAGGCGAGGCAGAGGATTCGGACTGGAGGCCATAGCAGGGTTCCTGATGAGATGCGGATTACCAATTCAGCGAGGCGGCGTGGTGGGAGGTTGTTGTGGGTGGATGACGGGTCCTGTGGGACGGAAACCGAGGACCACGTAATCGTAGATCTGTCGATTCTCGGAGTCACGTTTGAGGAGATCTCTGAGTGAGGTCACAGCGCGGCGTGTTTTCTGCTGAGCTCCAAGTTGAGCATCGCCCCACGTGACGAGGAGCAGGACAAGGCTGTGAGGATCTTCCAGTGATTTTGAGGCTTCGAACAGTTTTTCAGCAAGTTCGGTTTCGCTGCTGAACTCCACTTCCAGCGACTGCTGCCCATCCTGCAGTCGACATTTGCCGTTCTGTTGCAGGTGAATTTCCCAGAGCGATACGTGTTTCTGCATTTCATCAAAACGAATGAAGAAGCGAAACAGTGCATCCGGATTCTGATCGAGTTGTGATCTGAGAGTGGTCAGGGCCTGCTGGAGGCGGTCGGCATCTGCAGGGCGGTTGTCGTTTCGCAGTTTCAGGACTTCGGCAAGGGCTGTCGCCGGAAGATCCAGAGTCTGATTCAGGAGTGTGCCGATATTCTGATGCTGCTGCAGCAGACTACGGTACTGTGTCTCGTGGTTTCTGCGGAGGTCTTCGAGTTGAGCACGTTCGCGTGTCAGTTCTTCCTGTACGGCCGCTTTTTCCAGTCTGAGTTCTTCCGCTGCCTGCGCCGAACGACTGCGATTCTCAATGTATTGAGAAAACATGACGATCAGCAGCAGATCGAGCAACGGAGTGAGCTGCAGTGACAGGCGACGACGCGTCATCATGACTGTGGCTGCTCCTGAGATCGAGCTGCCAGACCAAGTTCGCGTTTTGCGACAGAGACGAGGTCGCGGACTTTGCGGCGTGACTCAGAAAGCCCGGCGAACCGCACTTCGGCAAGACTGCTGACAAACATCAGGATGACGGCAGACAGAAGTCCGGCAAAAGTCGACCAGATGGAGTCGCCGAAGCGTTCCATGACCAGATTGACGCTGGAGGTATTTTGTGACGCGGCATCAGCCTGCAGTGCCGAACCAATGGCCAGTACGGTACCGAGGACTCCGGACAGCGGATAAGCCTCGATCATCGTTCGGGCGGTGTTGACGGCCGTATCAAAGCTGAAGGAGTCGAGGTACGGGCGACGTTCATCAAGGATCTGCAGACGTTCAAGGCATTGGCGACGATCAGCGGAACCAGGTGGACTGTTGAGTACGTCCTGAACATCCTGAACGAATGCATCAATCTGTGCGTGGAGTGACGCTGAACGATCGAGGACACTGCGGGAATGCAAACCTCGAGTGTAGTTGTCGAGCAGATCGACGAGGCTGCGGAGGTCCCGCCGGCACCAGATCCGCAGCCAGACAAAGTATAACAGGTGAAAGACGGCAAAGCCGACAATGATGGGCGTTGACAGCGTGGACAGGAACTGCAGCCAGTGGCTGAGTGAATTTGTCGCGGGCAGCTGAAACGGCATGCTGAGCTTTCTGGAGTGGTATGATCACGCCACAACGAGGTTGCCGGCGGCTGAAGGGGGAATCACCCGGGGGCATTGAAGCATAGTTTAAAGACGTGCGGAAGGGGGAGAATTTGGCGGGGGAAATGCGTGTCCGGTGATGTTTTCGTGTGTTGCGAGGGGGCAATTTTATTGACATATCGGAATTTGTCGATACTTTGATTGAGGAGTTGCAGGATTAGCCGAGGTGGTGGCGATTCGCTGGTGGCGGGCTGAGCATGGGCATGGAAGGGGCAGCAGGATGGGCGCGACGATCCGATTGACGGATTTGGAGGTGTTGGGTCAGGCGGCCGAGTGTTTGCGAACGCTGGCTCATCCGCATCGTCTGAGGATGGTGCAGATGCTGTTACAGGGGCAGTACACGGTGGGAGAGTTGGCGGAGCGTTGTGAGATTCCGAGTGCGATGGCCTCAGAGCATCTGCGGTTGATGCAGCGGTGTGGATTTCTGAGCAGCAGCAAGGATGGACGTCGGGTTTTTTATCGTGTTTCCGAACCACATCTGCAGAGTATTATGAGTTGTATTGAGTCTCGCTTTGGCGTGGGTGAAGCAGCAGATGTGCGGGCGAGTGTGAACGACGAGTGTGCGGACTGAGGTTATGACGAGGAAGCGGTTTGATGAGTGTTTCAGCAGTACGACGTGGTTTTTCGGTCAACGTGTTTCTGCCGACTGGTGACCCGCAGGGGTTGAAGGTTGTTGAGAAGTCGAACTGGACCGGTCGGGGTCTGGTGATTCCGAAGGCGATTTTTGGCCCCAGTCGCCAACGTGAGGAGTTGAGTCGAACGGGTGTGTACCTGCTGGTTGGTCCAGGTGAAACATCGGCGTTGCCCATTGTTTATGTGGGTGAAGGGGATCCGGTGCGTCCGCGTCTTGAGCAGCACGTGGCGAAGAAGGACTTCTGGACTCATGCGATTGTCTTCACCAGCAAGGATTCGAATCTGAACAAGGCTCATGTGCAGCATCTGGAAGCTCGATTGGTGCAATTGGCGAGTGCTGCCAAGCGGTGTGTTCTGGACAACGGGAATTCTCCTGCGCCGCCATCGTTGTCCGAGGTGGACGTGGCGATGGCTGAGGGTTTTCTGGATGACGTATTGTTGTGTCTGCCGATTCTGGGCTATGGGTTGTTCGAAACGGGGTCTGAGGCGGCGGCGTCCGCACCGTTGGCTGAGGGCGAGGACTTGCATCTGACGGCGAAGGGGATCGAGGCGCGAGGCCGTGAGGTTGCCGCGGGATTTGTTGTTTTTCGGGAATCCGGTGCAGTCGGCAGCAGCAGAGTTACGGCCTCACTGCAGACGCATATATCGTCGGTCAAAGACCTTCGCGACGAGTTGATTCGTCAGGCGGTCCTGGTGCCTCAGGGGGACGCATATGTGCTGTCTCAGGACTACGTCTTTAGTTCGCCATCAACGGCGGCGGCGGTGTTGCTGGGCAGGTCAGCCAACGGTCGCACGGAGTGGAAGACTCGTGAAGGCCGGACCTTGAAGGAGTTGCAGG
>CAXBSH010000418.1:0-4759 GCA_963977705.1 uncultured Planctomycetaceae bacterium
GTGGAGTTCCTGTGTCACTGCGGCGCGGGGGGGGGCAGCGATCGGAGGGGGATGAGTGGGGCGAGTTTCCCGCAGAGACGCGGAGACGCTGAGGGTTTGGCTGTTTCTTTATTTCCCTGCGTCTCTGCGCCTCTGCGAGAGATGGCGTTCTACTGCGTCGTGGAGTTTCTGTTTCACTGCGGCGCGGGGGGGCGGCGATCGGAGGAGGATGAGTGGGTCGAAGTTTCCCCGCAGAGACGCTGAGACGCAGAGGGTTTGGCTGGATCAAAGAAAAATCCTGTGCGCAGCTGCAGGTTGCAGTTTGATGGGGTTGGCCAAAACGTACTGGATACTGTTTCTGTGTCAGGAAGAACACAACCGCTCAGATTCAAACAGCCACAACCGTCAGTTTACGCTGACGGATCGCCCTGGGGATGGCTTGAACGCGGTGGACGACACGGGCTGAAGCCCATGCTACGACCACCGAGCATTAGCTCAGTGACCATGCCGAGGTTCTCCTTTGCTGAGTGGTTATCAGCCTACGGAATGGCTGAGTGACGGGTAAAAGTGATCAGCGTTGTGGCTTTTTGTGGGCGAAGGGTGGCCGGGCAGGAATGCCCGGACTACGGTTGAGGGCGAACAACGACAACTGAACACTGACAGTTGACTTCGGCTCTGCGGGAGCCTCGCCCTCCCAAGGGGAACTTCGCTGGGGCCACCGAGCACCAGCTCGGTAACTGGGCCACACAGCAATACCGCGCACAGCAGTTTACGTGGAGCCCGTTTATGGCGATTCCTTCTTTTCCTTCGGCGGTCGAAAATAGCGTTTTGACTCATTCACCGCTGTGCGTCGTGTGGTGAGTCTGACGAGCAGAGTCATCAGGTAGTCTTTCCAACCCGGAACGACATACTGACGGCGTTTCTCAAGGGCTCGCAAGGCCTGTTTAACAACTCGCTGAGGTGTCTGAGACGAGTGTTTTTCAAGCCAGCCGACTGCTCCGGCGGTATCAAAAAAATCCGTTCTGGTGACTCCGGGACAGAGTGCCATGACGGTGACACCGCGACTGCGAGCTTCCGCCCAGAGTGCTTCGCTGAAGTGCAGGATATAGGATTTGCTGGCGGCATATGCGCCCATGAAAGCGACAGGCTGGAAGGCAGCCTGTGACGAGACATTGATGATGGCTCCGTGTCGTCGCTGCAGCATTTCGGGCAGAAATCGCCATGTCAGGTCTGTCAGGGTCAGCAGGTTGACATGCAGCATTCGCTGAATGTCTGCGGGGGCGGTGTTTTCGATTTGTCCGATGATTCCCGTTCCGGCATTATTAATCAGCAGCTCGACTTCGACACCCAGTCGGGTGATTTCGGCATGCAGCAATTGTCCGGCTTCCGGTTCAGCCAGATCGATGGTGACGACGTGGCAGCGAGTTCCGTGTCGCGTATTGAGATCCGTGGCGAGTGCCGTCATGCGATCCTTGCGACGTGCAGCAAGAATCAGGTGCATGCCGCGACTGGCCAGCTGAGTGGCGAATTCAGCGCCGATCCCGGACGAGGCACCCGTGATCAGGGCCCAGCGATCGTTGAAACTGTCCAGCACGTCAGAATCCCGGGCTGCAGTGCAGCGTCAGTGATTGAACATGAATTCACGAGTGTTCATCAGGGCCCAGACGAGGTCCTGAAACGCCTCGCGAACGGCACGAGCAGGCTCGATGGGGGCGCCAGCCGCATCCGTCTGGGGAGAGATTACGTATTCAACGGCCGTCTGCAATTCTGCCGGCGTCGGTTTTCTGGAAAAGGCAACGAGGTAGAGCTCTTCGATTTTCTGTTCGACCGCCACCTCGCTTTTTGCCAGTTGCTCTGCGCGGCCACTTCCGGAGGCCAGTTTTCCGCGAATATCGCCAGCATTCATCAGATGCAGGCTCTGGGAAAGACTGGATGACTGGCCACGTTCACATTCACAGACACTTTCATTTTCGGGGCGCCCGAAAACTCGCAGAAAAGGAGACGAGGTGTTGTAGCTGTTGTCCGGCAGAGCGATGGCTCGCGTCCCCGGCGGCAGATTCGGGAAGTCAGTACGAGTCCCGGCAAGATCATCAATGGCGTCCAGCATCACTTCCGCCTGCAGTCGCCGCGGGTAGTAGCGACTGTAGTTCTGTTGATCCACAAGGTTGTCGGCGAGAGGAGTCGAGCTGAGCTGCCAGGCCGACGAACTGACGATCACTCGTACCAGTTCGCGCAGGTCAAACCGGCTTTCGATGAAGTGTTTTTCCAGAGCCGCCAGCAGCTCCGGATTGGTCGGCGGGTTGCTGTCGCGAATGTCGTCCTCGGGTTCAATCAGCCCTCGACGAAAGAAATGCTTCCAGTAACGGTTTACCAGCGCGCGAGCGAAGAATGGGTTGTCAGGTGCTGCCATCCAGTCTGCCAGCAGCAATCGCGGATCCTGATCCGCATCGATTGTCGGGATGGCTGTCCCCAGCGCTGCTGGAGGGACGGCAATCCCACTGCGAATATTCACTGCAGCCGCAGCACCTCGCTTGTGAAAAATCATGTCCTCGCCGCGAGTTGCCGTAGGTTTGCGTCCAACCTGAGAAAAGAAGGCCGTCAGCCCGTAATAGTCATTCTGACTCCAACGCTCAAACGGATGATGATGACACTGTGCACACTGCATGCGAACACCGAGGAACAGTTGTGCCACATCCTCCTGCTGTTGTTTGGGTTCCTTGACTCGCTTGTACCATGCGACCGGCGGGTTGCCGATGACGGTCCCCGTGGCTGCCAGAATCTCACGGACAAACTGGTCGTACGGTTTATTGGCCAGCAGGCTGTCACGGACCCACGCATGGAAGGCAAAGTTGGAAGTGATGTCGCTGGCATCATCGCGGCGGTTTTTCAGCAGCGCTGTCCATTTGCCGGCAAAAAAGTCGGCATGGTCAGGACTGGCCAGCAGTCGCTCAATCACGGCAGTGCGTCGATCCGGCGCCGCGCTGGAGAGGAACTCAGCCGTTTCAGCGGCGGTCGGCAGTCGCCCGGCGACATCCAGAGTAATTCTGCGGAGGAAGACCGAGTCGTCTGCCAGAGGCGATGGTGGTACTCCCAGTTCCCGCAGGTTACTGAAGACCAGTTCATCAATGAAATTCTGTGCGGGCGGTACGGAATCAACGGCGGCACCCAACGGAACTGACGCATTGAAGACAGAGACCAGTCCCGAGTACCGCACCATGATGGAAACTTTACCCGGCAGATCAGTGACCGTGACCAGACCGGAGGATGACACTTCAGCCATGGCGCGATCGTTGGATTCATACAGTGCTCGCTGTGTGATATCGCGGACACTGCCGTCTGCGTATTCCGCGGCAACCTGCAGCTGCTGACTCTGGCCACGAGGAACAGTGCCTTTTGACGGTGTTACCGTCAGTCGCAGCAGGGCTGGGGCGGAGTCTCCGTCCCACAGTGCACCCTGTCGAATCCACTCCGTCAGAATCCGGGCTGCTTCAGAATCTTCAGCGATGCGACGTCCACCACCGTGAGGCACAGCAGCGGTCGCCTTTCTGAGCAGCAGGCTGTTTTCCGGGACCGCAGGGAACAGTCTGCGGCCTCGCGCTTCCTTCACCAGGTGTTCGTAATCCTCGGCAGGCTCGAAGCCCAGGAGCGACAATTGAAACCCGTTCTGGCCGTTGCCGGCTTTTGCGTGGCACACGCCGGCATTACAGCCGTGTCGCGTCAGCATGGGCATTACGTCGTTGACAAAGCTGACAGACGGTGAGCCTGCCGGGGCCTGTCCGTGGGCTGTCGGATGCAGCCAGAATACAGCTGCAGCGCAGCAATTCAGCCAGCAGAGAATTCGAGTTGCTGTCGACATGAAGTCCATCCTGAAGCGATCTGCCCTGCCCTGCTTTGGCAGAGATGTGTTCAGACCAGCTCTTTCATCGGCTCACGGATATCCACAAGGAATTGCGGTCGGCCTGTGGGGTCCGAAATCG
The DNA here is from genome assembly GCA_963977705.1 of uncultured Planctomycetaceae bacterium. Lineage (GTDB taxonomy): Bacteria > Planctomycetota > Planctomycetia > Planctomycetales > Planctomycetaceae > SXXK01. The sequence goes on from CAXBSH010000418.1 coordinate 3,957, forward strand.
TCGTGTTCATGACGTCGATGCCCAGGTTATGGTAGGCCGTGCCGATGATCTCCTGCACATGCACCGGGCGTGAGACCGCGTACTCACCCAGACGATTGGTGGCACCAATCGCCTGCCCGGTTCGCATACCACCTCCGGCCATCAGGGCACAGCTGACCTGCGGCCAGTGATCGCGGCCAGCACCGTCATTGATGCGCGGAGTTCTGCCGAATTCACCCCATACCAGCACTGTCACGTCCTGCAGCATTCCCCGCTGCTCAAGGTCCAGCACGAGAGCACTGACTGCCTGATCCAGTTTACGACCATGATCGCGGACAAGATCAAAGTTCTGGCCATGACTGTCCCAGCGCCCATAAGACAGAGTCACCGAACGCACGCCGGCTTCCACCAGACGCCGAGCCATCAGGATCTGTTCGTTGCAGGTCGGAGCACCATCGTACTGATACTTCCAGGGTTTGCCGTCTCCGTAACGCTCACGAACCTCTGCGGGTTCCTTCGAAATGTCCAGAGCGTCAGCCAGCTTACTGGAAGTCAACACACCAAAGGCCGCCTCGGTGAAGGCGTCCATGCCGTTCATCATGCCACGGCTGTCGGCTGCTCGTTTCAGGTGGTCAAGGCTGGTCAGCAGTGTCTTGCGATCCTCAAGGCGATCCAGAGAAGTATCCTACCCACCGGGGGGTTTTGCGGGGTGAATCGGGCCACAAGGGGGGTGGAAGGGCGATGCCGAGGAGTCCTGAGGAGGGCACCCCAGGTATATCACGCCCCAGACGGTTGGCCAGGCGATACCTAGGAAGCTTGCCCCC
>CAXBSH010000419.1:0-4746 GCA_963977705.1 uncultured Planctomycetaceae bacterium
GGAGTTTCGGCGAACTGACAACTGACAACTGACAACTGACAACTGACAACTGACAACTGATCACTGATCACTGATCACTGATCACTGATCACTGATCACTGATCACTGAAAACTGATCACTGACAACTGAAAACCGACTTATGTTCGTTGGATTTGCTTTGGATCGATCTTCGCTGCGGCTGGTGGGGCTTGTGATGGCTCTGCTGGTGTGTTGTCGGTCTGTATCTGCGGTGGCGGTGCATGATGAAAAAAGTCGCGGTCAGCTGATTTACGAGCAGCGTTGTATTTCGTGTCACGGAGTGAACGGTCAGGGGACTCCGCAGACTCCTGCGCCGATTTTCGGCGATCGTTCGCTGGCGGATCTGGCCGATCTGATTACTCGCACGATGCCTGAGGGTTCGCCTGAGGACTGTGTGGGTGATGACGCGGTGGCAGTGGCCGAATGGATGCAGCAGGCGTTTTATTCACCAGAGGCTCAGACGCGTCTGAATCCTCCGCGTCTGGAATTGACTCGACTGACTGTGCAGCAGTATCGCAATGCGATCGCGGATCTGGGTGTTGAGTTTCGCTGGCGTCAGTCGATAGACAGCGAGCGTGGTCTGACCGCTGAGTATTTTTCCGGGCGCGGTCTGCGGCGTGACAAGCGGATGATTCAACGGCAGGACGCGGTGGTTGACTTCCAGTTTGGTGCCTTCAGTCCGGACGGGGAGAAGATTGAAGAAGAGGCTTTTGCGATTGCCTGGGACGGCTCAGTTTATGCTCGTGAAACGGGCTGGTATGAGTTTGTGGTGCGGACCGAAAACGCGGCTCGCCTGTATGTCAACGGCCGGGGCACACCATTGATTGATGCGTGGGTACGTTCGGGTCCCGAGACGGAGTTTCGCGGGGCCCGTTATCTGCTGGCGGGGCGTCTGTATCCGTTGCGTCTGGAGTGGTTCAAGTTTCGGGAAGCAACGGCGTCCGTGCAGCTGATGTGGAAGCCTCCGGGGGGTGTTGACGAGATTCTGCCGGCTCGACATTTGATCCCGAAGAATTCTCCGGAAGTGCTGGTCGTGGAAACTCCGTTCCCGCCCGATGATCGCAGTGCCGGCTATGAGCGAGGCACCAGTGTATCGCAGGAGTGGGATGAAGCTGTGACGACCGCAGCGATCGAGGTGTCTGAGCGAGTCCTTGCGGGTCTGAAAGATTTGATTCGGCAGCGTGATGGCGATGATGCTGCGGCGAAGATCCGGGAGTTTGCTGGTCAGTTTGCCGAGCGGGCGTTGCGGCGGCCGTTAACTGATCAGTTGCGGCAGCGTTACGTGGACGATCAGTTTGCCGGTGCGAAGTCAGCTGAGGATGGTTTGCGTCGTTCGCTGCTGCTGACGCTGCTGTCGCCCGGTTTTCTTTACCGTGAAGTCAGTGGGACTGATGATCAGTATGATCGAGCATCCCGATTGTCGTTTGCACTGGTGAATTCGATCCCGGACGGCAATCTGCGTGAAGCGGCGGCGGCTGGGCAGCTGCAGACTGAACAGCAGCTGCGGGAACAGGCCTGGCGAATGGTGAACGATCCGCGAGCTCGCACGCGACTTCTGGAATTTCTGCGTTCGTGGCTGAATCTGGAACGTCTGCAGGATCTGGACAAGAACGACCAGCACTACCCTGGATTCAATGCTCAGCTGGCGGCCGACCTGCGAACTTCCCTTGAACTGGCGCTTGAGGAGCTGGTGGCGACAGAGCGGGCCGATTTTCGCCAGCTGTTGTTGTCCGAGCACACGTGGATGAACCGTCGCATGGCGGAATTCTATGGAGTTCCGTGGGTTGAGACGCAGCAGGACTTTGCCGCTGTGCCATTTGAACCGGAGCGTCGGGCTGGGGTGATTTCGCATCCTCTGCTGTTGTCAGGCCTCGCGTATACGGACTCCAGCTCACCGATTCACCGGGGTGTCTTTCTGACTCGGGCCGTGCTGGGGCGTGGCATCAAGCCGCCACCGGTTGCTGTGGCCCCTGTGGCTCCCGAGCTGTCTCCGGAACTGACGACTCGGGAACGTGTGACGGTTCAGACCAGTCCTGAGCTGTGTGCCGGCTGTCACCGTATGATCAATTCGGCCGGTTTTGCGCTGGAGCATTTTGATGCGGCCGGGCGATTTCGGCCGAAGGAGCGTGATCGGGAGATTGATGCCACGGGCCAGTATGAGCAGCGGAATGGCCAGCTGGTGCGATTCAATGGGGCCAAAGAACTGGCCGGTTTTCTGGCCCGCAGTGAAGAAACGCGGCGATCGTTTGTGCGGCAGCTGTTCCACCATCAGGTGCAGCAGCCGATTCTTGCCTATGGCCCGGACACGATTCAGCGACTGGCTGAGCTGCTGGAGCAGCACGAATTCAGTATTCGGCGTGTGCAGGTGGAGATTGCCGTCATTTCCGCTTTACGGGGGTGGAACACGAATTCCGAACGAACTGTTGCAGACGGCACAGAAACCCGATGATAATACAATCCACAGCCTGCCTTTGTGAACCCGCCTGATTTTGGACCGCTCCATGCAGACTCGTCGTGATTTCATCCGCCGGCTGGGACTCAGTTCAGCCGCTCTGCCCTTTGTGTCCAACCTCAGCACCTTTGCTGCGTCAGGTGCTCGGGAAGTGCGCAAGCAAAGACTGGTGGTGATGTTCAGTCCGAACGGTACGGTCCCGTGGGACTTCTGGCCGGACGAAGAGGGCCAGCAGTTCACCTTGAAACGCATTCTGCAGCCGCTGCAGGATTTTCAGGATCGGATGCTGGTTCTGAAAGGGGTTTGCGACAAGGTTCGTGGTGATGGTGACAATCACATGCGTGGCATGGGATGTCTGCTGACGGGGATCGAACTGTTTCCCGGTAACATTCAGGGTGGTTCAGACACTCCTGCCGGCTGGGCCAGTGGGATATCGATTGACCAGGAGATTGCTCGATTTCTGCAGTCTCGCGAAGAAACTCGCACACGCTTCGGTTCTCTTGAGTTTGGTGTGATGGTGCCTGACCGGGCCGACACGTGGACTCGCATGAGTTATCTTGGTGCCAACAAACCGGTGGCCCCGATCGACGATCCCTACCAGATGTTTCGTCGTCTGTATGGGCAGGTGCAGCAGCGTGAGGTGCTGACGGGAGTTCTGGATGTGGTGCGGGAAGATCTGCAGAAGATCAGCCGTGTCATTTCCGGAGCAGACCGCCAGCTGCTGGAGGAGCATGCGGAATTTGTGCGTGGCATGGAGCAGCAGCTGCGTTCTGCGAAGGACGGTGAATCGGGCCACGTCATGCCGGTGCTGGAACAGGGCATTCGCGAAGAGAACGACAACATCCCGGCCATTACAAAGATGCAGATGGAGCTGTTGGTCAACAGTTTCGTCAATGACTTTACTCGAGTGGCCACGTTTCAGATTACCAATTCCGTGGGCCAGCCGAAGATGCGCTGGCTGGGGATTGATGAAGGTCACCACGAACTGTCGCACGAGCCGAACGAAAACAAGGAGGCTCACGAGAAGCTGACAAAGATCAATACGTGGTATTGCGAGCAGCTGGCATTTCTGGTGCGGCGACTGGCGGAAACTCCGGAACCCGGAGGTACGGGATCACTGCTGGACAATACGCTGATTGTGTGGGGGAACGAACTGGGGCAGGGCAATTCGCATACGCTGGACAACATTCCGTTCCTGATGGTGGGTAATGGGCTGGATTTCCAGATGGGACGTTCGCTGGTGTACCCCAAGGTGCCGCATAACCGTCTGTTGCTGGCTCTGGCTCATGGCTTTGGGCATCACCTTGAGACTTTCGGCAATCCCGGATTCTGCAAGGATGGTGTGCTGACGGGTCTTGTGTAGTGTCTGAGGCGATGCCGTGGGGCGAAGTCGTGAGGGATAGCAGCTGATGTACGGGCAGTGGCTGGCAACATGGGGATTGATTGCGGTGGCAGCGGTGATTGTGCTGCGTCGGCTGCCATTCCTGCGTCGCTCGACGGGCCATTGCGGGGGCTGTTCCGGCTGCAGTAAGACGGACTCGGCAGCTGCTGCGGGCTCAGCACCGGTGGTATTGGTGCAGCTGGGTCGAGGTCGGGAGCAGTAACGATGCGCCTGGCAGCGATCGTACTGTGTGGTGGCCGATCGACTCGCATGGGGCAGGACAAAGCTGCTCTGCCGTTTCCCGACGAATCGATGCTGCAGCGGGTCTTGAAGCGTGTTGTGGCGGGTTTACCTGAGGGTGCGCCGGTGGTTGTGGTCACTGCGGCTGGTCAGGTGCCTGCGGGGTTGCCGGCCGCTGTGCGTGTGGTGGTGGATCGTGCACCGAACGAGGGACCGTTGCGTGGACTGGAGGCTGGACTTGCCGCGGTGCAGCAGCAGGTCGATGCCGTTTTTCTGACCTCCTGTGACGTACCGTTTCTGGAGCCTCGAGTGATTGCCCTGCTGCAGCAGGAGTTGTCCGGGCAGCGCGGTGTGATGGTCTGCGACAGTGAGCGTCTGCACCCGTTCTGTGCGGTGTATTCCGTGGACATTTTCACTGACGTGCAGCAGTTACTGGCGCGGGGAGAACGTCGTCTGCGACTGCTGTCAGAGTTGCCGGGTGTTTCACGGATTGAATCGCGGCTGCTGCGTGCGGTTGACCCTGAACTTGGCAGCTTGCGCAACATCAACACTCCCGCCGAATATGCCGCCGCCCTCGCCGAGCAGGGCGGGTAATTAAAGTGGTCAGTGGTCAGTGAGGTTCCCTTAGATCGGAAGAGCGTCGTGTAGGGAAAG
>CAXBSH010000420.1:0-4727 GCA_963977705.1 uncultured Planctomycetaceae bacterium
TGTAATGCTCAAACTCGCTCAACGGCAACGGAAACACATCGCCCGACGAAGTTTGCTGGACTGCACATGCCGCACCGGGTTGCGATTCCGCACCTGAACCCGCAGCGCACACAGCAGCGGGAACCGGCCGGTCTGCATTCGCAGCTTCGGCAGGCCGGTCATCACTGGTCTCGGTCATGTCGGCGGTCGTAAAGTTCATGGCCCGAAAGTCTACAGACAAACGCACTGCAGCCCCAACACCAGCCCCACGGATTTTCCCGCTTCTGCTGATCCCGACACCGGGGATTTCCTGCCCAGATCCCGGCAATCACCGCCCTCGCAGCCCCACACAACGCCAAAATCGACTCCCGCAACCGCAACCCGTGAACCTGCATTTCCGCTGCCCGACCGGATCGTGTAGTCTGCCGAAAGAAACGAAATGCTTTCCCTGTGCGGTTGGATTGAGTCCTGCAGATGTTTGATGTGCAGCGTTGTCAGCAGCCCGTGCTGCACCCGGAATACTCACAGTGGCAATGCCCTGTGTGGCAGCCAGAACAGCCCGCACTGGCGCTGCTGCGGCAGGCCGCACGACGGTCACTGGTGCAGGCCGCAGAACGCTGGACCACCGCTTTGCCCGGAACACGGCAGCAGCACACCACACACTGGCTGACCGGGAATCCCGACAGTCAGCCACTGGTGCTGACAGGCCATCAACCGGTCGTCTTCCATGCCGGACTGGCATTCAAATACGCCGTCACGGAACAATTTGCAGCCGCCCACAGTGCGATCGGCGTGGCCATCCTGATCGATACCGACGAAGGTGATGCCGGCCGTTTTCCGGTCCCGTCGGTTCCCGCAGACGGGCTGCCCGAAGCCGCCACTCCCAGGACCACACCCGACACCGCCCCCGACACCACCCCCTGGCCGGCACTCGCGACACAGCACATCAGCTGGACCGCACCGGATCACGCCGGGGCAGGGCAGAGCAGCGGTCGACTGCTGGGGACGGGCCTGCTGGCCTCGGCACAGCAGCGCGCACTGGTGACGCAGCAGGTACAGCAATGGCTGATCAGTGCTGGGTGCCAGTCATCACTGGCGGGATTCCTGCAGGCGGCCGAGAGCTATGCGGCACTGCCTGACTCCGGGCTGACGACAGCCGTGGCCAATACGGTGGTGCGTCGGCAGGCCGGAATTGGTGGTCGGCTGCTGGAGCTGCCGTTGTCGCTGGTCTGTGGCCTGCCGGAGGTCGTACGATTTCTGAGTGGTCTGTTGAATCGTGCCGGGCAGTTTGTGCAGGCTTACAACGAATCACTGCAGCAGTATCGGCAGCAGCAGGGCATTCGGAATGCGGCCAATCCGTTTCCTGATCTGCGAATTTCGGCCGCCGGTGACGGTCACGAGCTGCCGTTGTGGCTGGTGGATCTGTCGGGCGGTCAGCGACATGTGGCGTGGTTGTGGCGGCGTGCGGGACAGCAGTGGCTGGGAACGGAGTCGGGGCCGGACGTCGAGCTGTGGCCGGGTCTGGAAGCCGAGTCGATGCTGTCGCTGCGCCTGCGGGGTCAGCAGCTGGTACCGCGTGGCGGTCTGATTTCCGCCCTGTTGCGGCTGTTGTTTGCGGATCTGTTTGTGCATGGTCTGGGTGGAGGCAAGTATGATCCGGCGGTGGACGTATTGATTCGGCGGTGGTGGGGCGAGGCGTCACCGGGATTTGTGACGGCCAGTGCTTCGCGGTATCTGTTTCCGCAGTTACGAGCGGAGCTGCAGCGATTGCGGGCATTTGCGGACAGTCAGCGGGACCTGCAGTACAACCCGGACCGTTTTCTGGGGCGCGGAATTTTTTCGGCAGCGTGCGAGCAGCGATTAGTGGAACTGCTGCAGAGCCGGGCCGAGTATCTGTTGCAGCTGCAGCAAAGGCGGGAGCGGGGTGAGGGCGGGCGCGACGTGGGAATCCAACTGCAGCGCCTGACGGAACAATTGCGAGCGACAGCGACGGCCGACATCGCCCCACAGCTGCAGGCGTTGCAGCAATTACCGACCGCCACCGCCGAACAGCTGGAATCCCGCCTGTGGCCGTGGTACTTCCTTGACTGAGCGGTGCGGGGCAAAGAAAAACCCGCACCCCGCCACGTCTGCAGGCTCAGTGACCCCCCGACTGAGAACAAACCGTCAGGCGATTGCAACAAAAATCCACACGGATTCGCGACTAAGCAAAATCGCCGTGTTTTTTCAGCTTTTGCGGCCATCCAACTCGCGAAAAAACGCGTCTAAAGTCAGAAATCTCTCCGTTGCACCCACTACCTGGAGAAATCCGTTGGCCCCGTCATAGCGAACCGCATGGTGGTCATCAAGCACGAACCACGCCCGCCCGCGGGGCAACTCTTCCCGCTCTCGATGAATCAGATCCAGGCGCAGGCGAAACTGGCAACCACGAGCTTTCAGTCCTTCGTATAACTGCCATTCGCTATCTGTCTCGAGACTGATCTCCGTCGCCGTCACAGCTCGTTCAATCGCCAATAAAGTCGTCCAGCGATCAGATCGGAATGACGTTTGGTCCGAGTCACTATTCGCTATCACACGAGCGAGTCGCTTCACCGTTCCAAGCCGATACACAAGCATCATTGTGTCCTCGCTGAAACGGCTTGCCCATGGCGTTTCAAGTTCACGTCGAGGAACGACGTCGATGGAGGTCACATCCGCCTGCCACGCTATTGCCGGATGTTTCTCAAGTGGTCGGGGGCAATAGAACGCCACACGATTCACATGAAAATGCCGATGTGGTCGCACCGGCATCCTGAGATAACACTTCTCGTGGTCTCGAATCCACCGAAATCGTTCCTCGCAATTCTTTGGATCCAGCACATGGATCAATACGGATTGCCTGCTGTCACTTTTCAAACGGGCTCGGTGAACTTCTGCCGCATGACTGACCACCTGATCTGCCGTTTCCCAGCCACTCTGACGCAGAATTCTTTGCAACCATTCCTGAAGCAATGTCAGATCGTGTGGCAGGGCTGGGATTGCACCAATGCCTAATCGGTCAAGGGAATCCCACAGCCTTGATTCTCGAAATCGCCGGCAAGTCTCAGCATCAGCAGGAAAGACAGCAGCGGCGTGTACGATAGAGCGGCGTAAACGCGGGGCAATATCGTCGGTCACTGTTGATTCGAGAATCGCGTCACGATAGCGATGCAGGACATTGATCGCATCGACAGGCGGACCTGAGGATCCAAACTGTTGTCGATATTCAGGACGTGCATCCAGTCGATATTTTGCATCGATGATGATCTGGATCGGAGGCCACCCATCCTGCAGCAGCCTGATCAGAATATCCGGACGTTGTGGTATCAGGATGGCCTTCTGACTCTGGAACTGCGGGTTATAGATCACCTCGATTCTTCGACTTCCCGCCATCATGAACCGAAAGATCTGCTCGCGTCCCCGGCTCAACTGAAGGCTCAGGCCTGAGGATTGCAGCAATGGCCCTGTCGGCTCGCAGCCTGCCATCGTCCCGATGATTTTCAATACAGCAACCAGCACCCAGTTTTCATACAGCAGGCTCAACTCTTTTATACTGAGCTGTAGTCCGTCACCTTCGATTGCCAGTGCCATGCGGAGGATTCTGCAGGACTGATGGATTTCTCGATAACCAGCAGCCTGCAGAAGTTGCAGTGAAGAAAATCCACCGTCGACAGCACCATCTGCTGCAGCAATTGGCTCAGCAGTCATCAAACCGTCAATTCGCTGACGAAACTGAGTGAGTTCTTCCAGAATGGCTTTCTGCCGCTCGTCCTCGGGGGTGTTGGCCACACTGCAGCACATTTGCGCCAGAGTCTGCTGGATCCACTGCAATTGGAATCGTATCCAGCGATGCTCCGGGGTATTCAGTGTCGGCGTGCGAGTAGAAGCTTCGAGTCGCTCCGGCACTGCGATTTTATCACAGGCTTTCGGCTGTCGAACGCCGGCGTTGTGCAGGATTTGGCGTCTGATATTCCCGTCTACTCGTCGCACGCGATCGCTGCGACAGAACCGACGCTCTGGATCAAGTCGTCGAATCGGGGCATTGCTGATGTAGCGAACTCCACGTTCCAGCGAGCTCAGCGTGTCTTTCAGGATCAGCAGCCACTCAACAGAGGTTCCAGGTGTCGAGTGCTGAACTCGAGCGCTGTGAACGGTGGATTTCAGATACTCCCATACAAGACCGCGCGCGAATTGTTGAAGGTCAGCCACTATGCCATAAAAATCCGATCGATAATCCAGCTTTGTTGGGAAGACTTCCAGTTCAAGGGTGGCGTACCGCTTGCCGTTCACCATGACGGTGAAAGACGACAACCCTATTTGTCCCCTGAAGTTGAGCATTCCATGCTGCACCGCTCCCTCATCCTGAATACTCAGGTGCCGCACCAGCAAAGGGTCTCTGTGCTGCAGCCGCACCGTTTCTGCTGTTCCGACAGCCTTCAGGTAGATCTGATATTCTGTCTCTTCAAACAGTGCTGGACCGGTCTCTGCATCGAAGACATGCCGCAATTCGTCTGGTCCCCACTTCCACGAAGCACTCGACAGTTGGGAACGTTGCTGCAGCAGACGTAGGCGAAAGTGCCCCAACGCAGCGACTTCGCTGCGGGACCGACGCTGAGAAAGCTCACGCCACTCAAGCCGAAAACCTTCGGTTTCTATACAAAAAAGCGTCGTCATTGCTAAAGCCAGAACGCCGTGTATCCCTCGTGCTTTAAACGATGCCACATCTGATA
>CAXBSH010000421.1:0-4726 GCA_963977705.1 uncultured Planctomycetaceae bacterium
GAGTCAGAGTGGTGTCATGCAGCAGACTGTCGATCGTGCCCTCAACCAGGTCACGACCACTTTCCGTCCCCACCACAATACCGGCTTGAATACGGCCCAGCTCAATCTGGTCAGCAATCAGCAGCATGCCGTTCAGCAGCCCCAGACAGGCATTGCTGACGTCCAGCACCAGACAGTCGGCCGGCAGCCCGGCACCGTGATGTACCCCGGCGGCCGTTGCTGGCTCCATGCGGTCACGACACACCGACCCATGCACCAGTGCACCAATCACTTCGGACGGCAGACCTGACTGCTGCAATGCCAGCCCCGCAGTCCGGATACTGATGGTGCCCGGCAGAGTACCGGGATCCCACCACCGTCGTTCCCGAATGCCGGTCATCAATTCAAGCCGACCAGCAGGCAGCCCCAGCCTTTCGTAGACCGGAGCCAACTGCGTTTCGATCTGTTCCGAAGTAATCACATGGGGCGGCAGCACATGAGCCGCCGCCTCAATACAAACGTTGTGATATCTCATCCTGCTGCCCAATCGGACTACTTCTGTTGCTTCAGCTTTGCCACGACTTCGGCAATTGCACGGCTGTCTTCAGCCGCCACGACCATCGTGTTCTTCGCCGCAATCCGCCCGTCCAGACCGATGACGAACGTCCAGCGTTTGGCTGTGATACCGCGAACAAGAATTTCTTCACGACCGTCAATTGTCGCCTTCACCGATTTTTGTTCTTTGGTGACCGGTACCCCAAAAGCCTCGGCGACCCGCCCCTCAGTGTCCGCCAGCAATGTGAAGTTGAGCGAATGAGCCTTGCGGAACAGCTGATGATTGGCAACCGAATCACCGCTGACACCCACGATCTCAACACCCTGCTGCTTCAATGCCGACAGATCATCCCGGAAAGCACAGGCCTGCTTCGTGCAGCCACCTGTCATGTCGGCCGGATAGAAATACACGACCACGATTTTTTTTCCGACATGGTCTGCTGACTTCCACTGACCGCCAGTCTCATCAGCCGCGCTGAACAGTGGAGCCTTGTCGCCCACATTGACATCGCCAGCCAGAGCAGGCGACCCCGCCAGACCGTGCGCCATGCAGGCGAACAACGATAGCTGGAGCAGGCGGAAAAGCCCGGAAAGATCAGCCAAAACGCGTGATTGCATTACCAAATCCCCCTGTTTTCACACTTTTAACGGCTTCCCTGAGCGCAAAAAAAAACGGCTGACAGGGTCCTGTCAGCCGCCGGAAGAAATCCGAAGGAGTGATAAATCACTTCTTCTTTGCAGCCTTCTTTGCAGCCTTCTTAGCGGGTGCAGCGGTAGCAGCCTTCTTCGCGGCCTTCTTTGCAGCTTTCTTTGCCACAGTACGTTCCTCCAAAAAACGTTGAACTTGTTGTGGCAGTCCTGCCAAGGCTTACCGGGCTTTGAATACTCAGGACAACCACGGACCAAAACATCAATCACCAGCACCACACTGATACTGATGAAGCAGATCCCATCTTCTGCCTGATGACCGTCTTGAAGTCCGCGTTGTAAGGCGACGTCCTTCGCCACGTGCATCCAGCACTTGAACAACAGAATCTGCTGTTGGTGTTGAGAATGGTAGGTGAATATATGGATAACGCAAGACTGTTCGACAATTTTCTGTCACTGATCCAGGATTTTTTTCAGATCAGTACAACAACTCCTCGAACACTCCTGCTCACCATTCGTCGCTCGATCATCGTCAGAGCAACCAGACCAACTGCACTTTCATGTCGCACACTTCAACATCAATCAAAGTCTGAACCCTGATCAACGCATATGCTGCTGCCGCTTCTGCAGTTGCTGCACAGTCTGCACACCACTCCTGCAGCATCAGCCGAAACATCACAACTCACTCAACACTCGCTGCATGTACTGAATGCTGCTCTCTGCGATGAATTGAGCGCCCGGCGAATAGTCAAACACTTCCACTGACACCCAGCCGGCATATCCACTGCGCTGCAGCGATGCAAGAATCGGATGATAGTCCGTGCTGCCCATCCCGGGCCCCAGCAGGTTCGTATCGTTGACATGAAAATGACGACACAGGTCACGATGCCGATCAATCAGTACCGGTATCGATTCTGACTCTGCGCCCAGCATCGCTTTCACATCCTGATGCAGCATCACCGCCGGATGATTGATCCGCATAATCACCTGCACCGCATCAGCACACGTATTGATGAAGTCGGTTTCCTTCGGAGTCAGCGGTTCCACACACAACGTCACTCCCGCTGCCGCAAATGCCCCGGCCGCGCTGCCGAAGACCTCCACCGCATACTCCAGCGCCTGCTCACGACTGACGCCCGGCAGCAGATTGCGCTGCTGCGGCGAACCAAACACCATCACCGTACCACCAAGCTGACCACACACGTCCGCCAGAAATGACAGATAGTCGGACGTCGCCCGACGCACACTGGCATCCGGACTGGTCAGATACAATCCCTTCGTTCGCGCCAACAGCCAGTGCAGACCAATGATCTCCAGACCATGATCCGCAGCCTCCGCACGCATGCGGGAAAATACCCCCGCAGGAACACTGCGGAGATCCTCAGCGATGGAAAATGGAGCGACCTCAATGCCCCGATAACCGGCCGCTGCCATCAAACGACACTGCTCCACCCACGGCAGGTTCTCGTAGAGCTCCTGACAAATCGCAAACTTCACTGTCAATTCCCTCCCCGCTGCCCTGCCCCAGCTGAAACCGGCTGGATCACCAGAATCGTCAAAATCCTGCTGGCCGCTGCAACCCGCAACTGCCCCGCAACACATTCTCACGATTTGTCGCCCGGTTGCAACAGCGTTTGACCGTCCCACGTTCCTGACCTAGTGCTTTCTGTCAGCCACACTGCCCGTGCCGAGCAACATCGGAGAACCAGCAACTGTCGGAGAACAACAGCGTGTCCACGTCGTGGAGTTCACAGTCGGCCACATCACCCGAATCATTCGAGGACCTGTTTGAACGGGTCAACATGATTCTGGGGGAGACCACGCCCACACGACCGGACTCCACCGACGCCGAATCCTTTGTCCCCCGGCAGCCACTCACGCTCAAAGACGTTGGAGTCAGCTACGCAGTCCTCGAACGCATCATCCTGCGGTTCCTGCTCAGCACTTCGGCTGTCACCGGTCGCCGCATCGCCACACAGCTGCGCCTGCCCTGGAAGCTGACCGAGCCACTGCTGAAACAGCTGCGACAGGAAAAACACATCGATCTGACCGGCACAACCGCCGCCGGTGACTCCGAATTCGTGCTCACTCCCACAGGTCGCGAACGAGCACGTCAGTACCTGCTGGAATCCAGTTACTTCGGCGCTGCACCCGTACCGCTCGAAGACTATGCCAACGCCGTGGCACAGCAGAGCCCGTCCAGACTGCAGGTCCGCATGGCCGATCTGCGTCGAGCCTTCCGTGGCCTGATCCTCAGCGATCAGACACTCGAACGCCTCGGGCCAGCCATCAAAGCCGGGCGCGGTCTGTTCCTCTACGGAAACTCGGGCAACGGAAAAACCAGTATCGCTGAACGGATCTCGGAAGCTTTCGGCTCCACCATCTGGATCCCCAGATCCGTGGCCGTGGAAGGCGACATCATTCGTATCTTTGATCCGCGAGTGCATACAGAACTGGACGACAGCACCACGGCCGGCGGGCTGCTGGATTCACAGGATATCGATCGCCGCTGGGTCCGCATTCGCCGCCCCACCATCGTGGCAGGCGGAGAACTGACCATGGATGAACTGGAACTGCAACTGAACCCCACATCACGGGTCTGCGAAGCCCCCCTGCAGGTCAAAGGCAACTGCGGAACGCTGGTCATCGACGATTTCGGAAGACAACGCATGCCGATTGATGAATTGCTGAACCGGTGGATCATCCCACTGGAACGTCGCTACGACTTTCTGAACACACCCTCAGGGAAAAAAGTCCGCTTCCCGTTCGATCTGCTGATGGTGTTTTCCACCAACCTCGAACCTCACGATCTGGTCGATGGCGCTTTCCTGCGACGCATTCCCTACAAGGTGGAAATTGCCGATCCGTCTGAAAGCGAGTTTCGTCAACTGTTCGAAGCTGTCTCCCGCTCGCTGAATGTCCCCATCGACAGCGAGACACTCGACTACCTGCTGAAGCGACACTATCGCGATGCAGATCGCCCCATGCGGTCATGCCATCCTCGAGACCTGCTGCTGCAGGTGCAGAACTACTGCCAGTTTCACGATGCACCGCTGCAGGCCACGCGGCCCGCACTGGATGCCGCCGTGCAGAACTACTTCGCAATCACCGCGCCCGCCAGAACACATCGCATGCCCAGCAACCGAAACTCAGGCTCTACGTAAAACGCTGTACGCGGTATTGCTGTGCCGACTGAGAGTGGTCAGTTATCAGTTATCAGTTATCAGTGGTCAGTGGTCAGTGCCTGTGAGGTCCCCTTGGGAGGGCGAGGCTCCTGCCGAGCCGAAAGAAGTGGTCAGTCCTCAGTAGTCAGTGGTCAGCCAAACCGTAGCCCGGGCATTCCTGACGCGAGGGACAAAAGTCGTAGTCTGGGCTTTAGCCCGGGCCCGAACTTCTCGGCACCATTGAAATCGCCAGTGTTTTTTTAATGGATGGGCCGAGCAGGAATGCTCGGGCTACATTTTGTCCTCGGCGTCATTCCTGCCCGGCCACCGTTTACCCCCACAAACCCGCAACGCCGCTTACGTTTACCCATCACGCATCC
>CAXBSH010000422.1:0-4703 GCA_963977705.1 uncultured Planctomycetaceae bacterium
AGGGAAGCCTCGGCATTGTCACCGCGCTGGTGCTCGGTGGTCGTAGCATGGGCTTCAGCCCTTGTCATTACCCACAAAACCCGTCCGGTCACGAGTCCGTCGCGGTGCGTTTTTGGTTTGTGCAGTACGTATGTCTGCGATTCAGGCCTGAATGGCCGTTTTCCGATAGCCCAGGGCGCAGCCCTGGGCCTGAGGCACCCCCATCCCATAATTGGCCAACGGCCATAGTCAACGTAGTCTTGGGCAACGCCCAGGGAAAAGCCCAGGCTTCAGCCCGTGTCGTCCACCGCGTTCAAGCCCCCCCAAAGGATAGCCGTCAGCGTCAGCTGACGGGTGTTGTCGTTTGCGTCAGAGCGGTTATTTTCCTGACACGGAAGCTGCATCCAGTGCGTTTTCCGCCAGCCCCCTCAAACTGCAACCTGCAGGTGCGCACAGGATTCTTCGTTGATCTCCAAAAACGTCCGGAAATCGTAAGTTCTTTAGCGCAGGACCGGGGAACCCTGCCCGATCTGCTCAAGCGGTACGGTGGTTGTCGGCAGAAAACCAACGGATACGGAACACGCGATTTACCCGCCAACTCCCACCGAACCGCAGCTTCTGTGGCTGTACTCCATGCCGATTCTCCCTCCTGACCTCAGCTGTATTGTCTGAAAATTGCGGGATTCGAGTGTTTTGCAGAGTGTCTTCCGCTAGGATTGCAGTGCTGGATGCAGCAGCATCTTTCAGGAGGAAGTCATGCCGTTAAAAACAGAGAATCTGGAAGACCCGGCACTCAATCTGACGCCGATGATTGATGTCGTTTTTCTGCTGATCATCTTCTTCATGGTCGGCGCACGATTCACAGAAGAGGCCAGTGATCAGCAGTTCGACGTCCAATTGCCGGTCGCTGCCCCTGTGCAGACGCTCAGCCGGGAACCGGACCCGCTGGTAGTCTCAGTCAATCGTGCCGGTCAATTTGCTCTTGGGGGGCGTAGTCTGACGCGACCGGAACTTCGCACTGCCCTCGAACAGGCCCGTCAGGCATGGGCTGGCCAGACTGTGATCATTCGTGGCGACGGGGAGGGAAGTTATCAGTCTGTCGTCGATGTCATGAGTCTTTGTCATCAGTTGCAGATCACCAGATTCTCACTGGCATTTCAGCCGGAATCTGACAGCGATAAAAAGGGTAAGAACTGATCATGGAAGCAGTGCTGCGGCTGCTGGAAAAACTGGAAGGCGGAGCGAAGTTGTCGGCAGACGACATCATCGCCCTGCTGCTGGTTTCTGCCATGCTGCTCTCACTTGCTCATCTTGGCACCATGCTGGCGACTCGCTGGGGCGATCGTTACACCGCGACAAAATCTCTGATGGCGTCAATTCTTATTCACTGTGTCTGCCTGCTGGGCCTCGAAGTTTTTGATCCCAGCCCGGCCGTGATCGCCGAACAGCCGGAACCAACAGCACGGATTCCTGAGGTGCTGACAGAGGTGCTGACGGAATCGGATCGTGAAGTACTGCAGGACCGTGCTGGCAACGTACCACTGGTTGATCGGCCGTCGACAATTGAAGCCGAGTTGCTGCGATTTGAATCTGCTGCTCCTGTACTTGAACCAGCGCAGACCCCGGAACGCATGCCCGAACCTCCGGCATCCGTCGCAATCTCAGCCAGCGATGTCACTCAGTTTGAGCCAGCCCCCGTCACTGCACTGGCCCCGCTCTCAGATGCCGGACAGGAAGGACCGCGACAGGTGGCAGCCGCAACAGCGGATCCAGCCGCCGACCTCAGGACAACATTCGATTCCAGCCTCGCCGATGTGCAGGCTTTGCAGATGACTCGTCAGCGATCGCGCCCCAGCCGGGAGGAAGAACAATCGGTACCAGAGCGACCGGCAGTCGCCAATGCTCCATCTGCGGCACTGCAGGTTGAAGCCGCAGATCTTTCACTGCCCGCAGCGACGTCAACTGATGCCACTGCAGTCTCGCTTCCTGATGCGATGGACGATAATGATCGCATCGAAAAACCCACCGCCCCACAACCGGCCGAAACATTCAGTGATGGTGCTCAGATCGGTGACGTGAAACCGGCAATGCAGCCCGATCGTGCCTTGACTTTCCAGTCCAGACTGCCACGGCCCGCACGCAGTCTGCCTGCTGCTGAACCGTCGCCACGCCCCGCCCGCGCCTCCTCCGAAACAGCCGCAACGCCACTGCCTTTGAACAGCCGCTACGAAGATGTTCGCTCCGGAAGCGTTGCACCGGAATTTGCAGATTCCCTGCTGTCTGCCGGGGAAGTCATGATTGCTGAACTGCCGTCTGTACGTCGTCGACCAACGCCGCCGGCGGCCTATCGCCTGCGAGGTGTTGAATCA
This sequence comes from uncultured Planctomycetaceae bacterium, assembly GCA_963977705.1. Lineage (GTDB taxonomy): Bacteria > Planctomycetota > Planctomycetia > Planctomycetales > Planctomycetaceae > SXXK01. The sequence continues at coordinate 2,349 of CAXBSH010000422.1, forward strand.
CGTCAGCGTGCAACCGAAGTCTATGGCGGTACAAAACAGTCTGAAGATGCGGTAGAACGAAGTCTCCGCTGGCTCGCTACCGCCCAGTCATCCAATGGACGCTGGGACGCATCTGATTATGGTGCCGGGCAGGTTGATATCGATGAGAATGGCGTCAAACGGGATTTTGCCGGCCGCGAAGCCGACGCAGGCCTCACAGCCCTTGCGGTCCTCTGCTTCCTTGGCGCCGGTTACACACATGAGCAGGGGAATTATGCGCTGCAGGTGGATCACGCTCTGGACTGGCTGATTCAGCAACAGACGCCCGATGGTTGCCTCGCCGGTAAAGCCGAACACTATGCCCGCATGTACTGTCACGCTATGGCCACTTACGCTCTGGCTGAAGCCTGCGGAATGCAGAAGGATATTGTCCTCGGCTCCATCGTGGATCCGACAACACTGGCGACTGCTGTTCACACGGGCAGCTTTTACGCAATACTTGAAGGTGGCCATGGCGGAATTGCTGCCCTCGCCATGGCAGCCACACTGCACGAACTCAACCTCGCTGATCCCACACTCCGCTGGTCATGGCAACTCCGTCGCGTGGATGACATTCGATTGCGGTCTGCCCTCGCAAAGGCTGTGACATTTACCATCGGACAGCAGGATCCCCAGAATGGTGGCTGGCGCTATCGTCAGTTTCAGGAAGGTGATGTCAGCATGTTTGGCTGGCAGTTGATGTCGCTGAAAAGTGCTGAGATGGCAGGTGTATCTGTCCCCAGCCAGGTGCGTGCTCGCATGCAGACGTTCCTCCGCAGCACCGCACAGGGAACAGCCGGGGGACTGTACGGTTATCGACGTTCAGTACCCGGAAGCGAGGGGGGCTCTGAACCTCCGACCCCCGTCATGACAGCAGAAGCTCTTTTCTGCAGGCAGATGCTGGGCGCAGCCGCGGATTCGCCGGCAACGCGGGAAGCCATCGGATTCATCGGTCGAAATCCCCCGTCAATCGCCCGCACGGACTTCTATTACTGGTACTACGGTACCCTTGCAATGCATCAGCACGGGGGCTCACCGTGGCGACAGTGGAACAGTATGATTCGTGATCTGCTGATCGCTGAACAACGCACAACCGGTGATCTTGCCGGAACGTGGGACCCGAACGATGCGTGGGGACGATACGGTGGAAGACTTTACGCGACAACCCTTGCCACACTGACACTGGAAGTCTACTACCGGTTTCTGCCGCTTTATCAGGTTGGCCAGCCGGAGACAGGTCCCCTGCCCTCACCATGAGCAGGCTGACTTACTGAATTCCTCGTTGAACTGCTCGCTGACCCTGCTGCATCCCACGAAACTGGTGGTGGATGGCATTCCTTTGCTTATCATAGGCCTGCATTGGTGTTACAGCAGGAACAGCATCCGGCCATGCTTCATAGCCACCCTGCGCTGCTGCTCGTTCTGCCGCCTGCAAAGACATCTGATCAGACAGTTCCTGCCCGGGAAGCAGGCTTTGTGGCGGACCATAATAGAACGCATCATTGAGAGGCTGGCCACCAGCAGCAACGGACTGCTGCACTCCGTTAGCACCCACGCCGTCAGTTGCGAAACCTACCGGCATGACGCCCTCATTCGCCATGGCCCCTCTGCTGTTATCCGCATACACCGGAAACAGACTGCCCGGCCCCGCATTCAACCCCTCAACCGGAAGTTCCTCACCCCAACCCGCTTCCATGCCATTCAGGCCTGCCTGCGGTCCCACTGGAGCCGACTGCTGCCAACCACCGGCGGAAGCTGACGGCGAACCCTGAATCTGCATCCCTGCAGGATTTCCATAACTTTGACCACCCCGAGCGGCTCCCATACCCGATCTGATCGGAATCGGGCTGCCCGTCTGCATCGGTACAGCCGGAGCCCCCACTCGTGTCCCAGCCTGCTGCGAACCACCCCACCCCGCCCCGGGATTCATGGTGCTGGCTCGAGGCAACCCGGAACTGGAATTCACCCCGCTGCCCGGCATCACCTGACGATTCTGCAGACCCGCTGTCTCAGACGCCCGATTCACCCCGCCGGATCGATGGCCGGATCCGGCAGCATAAGGTGCAGGCTGTACCCACGAACTTGGCTGGATTGCCTGCTGCGACCGATATCCGTAGGAATTCCCGGTTGTCCCCATCGCACCTCCGTAAGGCGCCCCGGACTGCGCAGCTGGCATCTGATTCCATGAGGCTGTGCGGGTATTCGCGGGACCCGTTGGCCATTGCCCTCGGTATCCAGCCTGCGCCGCTTCCTGGGAATCCAGTGGCGGCATCGATGGCATTCCGGAATCCGGCTGCCCCCCCGACCAACCCTGATTGGACTGCTGCTCGGCACCCG
>CAXBSH010000423.1:0-4690 GCA_963977705.1 uncultured Planctomycetaceae bacterium
GGCTTTGGGTTTACTGGATACTGATCACTGACAACTGACAACTGGATACACGGAATGGATGAGCGACGGGCAAAGGTGTGCTGCGTTGCGGGTTGGTGTGGGCAACAGGCTGCCGGGCAGGAATGCCCGGGCTACATTTTGGCTGACCACTGATAACTGATAACTGATAACTGACCACTTACGCTCTGCATTTTACTTAGAGCAAAAAAAACAGGCCGGGGGTGACCCGGCCTGCGTCTGACATTCTTACCGCACCGTTTATCTCAGCGGTAGTGAATCTCGATGTCACCGTCGCGTTCATATTCCACATCCATCCGACGATAGGGACGGAAGTGACGCAGAGTGCGTGCTGAGTAGTGAATTGGAGCAGGGCCAACGACGATCGGTGCTGGTGCCGGAGCAACCACGACGGGCTGAATCGGAGCATGATAGTAGGTGGACAGAACAGGCACTGTTGACACTGTGACAGTAGACACGGGGTACATTGGCGAGCCATAGACAACCGGGGCCACAGGTGCCACATAGGCCGGTGCCGCAAAGTATGGCGAAGCGTAGTAAGGAGCTGCATAGTAGGGAGACGCGTAAACCGGATACCCGGGCCAGGCCGGACCGGCCACAACAGGCCCCGTGAACACCGGACGACGCAGCACAATCCGGTCGCCAGCCACAGCGGAATGCACCAGAGACATTGCAAGCACGGTAGCCACGCACGTGGATACCAGAATGGAAACCAGAGATTTGCGCATGTGATTCATCCCCACGCAGTCAGAGAAATCGGGAAAACCCCCACCCAGTCTAACGATTTTGAGGGCCATGTGAAGCAAAAGTGCGGGGGTTGCAAAAAATCGGGAAGCATGGGAATCCAGAGCAAACCGTTCCGCCCGCGACGTCCATCGTCGCCCGGATCGCAGACCTGCCAGGGCCCAATCGAGTACCCGACTGCGGCGGTCAACGCGATTCTGACCCAAGATTGTGATCTTCGATCTTCTTATGCAGCGTGTTTCGATTGATCCCCAGTCGCAGCGCCGTGCGAGTCTGCACGCCCTGCGTCTGTCGCAATACCTGCAGAATCAGCTCCCGCTCCACAAAATTGATCACGTGATTCCACGCGTCCGTACTGTCATCACCGATCTCGGCCAGTTTGCGACTGACCAGATCCGCACAGACAACTCCCAGATCATCGCTGGATCGCCGCCCGATGCGGACAGGGGCCAGCCCGCGCACATGCGGTGGCAGTAAATCTGCGGTGATTTCCCCGGAACCACTCAGCACCAAAGCCCGCTCGACGTAGTTCTGCAGCTCGCGCACATTCCCCGGCCAGTCGTAATCCTGCAGAAAACGCAGGGCGTCCGGCTGAATACTGGCCGCTGGAATGCGGTTGGCCTGTGCATATCGCCAGACGAAGAAATTCACCAGTGCCGAAATGTCATCGCCTCGCTCACGCAACGCGGGCAGATAGAGCGGGATCACATTCAAACGATAAAACAGGTCCTCGCGAAACCGACCAGCCGTGATTTCATCCTGCAGGTCCACGTTTGTCGCTGCAATCACTCGCACGTCCACGTGGATCGTGCGCGTATCACCAACTCGCTCAAACTCATGCTCCTGCAACACTCGCAACAGCTTGACCTGCAGCTGATAGCTGACGCTGTTGATTTCATCCAGAAAGATGGTGCCCCCGTGAGCCGCCTCAAAACGCCCCGTGCGGTTCTCTACGGCACTGGTGAATGCCCCCTTGGCATGGCCGAACAGCTCGCTTTCCAGCAAACTCTCGGATAATGCCCCGCAATTCACTCGAATAAAAGGCCCCGATGCCCGCGGACTCAATTCATGCAGGGCCCGTGCTATGAGTTCCTTACCCGTCCCCGTTTCGCCGGTCAACAACACCGTGGCTGTCGAAGGGGCAACCTTTCGAGTCAGCCGGTACACCTCCAGCATCGCTGGACTGCGACCTATCAGCCCGCTGATCAGCAAATTCTCGTCTTCCGGTCGATTCATGGTCCTGAGATCTTTATAGAGCCGCTGACACTGCTTCCGTTTCGCGCCGCACAATGCCCGTTTTTTAGGCAGTCCGTCAAAAAAAGGACACTGAGCAGGCCAAAAAACTGCACAAGTGGCGTTTTTTTTCAATACACGCTGGATACCGGCCGTCACCACTGGCCAATAAAGCAACAAATGCGCCAATTCTCAGCAGGAACTGCAAGTTCTGGGTGAAGTGAATGAATGAACAATTCCGGTGTGTCCCCCATTCGGGGCAGCAGTCTTGACCCGATTTGCAAACGCAGTGAGAATGGCGGGGAATTGCGATGGACTGGCAGGGCAGCGGAACGGATTGACCCATGAACGAGCCTGTTTCAAACGAAGAGAATCTCCAACGGGTGCGTGAGCGCGTGATGCGGCTGGCGCGGGAGATCGAACAGTTGTCTGGCCAGGAGTTACCGCCGCAACAGTTTTTTGACGAGTTCCTGACTCGGGTTGTGCAGGCGATCGGCGCCGTTGCCGGGGGTGTCTGGCTGCTGGACGAGAGTGGCCGACCGGCCCTTGTGGCTCAGGTCCGACTGGATCAGACAGGGCTGGCGGAACGTCCCGGGGCAATGGCCACCAACGAACGTCTGTTGATGGATGTGCTGCAGAAGGGTGAAGCTCGCACGATTGCTCACGGTGGTGAAACTCAGCTCCCGACAGAGCACGTGCTGGTGATGGCTGCTCTGCATCGTGAAAAGAAGTGCGTGGGTGTGGTCGAACTGTTTCAGCGTTCGAACGTACCACCCAAAGCCCAGTCGGGTTACATGCAGTTTCTTGAGCAGATGTCCGGGTACGCCTCAAGGTTTCTTGAGGGTCGGCGTCGCAATCAGGCAGTCTCAGACGATCTGAAGAATCAGTTCTGGACAGACTTTGAACAGTTGATGCTGCGAACTCAGAGATCGCTGCGGGAACAGGAAGTGGCTGATGCGGTGGCCAGCGACAGCCGTTCATTACTGGGCTGTGACCGGGTAGCTGTTGCGTCGCGCAAGGGTCGCAGTGTCCAGATCCTGGCTGTCAGTGGACAAAGCAGCGTGAATCCTCGCGCGAACCTGATTACCGCGATGGCAAAGCTGGCTCAGCGCGTCATCGAAATGGGTGAAACACTGAAGTACACGGGCCGCATCGACGGACTGGCGCCGCAGATCGAAGAACCACTGGCAGCCTTTATTCAGGAAAGTGGATCGCGCATGGTGCTGCTGGTGCCCATGTTCGAATCTCCACCCATGGTGCGTAAACAGGGCGAAGAAGCGGATCGTGAACAGCGTCGTGCGCGCCCGAAAGCCATCGGCTGTCTGATCGTCGAACAGATTGCGGAATCCGAACCGGGACCACAGCTTGAACAACGGTCAGAGCTGCTGGCGGATCACGCTGGTGCAGCACTCTGGAATTCGCGCCAGCACGAACGCATCTTTGGCCTGAAACTCTGGACTGCCATCGGTTCGCTGCGTGAGTGGTTCCATGGGCGGAAGCTGATGATCACGCTGGCGGTTTCAGCGGGTTTGCTGATACTGGTTGCAGCCATGACTCTGATTCGGCTTGAGTATCCCGTCACGGCGGAAGGCAAGCTGATGCCGGTTGAACAGCATGCCGTGTTCGCCACGTGGGACGGTCTGATCACAAAGGATGGCCTGCGAATCGACGGAAACCAGAGCGTCGCCGCCAGTGATGTGCTGATCGTTCTGGAAAACGAAGAACTGGACGGACAAATCGAAGAAGCAGCAGCCACCGTCCGCAAACAGCAGATGCTGGTGCAGGCGAAGGAAGAGGAAATCCGCCGCACGGAAAGTCAGAAAAACGCCGTCGATACGGAAACAGCCCGCAACAGCGAACTCAGCCGCGAACGACTGAAAGTGGAACTGGAACGCCTGCAGGGCGATGAGCTGATTGCCCGACAGCAACTGAAGACTCTTGAAAATCGACGTGAAACCAAGCTGAAAGTGCTGGCTCCGGCCACTGGAAGCATTCCTGATTTTCAGCTTCGCCAGATGCTGGAGAATCGACCTGTCCGAACCGGCGACTACCTGTTCGATGTGATGAATGAGCAGGGTCCGTGGCACATGGAACTGCTGCTGGATGAAAAACGGATGGGGCATCTGCTGCGTGCTCAGCGCGCACGACTGGACGCCGGAGAGAGTGTGGAGCTTGCCGGTTCGTTCGTGCTGGCCAGTGATCCTGAAAAGAAGTACCCATGTCGCCTGACAAAGGTCGCCAGCCGATCAACGACAGACTCCGAAAAAGGCGCTGTCTTTGAACTGACAGCGGTCGCCGAAGACGGTCAGGAACTGCCACCACTGCGAATCGGCACGGAAGTCACCGTGCGGATCTATTGCGGTAAAACGTCACTGGCGTTCTGGTGTTTCGGAGACGTCGTGGAATTCCTGCAGCGGTATCTGTGGCTGTAAGAGCCTTTACAGAATGCGCCGCACTGGTCGCGTCGTCTCTCATTAGCTCGGGAGGGCGAAGCTCCTGCTGAGCCGAACAGCAAGCAAAACGCTACGGTCCCGCGGCTCGGCGGGAGCCTCGCCCTCCCAGGCTTGCCAAGTCACGCCCATTCGGGAGGGCGAAGCTCCTGCTGAGCCGAACAGCAAGCAAAACGCTACGGTCAGATCGGAAGAGCACACGTCTGAACTCCAGTCACTGACCAATCTCGTATGCCGTCTTCTGC
>CAXBSH010000424.1:0-4682 GCA_963977705.1 uncultured Planctomycetaceae bacterium
CAGTTCAGCGAGGTCTTGCCGCAGCTGTCGCAACTGGCTGACGAGCTGTGTGTGGTTCGCAGTTTTTCGCATGACAGCAACGATCATCTGTTGAGTCAGGTGTATACGCTGAGTGGTCGCAAGGTGACGGCTGCGCAATTATTCAGTGAGCCGAACATTGGTTCGATTGTGAGTTATCTGCAGGGTGGTCGCAGTGGTTTGCCGGGTTACATCGCGGTCCCTGGGATTACCAGGCCTGGTCCGCCGCCGCACAATCTGTTTGTGGGTGGTTGGCTGGGCAACGGGTATGCTCCGTTTTGTACTGGTGGAGTGCCCGAGCAGCCGGATTTTTCTGTGGGCGAGAAGTCTGCGAATCCGTCGCCGTATGCGAAAGAGGATCTGGCGCCGCAGGATCTGCGACCTCTGGCAGGTCTGTCAGCGGTGCGTCTGGAGCATCGGATTGCGCTGAAGAAGGCACTTGATGATTCGCGTCGTGAACTGGAGCAGCAGCTGACCGCAACGGCTCAGCAGCGGCAGTTCGAAAGTGCGGCGCATCTGCTGACATCACCTGCCGTGCGGCAGGCTTTTGATATGTCTGACGAGCGTCCGGAGACATTTGAGCGTTATGGTCGTACGAAGATCGGGCAGCGTTGTTTACTGGCTCGGCGACTGGTGCAGTCCGGGGCTCGGTTTGTGATGGTGGACTATGGCTACGATCCGGATTACGGCAATTTGTGGGACAACCACAACGCTGCTGGTCAGAATTTTCCGCATGTGTCTGAGTTATCGAAGCGTGGCTATCATCTGGCGGGAACGGATCGTGCTTGTGCGGCTCTGTTGAGTGAATTGAAAGAGCGTGGTTTGCTGGAGCGGACGCTGGTGGTATTTCTGACGGAGTTCGGGCGGACTCCGAAGATCAATTCCGCGGGTGGTCGGGATCACTGGGGCACCTGTGGTTCGATTTTCTTTGCGGGTGGCGGTGCAGTGCGTGGTTCGGTGGTTGGGGCATCGGATGATCAGGCTGCGTACCCGGTGACTCAGCCGTGGGGGCCGGCAGATATCGCGGCGACCGTGTATCAAGCGTTGGGCATCAACCCTGAGACTCGACTGCCAGACCAGTTTGGTCGTCCGTTGCCGGTCCTGGATCATGGTCGGGTGATTGATGGTGTGCTGGGTTAATCTGGTCAGAACATTTCCTGGAAAGTGAAGCTGCCGTTCATGTCTACAGTTCCTGGGTGTGCGGAGATTGATGCTTATATTGGTCAGTTTCCGGTTGCGGTGCAGAGGTTGCTGACGCAGGTTCGTGACACGGTGAGGGCGGCGATACCGCATGCGGAAGAGGTGATGCGGTACGGGATTCCGACGTTGCGATTGAAGACCAATCTACTGCATTATGCGGGGTTTGAGAATCACATAGGCCTGTATCCGACTCCTGTGGCCATGCAGCATTTTGCGGCGGAGTTGCGGGGTTATGTGCAGGGCAAGGGTTCGGTGCAGTTTCCGCTGGATCATCCACTGCCGCTGGACCTGATTGCTCGCATTGCCGAGTTTCGCGGTGCCTCGCAGTTGCCTGTTAAGGTGGCTGTTGCGAAAGCAACGGGCAAGTCCGCAGCGAAGGGGGTGGTCAAGTCGCCAGCGAAGCGGGCGGTCAGGAAGGCAGTGAAGAAGGTGGCAGAGAAGGCTGCGAAGTCGATTGTGAAGAAGGCCGCGAAGAAGGCTGCAAAGAAGGGCGTGAAGGCGACTGTGGGAAAGGGCACGGGGGTGCGAGCGGCGAAAGTGGTCCGGCGGTCCGGCACGTCAGCGCGTTGAGTGGGGTGATTGACCTGTGCGGGTGGGTGTCCGTAGAATCGCGGGCAGTTGCCGTTGTTTTGTTTCTTTCCGGCTTTTTTGAAGTTTGCACGCATGTCGCCGTCTGCTCGTCTGGCCCCTGATCAGCTCCGCAGTCATCGTTATCTTGGTCCGGACGATCTGCGTTCGTTTGGCCATCGATCGCGTCAGAAGCAGGCGGGTTTTTCGACGGAGGATTTTGCCGGCAAGCCGGTGATTGGAATCCTGAATACGTGGAATGATTTGATTTCGTGTCACGCGCATTTCCGGCAGCGTGCCGAGGAGATCAAGCGGGGCGTGTGGCAGGCGGGTGGGTTTCCGGTTGAGATTCCTGTGATGGGGCTCAGTGAAACCTTTATGAAGCCCACTTCGATGTATTACCGGAACTTCCTGGCGATGGAGACTGAGGAGGTTCTGCGGACGTATCCTCTGGATGCCGCGGTGCTGATGGGTGGCTGTGACAAGACGACTCCGGCGTTGCTGATGGGGGCTTTGAGTGCTGACGTGCCATCGATTGTGATGCCGGGTGGTCCGATGAATCGGACCAGCTGGCATGGCGAGCAGCTGGCCAGTGGTACGGACGTCTGGCGATTCTGGGCTGAGCGTGGTGCTGGTCGGATGTCGTGTGAAGCGTGGTGTCATCTGGAGGACTATATCGCGGCATCACCGGGTCATTGTATGACGATGGGTACGGCGTCGACGATGACGGCGATCGCGGAGGCGATGGGGATGACGCTGGCGGGTGCCAGTTCTCTGCCGGCGACGCATTCCGGTCACAGTCGGATGGCATCAGAGACTGGTCGAGCGGCGGTGGAGCTGGCGTGGTGTGATCGCCGTCCGTCGCAGATTCTGCGTCGAGAGGCGTTTGAGAATGCGGTGACGGTACTGATGGCGCTGGGTGGGTCTACGAATGCGATTGTGCATTTGATGGCGATGTCCGGTCGTGCTCAGGCGGGATTGACTCTGGAGGATTTTGATCGCATTTCCGGGCGGACTCCTGTGCTGGCGAATCTGCGTCCGACGGGTCAGTATGTGATGGGAGATTTTTTTGACGCGGGCGGTTTGCCGGCTTTGCTGGATCAGATTCGTGACCTGCTGCATCTGGATGCTCCGACGGTGCAGTTTGGCACCTTGTCCGACTATCTTGAGGGTGCGAAGATCTGGAACGAGGACGTGATTCGGGTGCGTAATAACCCCGTGTGTTCGACGGGCAGTCTGGCGGTGTTGCGTGGCAATCTGGCTCCGGATGGTTGTGTGATCAAGCCCGCGGCGGCGGAGTCGCGTTTGTTGCAGCATCGTGGTCCGGCGGCGGTATTCAGCAGCTATCCGGATCTGAAGGCGAGGATTGACGACCCGGCTCTGGGTTTGACCTCTGAGCATGTGATTGTGCTGCAGAGTGCTGGTCCATTGGGAGCGCCTGGGATTCCGGAGTGGGGTATGCTGCCGATTCCGAAGTATTTGTTGCAGCAGGGTGTGCGGGACATGGTTCGCATCAGTGATGCGCGGATGAGTGGGACCAGTTATGGGGCGTGTGTCCTGCATGTTTCTCCTGAGTCGCATGTGGGGGGACCTTTGGCTTTGGTTCAGAGTGGTGACATGATTTGTCTGGACGTGGCTGGTCGCACGTTGACGCTGGAGGTTTCTGCCGACGAGCTGGCTAGACGCAGGGCGGCGTGGGTTCCGGCGGATCCGGCTTTTTCGCGGGGCTATGGGCGATTGTTTCATGAGCAGACCACGCAGGCTCATGAGGGCTGTGATTTTCGCTTTCTGCATGCTGACGGCAGTGTGACTCCACCACCTTCGATTTACTGACAACGGATATTTGTGTGATGCTGCTGCTGATACCGGAGTTGCTGACGCAGGAATCGCTGGCAGTTGTTGCAGCGTCTGGCGAGTATCGAGTGGTGGGTGTTCCGGCGGTGTCGGATCTGACCTGTGCTGATGTGTTGAGTATGGCGGGTGCGGAGTCGGTGGTGGGTGTGTGGGGTGGTGGCGGTGGTGTAGCAGCGCTGGGGCAACTGCTGGAGGGGATTGGTCAGTGGTGTGATCAGCTGGCATCCGGTGAGTTGGATGCGGCGGTGATTTTTGCGGTGGATGCGGTGCCCGGCGCCCTGCAGGCTCGCGTGCCGGCAGCGTTGCGGCCGTGGCTGCAACGGTGGGGTGCCGCCGATCTGCTGTTGATTGCTCGTGAGCGTCTGCTGCAGGATTCCGGTGGCGGTCTGTCGGCGGTGGTGGCTGGCGGTCGGCTTGTGGGTGCTGCAGTGCGTCATACGGTTGAAGAGTCGCAAGCTGAACGGCTGGCTGCAGTGACTCCGGGGGCCGTGCCTTGTCCCTGTCTGTTTTCGGTGGGGCAGTTGCAGTGTGCCATTGATCTGGTGATTGGTGAGTGTGGTCTGCGGGGTGCGGCAGCGAAGTGTTTTGCTGCGGGCCTGCTGTTGTACTGGGACCATGCGGATGAGTCGCATCAGATTTCGCAGACGATGGAAGGTCGGGGGAATCCGCGGACAGCGGACTACTGGCATGGGATTATGCATCGTCGGGAACCGGATCCGGGGAATGCCGGGTGGTGGTTTCGTCGCGTGGGTGAACATCCGGTGTTGCAGCAGGTGGGCGGGGCCCTGCTGGGCTGGTTGCGTGAGTTGGGGGCTGGTGCGGGTGTGATAGCGCGAGCTGGTCGTCTGGTGTCGGGGGGAAGGCTGGATCCGATACGTCTGATTGAGTTATCGACGGAGGTCCGGCGCAGCGGTGGTGCTGTTGGTGGGATGTCGGAAGCTGAGCAGGCTTTGCGTCTGGTGCAGCATCTGGAGATGTTGCAGTTGCTGTTGTGGGGGTTGCCGGGGTGAGTGGTGTACGGTGGTTTTGTTGGAAGTATGTAG
>CAXBSH010000425.1:0-4669 GCA_963977705.1 uncultured Planctomycetaceae bacterium
AGGAATGCTCGGGCTACGGGTGAGGGGGGACTCGGGCTGAAGCCCAAGCTAGGGGAGTGGTGAGGAGGGGTGGACTCGGGCTGAAGCCCAAGCTACGGGGTGGGGGTGAAGTGGTGGGGGCAGGGGCGTTGGAAATGCGCATTGCGTGACGGTGGCCGCGTCAGGGGAACACCGGGCAGCGAATCGGTCAGGCCCCTCTTACATCACTGATCTATGGGTGTTTCGCACAGGCAGGAAGTGCTGGCGATAAAATCCATGTGCTGCGATTTTCCGTGTACTTACGTTTCATTCCGTGGCTTGCCGGTTGCTTTGAGGCGGATGGGCAAACGAGAATGTCGCAGGTCGTGACGGCTTTTAGTCAGGGGCGATAGTTGGAAATGAGGATGCAGATGACAGGCAGGCGAATGGAACGACTTTCGTGGCTCGGATCCGGCTGGCGTTATTGCATGGTGGTGTTCGCCGTGTGGCATTGCTGCGAGCTGTGTCCTGGGACGGTGCTGGCGCAGGACCAGTTTCTGGCGGGTGCTGCGGTAGCAGATGTGACGCCTGCAGAACCTGTGCCGATGTGGGGTTATGGATCGCGGCATGCGGCATTATCGCAGGGTGTTCAGGAGCGATTGCAGGCGAATGTGGTGGTGCTGCAGGCGGGCAAGGATCGACTGGCTATTGTTGGTCTTGATCTGGGGCGTTCGCCTTCTGAAGAGTCGTTGCAGCGCATACGAACTCGTCTGCAGGAACAGCATGGAATCGCCAATTCATTCATCGCAGGTTCGCACACGCATCACGGTCCGGTACTGGAGCTGAGTGATCGGGAGAATCGTGGCAAAGGTCGTTTTGATGCGGCGCTGCGATACTACCAGCAGCTTGAGAATGGGATAGTGGATGCGGCCGGTCGGGCGGTGGCGGGTCTGCGTCCGGCGAAGCTGGCAGCCGGTGGTGTTGAGCTGGAAAACTTCAATCGCAATCGGCATTCGAAGCAACAGCCAGCACCGCTGGATGCGCTCCTGAATCTGCTGCGACTGGATGATGCAGAGACGGGAAAGCCAATTGCTGTCGTAGTGAATTTTGCGGCACATCCCACCAGTCTGCCTCAGGAAAAACTGCTGTTTTCATCAGACTTTGCCGGGGCACTGCGAGCAGAGATTGAGTCAGTGCATGGCGGGCAGGCGGTCTTTATGCAGGGGGCGGCCGGTGATCTGTCCACGAATCGCGGACCGTTTGGTGATCACAATCAGTATGGGACTGCACTGGGCAAAGAAGCTGTGAAGCTGTTGCAGACCCTGCAGCCGCAGCCGGTTGAGCGACCATCGATTCGCGTGCAGGAGCAGCGGTTCACTTTTGAGTCGCGTGTGGACTTTCGCAATCCGCTGGTTCAGGCTGTATATGCCACCGCATTCTTTCCTGAACTGGTGCTGAATTTTGTGGATGAATATGCTGACGGTATTCGACCGCGGCTGACAGTGGCAGTGCTGAATCAGAAAATTGCTCTGGTAGGGGTTTCCGGCGAATTCTTCTGTCAGCACGCAATTCGGCTGCGACAGCGTTCCCGTGCGGAGCATGTCTTTTTCTTTGGCTACTGCAACGGCTACCATCAGTACTTCCCAACGATCGAGGGAGCGGCTGAAGGTGGTTACGGCGCTGATAATCAGGTGGCACCTGCTGAGGTGGGTGCTGGCGAACGGATGATGGATCGGGCACTGCAGTGGATTTTTGAACTGCAGGGAACAGGGTTCTGAACATCAGCAGGCAAGTGCTGCAGGGAGCAGACAGATGGTGCGTATTGTACAGCGATTTGCTGGAAGTCTGATGGCAGTGCTGCTGAGTGTGTCAGCAGTGCAGGCTGATGATGTGGTCCGAGTCCTGATCTGGGATGAGCAGCAGCCGGAGCAGAAGCAGGCGTACGGCGAGCGATTTCTGGGTGAGACAATCGCAGAGGCGTTACGGCTGCGACCCGGATTGCAGGTCAGCAGTGTCAGTCTGCGTGATCCGCAGCAGGGACTGTCGGCCGATCGGCTGGATCAGACAGACGTGCTTGTGGTGTGGAGCCATATTCGGGTACGTGAGCAGGATGATGCGCTGATTGAGGGTGTTGTGCAAAGGGTGCAGTCCGGAAAGCTGGGGCTGGTGGCCATTCATTCGGCGCACTGGCACAAGGCTTTTGTGCGGTTGATGCAGGAACGAGCGAAGTCTGATGCAGTGCGGGGGCTGTCAGAAAGCGAGCGGAAAACTGTAGTCTGGCAGTACGCGAATGAATCTCCGTATGGGAAGGCTGTGAAAGAGGGCGATCGCAGAACGCCGTATGTGGAAGTGGGTGAGGGTTCGATTCGGAAACTGACACTGCCGCAGTGTGTGTTTCCGGCATGGCGTCCTGATGGGGCCGCATCACACGTGACGACGAAGCTTCCGGATCATCCGATTGCTGCTGGTCTGCCGAAGACGTGGGACATCGCGCATACGGAAATGTATGGTGAGCCGTTTCATGTGCCGGAACCGGATGCTGTGGTATTCGAGGAACGCTGGGATCGAGGCGAGTATTTTCGCAGTGGTTGTGTCTGGAAAGTGGGGGCTGGTCGAGTCTTTTATTTCCGCCCGGGTCACGAGCTGTTTCCGATCTTTCTGCAGAAGGAGCCGTTGCAGGTGATTGAGAATGCAGTGCGGTGGCTGGGTCGCGCGGAGTCTGATTGAGCGGTTTGTTGGGTGGTCTGCCCGTCACAAATGCAGATGATTTGGCTGTCGCTTTTTGGCAACATGTCGTCAGATCGCTTGCAAGTCACCATGTCTGCGGTAAATCGGCAGCGATTTCTATTGCAATCCACATCGATGCTGATCTGGCTATGGTCAGTAGGTTGAGTAACTCAATGGCTTCGCGGTGGTCGGGTTTGGGGAACACGAGGCACCAGCCTGGTGAGGTCGCCGACACCATGTTACTGGGCGTCGTGTCCAGCCACGAAGGACCAGCTCTGGAACCCATGCGTTGCGTTTTGGGGTTCTTCAGTGGGATGTGTTTTGAACTCTGTGGCTTGGCTGGCGCTACGCCGTTCCGGTGTTGTCGCCGCATTGTCGTGACCAGGTGCTAACGCACCTGGCTATGCTGAGATTGGCCCTGCAGGCCTCGGGGGTGTGTTTGGTGTGTGTCGTGTTCGTGGTTGCGATTCAGGCCTGAATGGACGGTTTCCGGTAGCGTAGGACGCAGCCCTGTGTCCAATGCGCCCGCACCTACAATTTGGCAAACGGCCATAGTCACCGTATTCCTCGGCAACGCCCGAGAAAAAATGCAGCCGAAAAATCATGGAGTTCCTCTTCTGCAGCAGCGGAGCGGCATCACAAACATCGCATTTTACGGGTTAAGGCTCGGGCTGAGGCCGAGGGTACGGAAGGGTTATGGCTCGGGCTGAAACCCAGGGTACGGTGGAGTGTGCTGCAGGCAGTGGAACCGATTTCATCTTTGAGTGATATTCCAGTAGGATGTGTCAGCGAGTGTTTGTCCGTGACTGGCCTTGTGTTTCCGAAGGGTACGGATTGTGAATTGTCTCATTCGATTTCTGTTGTTGATCAATGTGGTGTGCTGGTGGGGGGTGGGTGCTTGTGGTGTTGCGGATGAGCCGGCAGGTGCTGAAGCGCCGCGACCTGGTCAGCCACAGGAAGGAGAAATGGCCGGTTATCTGCTGGTTCCTCATACGAAGGTTTCGCAGGACTACAACGCTGGCTTTTCGATGTATGTCGCGGCGTGGCCTTTGCTGCAGCATTATCCGGGGGATCGTTTTCAGACCGGACTGTTTGGCACGTGGATGTTTGCTCAATACCCGGACGACAATCATAAGGACAAGTATTCGGACATCGAGGGTGGTCTGGGCTGGTGGCGGGATACTCGTTTTGCCACCGAAACACCGAAGTTCATTATGGGGGGTGTGGCGCGAAATTTTGTGGAGTGGGCGAATGGTCCTGGGGCGGGCAAAGGTCGGGACTGGGACAAACCGTCCGGGAAGTATGGCGTGGCTCAGTTGAGTCCCTGGATTCTGTGGCCTCCGGATGGCTTGAATCTGAAGCAGGGGACCTGTGGTGAGCTGCTGGGTTACGGGTACTTGCCGTTACCTTTGACAGAGCCGAAGTCGACGACGAATGGGGCGAATGTGCCGACTGGCAATCAGTCGTGGACGTTGTTTCTGAATGCCGGCAATTTTCGGGGCCCCGTCGCCTTTTTTACTCCCAACTTCTGGTCGCGAGCGGCGATAACGGATTCCGCTGTGAGCGGGGAGTTTCTGGATGCGAAGCCATCTCAACCGAACAAAGCTGTGCAGATGGAAACTCAGTATGTTCCGGCGTGGCAGGGCACGGACAGTGGAGGGCAGTTGTACGCAAGGATTGCACCGACGGGATTTCCGATGAGTGAGGACGGGACATCTCCGGTTGTGCATAGGATTTCGGCCTACAGTCGGAAGGCTTTGTGGGATGGTGTGCGTGAGTGGTTTGGCGGTGGGGCAGTGGCCAGTGGTCGGATTGATCCGTCCGCGGCTGCGGTGCATCAGTTTACGGGGCAGGGTGGTGCTACATGGCAGATTTACAAGCCTCCGGTGCCGCGTGAGCAGAAGGTGCCGATTGGCTGGTCGACGTTTGCAACTCCGGCGGCGCTGAATGCCGAGACATTTGGTTATCGCTGGAGATCGGAAGA
>CAXBSH010000426.1:0-4615 GCA_963977705.1 uncultured Planctomycetaceae bacterium
AAAATCCCCCCAACCGCCGTTTTTTCCGGGTCATTCCATGGCGAGAAAAGGCACCACCACTTGAACACCGCGCACATCAATTCACTTCGAGTCGCTTTTTTTAGCACGATAGCGTTCAGTGACCTCGAAAATCAGCAGTGACGGTACCCAGCTTAGCCACAATGAACAGATGTAAGACAGCTGACCGGGAACTCCCAGATCACGAAGCAAAGGATCGATCAATCGCAGCAGCACGGCCGACAGCATCATCAGATAACTGCGAATCATCCAGCGACGGTGTTCTGCAAACCTGCGCCGGATGGCGTCACGCCACGCCAGTACTGTAAACAGGCTGACCAGCAGGCTCATGACGGAAAAGCAAATTGCTGCAGGAGCACCCGCAAAACTTCGAAACCCCATCACAAAACCACCCGGAGCGGCCGCCATAAGAACGGCCAGTGCATAGGATCGACCCAGCAGTCGATGCAGTCGGGGTGACCAGATCAGCAATAGGCGACTGAATTGCGGCAGGCCACAGATCAGCGCGACTGGAGCCCCGATGATGTGCAGGTAAAAGCCAACTCCGTAGAGCGAAGACCAGAAATATGCCTGTCGGTCCCTGAGAAATCCCTGCTGGAAATTCGGTGGCAAATAAAAGCGATAGGTACCAAGGATTCGCAGGGTAATCGCCAGCACTGCGACTGCCGCCAATCCGCAAAACCAAGTTTTTGCGGCCTGCTTCAGTGCCAGCATCTCGTCATTGAATTTCTGCATCACACGGACCCCCGTGCCAATCTCATATTTTTCTCAGTTTACCGCGGTATGTCTCCAGCGTAAACTAAATAATCGATCTGGTCTGACGAATAGTGCTACCCCCTTCTCTGTGATCCAAAAACCCACGGGAGATGATCGCCGATGCAGAATGATCCACAGACGCAAGCGAATCCCTGGGTTCCCGAGACTGAAGCTCGGACAAGCGTGGTTGCGCTGCAAGGTCCATCATGGTTGCAACGGATGCAACGCTACCCACATCTCAGCTGGGTATTTCCGCTGTTCGCAATCGGAGTCTGGTTTATTGGCACGCAGTACTTTCATAAGATTTCATCCGCCCCTGCAGTAAGTCAGACGGCACTGCCAGGCTTCGACCGATTTATGAGCGTCGTGGCGACGATCAGCGGCGTTTTCTGGGGACTGGGGGCCTGCATGCAAATTGCGCTGTTGGCCGGCCGCACACACACACCCGGGCTTAACAGACATCTGCTGCCCTCACTGCTTCTTTCCGCTTGTTGTGTGGTGGCGTTTATGTCGTGGTACGGACGAACCAGTGAGGTGATTGACACGTACACTATCCCGGACGACTCCCCTGGCGGAGGCGGCGGACGAAGGCCTGCAGATCAATATCCTGACCCGCCTCTGCCACCGCCACAGTAAAACCTCTAATGCGACTGATCTTTCTGATCTTTGTGAGCACGAAATGTCCATGCACCAATGTTTATTGCGGTTTGGCTTCCGCTTGTTCATTTGTTCTCTGATTGCCGGCTGTATTCTGAACGCCTGTCAGAGCACATCTGCGGAAGATGCCGTCGATCGTCTGCAGGTCCCGCGTCTGCAGGCTGTGCAGCAGGCTCGGGCAGAGTTTGCGGCTCAGAGAAAAACCATTGCTCGCACGGATGGCTACCAGCAGTACCGAGCGAACCTGCATGTACACTCGCACTTTTCCCACGACAGCCGCGGTCAGCTGCCCGACATTCTTGCGGCCGCGAAGAGAGCGGGCACATCGATCCTGATGTTTACCGAGCATCCGGCTCCGCACTATGACTTTTTCAGGGATGGGCATCGCGGGCTGCAGGACGGCGTTCTGCTGATCCCGGGGGCGGAACAATCCGGATTCCTGGTTTACCCGACATTCAGCCTGCAGGGCATCACGACCGGCTCACCACAGGAACTTGCCGATCTGGTGCGTGGCCGCAACGGCCAGATCTTTGTGTCGCACCTTGAGGAGCGCATGGACTGGAAGATTGCGGGTGTGAGCGGTACCGAAATCTATAACACTCACGCCGATTTCAAAGAAGAAAAGGGCCTTGTTGCCGCTCTGAAAAATCCTTTCAGACTTTTTCAGCTGTCGGTTGCCATCCAGAAATATCCTCAGGAATGTTTCGGGGCCATCCAGAACTATCCGGCCGATTATCTGCGACGTTATGATCAACTGTGTCAGACAGCACCTCACACAGCCGTCTCAGCAAACGATGCGCATCAAAACGTTGGGTTCGGAATTCGCTGGATCGCCGACAATCGCGGAACACTGGAAGATGCGCTGGGCGAAAAACTGCTGGATATTGATCTGAGCGTGATCCCCGACAGCGAGCAGCTGCGGCAGGGACGAAAACCGGGTGATCTGATTTTTTCGCTGTATCTCGATCGCTACGAGCACAGCCTGAGACACGTTGCCACCCATCTGCTGCTTAAGGAACTGAATGAAGAGTCGGTCCGTGAATGCCTGGATGCCGGGCGGTGTTTTGTGGCGTTTGACTGGCTTGCAGATTCCCAGGGATTCCAGTTCAACCTGCAGTCGAACAGCAGCACCACCCAGCCCGGCGGTCGCACTCAACTGGACTCAGACTGCCGTCTTAAAGGCCGCAGTCCCCTGCCCTGTCGCTGGAAAATCATCCGCAACGGAGAGCCGTTTGCCGAATCCACAGGACCTGAGCTGGATCTGCAGATTCAGCAGCCCGGAGTTTACCGCTGCGAAACATGGCTGACGGTTGCTGGATCGGACATGACATGGATCCTGACGAATCCGATCTATGTGGACAGCCGAGCACAGTGATTCCGTTGATCACAGCAATCAGGGGCAGGATTCACGATCAATTCCACAGCACTCCGCCTTGTGACTGTTTACTTCCGTTGCAGGGCGGTGAAGGTGACTGAGCGTTCTTCACCGACTTTGAGTCCCACACCCGCATCCCAGATCAAAGTTTCACCCGGAACGACCACTTTGGCAAAGTCAGATTTCTCAATCTGTACATCGCTGACATCAGCCGGCAACAGGTAACTGAAGATTCGCCATCCGTTATACTTCTCAGTCGTGCGTTTGTTGCCGGAACCGACAAAGTTGACTTTGACATGGTACGTCATGCGAACTCGACCGGGCTGATCGTGGTCTGGTTCCATGGTCAGTGTCTCACTCAGAGCCGGCGTGCGATGACTGGCAACTCGACCAGCCAAGGCCGGGTCTCCATACAGCACAAAAATTCCGTCAGTGTATTCCGTACCTCGACGATCCTGTCCCGACACAACGCCCTCGGCCAGCAGGTACTGTGACCATTGACGCAGCAGGAACAGCGATTCGGAAAACGTCCAACGTCCATCCTGCTTCAGAAACCAGTCCGCCATATTCCAGTTCAGCTCATACCATGTGGGCTGAACTGCTCCGATATACTGCCTCGCCCCATTTTTCATCCATGCCAGCGCGTATGAGTTTCTGAAGCTGTTCTGCGGGGAGTTGACTTCACCAGTCAGGCAGTTACCGACCGCCCAATACAGTTTTGGATGCTTTGCCTGTAAAGGCAGGTTGATTCCAGGCGCTCCCATTGACAGATTTCCGTCCGTGGCTGTCAGGAAGCCGGCGCCCGAGGGATACATCAGCATCCAGTTATTCTGTCCACCGTGTCCTGAGCCTATCAGCAGATCAAACTGATCGCGTGCCAGCAGTCCGTGCACATACTTCAGATCATCCACGTCAGTAGCGGGGCCTCCCGCAGTCAATTCGAACTGCCCTGCAGGCTGCTTTCTGCCAAGTTCACCGCGATCTCTCGTCCATTCCGTGATGTACTCGCCTTCCGGCACCCAGTTCAACCAGTCTCCCTGAGTCTTTGTGAATGCTCGCTGCACAATCACGGGCTGCGACTTTGCGGTCTCAAGAGCCTGCTGAGCATCGAGGCCGGTCAGGATGCCCCAGATGGCGTCCACATAGGGATCATCATCCAGCTCACGGCACAGGCGATTGGCCAGCAGTACAAACTCAGGAAAATTCTCGTCCGGCCGACAGACGAAACACACATAACGCGGATGGTACTGGCCAACCGCCTGTCGCACCTCATCCGGAGTCTTCTCAAAGGTAAAGACCTGCCCCTCATAACGCGTCTGCAATGCCTGCACCACCTGCTGCCACGGAGTATCGGCCAACCCGTGACGAACAATGATGGCGTAACGACCAACGCTCTCAGCGGCGGTTGTGACGCCGCAGCAGGACAGCAGATTCAACAGAGCGATCAGCAGCAAACGCATCAGCATTCTTCCATTTCAAGAGCCAACGGCAATCGTGAGGAACTCATCCTACCGCGTCCTTACGGATTCACAAGCTACGCAAACGCCGTCCATAACCTGTTGCCACCGCGTATTTTCTGTCTATGACAGTGCGGGCGCCTGGATGACGACAGCACAGACATCAGGCCGTAGCCCGCGGGAACCAACCTATGCCTCGTACAGAAAAAACCGGTGTGATGCCAGCTCTGACGGTTGAGGATGAGGATCGAATTGTGCGAATGGCGTGGGAGGATCGGACGTCGTTCGATGCCATTGAACGACAGTTCGGACTTTCAAACGGCGAAGTCATCGCTTTGATGCGTCGTCTGCT
>CAXBSH010000427.1:0-4606 GCA_963977705.1 uncultured Planctomycetaceae bacterium
ATCACCCGCTTGGTGAGGGTAGAGATTAGAGCGTGAATGGTGGAGAGTAGAGGACGCCTTCCCGGGGAGGGTGCGGATCCTGCGGAACCGCGTGATGCATCGTTCTTCACTCGCCCGCAGTTTTTTTCACCACGGCGGTTTCCTGAAAACGCTGACGTTGCCATCCGCATCATGGGGACTGCGAAGGATGCTTCCTCAGAAGTGCCGACATGACCTGGCGATCGATGATTTCGTTGGCACCGTGAAAGATCTGCCTGTGAAATCAGGTATCTGCGGGGCCGAGAAAAGGAATCTGCAGGGCTGGTGCGAATTCGTCGCCTGACCAGTGGAGGTGCGGGATGTCGGGCTTGAGAAACCGGTGCCAGTGCGGGATAGTGTGACAGCGTAATGCTGGCTTGAGGGTGTTGTCGAGTGGTTCAGTGCAGGAAGTGTCGGGATGCTGGAGCGATTGATGCGGGTGGCGATGGTTCTGCTGCTGTTCTCGACAGTCGGGCTGGGTACAGCGAGGGGGGATGCCACGCCTCGGTTGAATGTGATCCTGGTGTTGATTGATGACATGGGCTGGGGCGATTTTTCATGTTTCGGCAACAGCGCTGCAGAGACTCCGAATATCGATCGACTGGCATCTGAAGGTCTGCGATTCGAGCAGTTTTATGTGAATTCGCCGATCTGTTCACCGTCGCGGACAGCGATATCGACGGGGCAGTATCCTCAGCGGTGGCGGATCACATCGTATCTGAATAATCGAGCGGATAATGAGCGTCGTGGGATGGCGCAGTGGCTGGATCCTGCCGCACCAATGCTGGCTCGATCGCTGCAGCGGGCGGGCTATGCGACGGGACATTTCGGCAAGTGGCATATGGGTGGTCAGCGTGACGTTGCAGACGCGCCGGCGATCAGTGGATATGGGTTTGATCAGTCATTGACAAACTTTGAAGGTATGGGTCCGAAGCTGTTGCCACTGACATTGAAGCCTGGGCAGCAGTCTCCCGAACGGATCTGGGCGGATGCTGAGCGACTGGGTGCTGGTGCGAGGTGGATGCTGCGATCGGAGATTACCGGGGGATTTGTAGATGGTGCCGTTTCGTTTCTGCGGCGTGCGCAGGCTGCCGGCAAACCGTGTTATATCAATCTCTGGCCGGATGATGTGCATTCGCCGTTCTGGCCGCCGGTTGACCAGTGGGCTGACGGCAGGCGCGGTCAGTATCTGTCGGTTCTGCGTGCGATGGATCGGCAACTGGGGAAGCTGTTTGATGTGATTCGCAGTGACGAGCAACTGCAGCGAAATACTCTGGTTCTGATTTGTTCGGACAACGGGCCGGAGAAGGGAGCGGGCTCTGCGGGCCCGTTTCGCGGCTATAAGACTCAGCTGTACGAGGGTGGTGTGCGGTCGTCGCTGGTGGTGTGGGGGCCGGGAGTGCTGCGGCAGTCCGGGCGGGTGGATCGCGAGTCTGTCTTCTGTGCGCTGGATCTGGTGCCGACTTTGCTGGATCTGACGGGCACGGTTTGGCCGGAGTCCGTGCAGTTTGACGGGGAATCATTGACTGCGACGTTGCTGGGCGAGGGTGGTTCGCGGAAGGCACCGTTATTTTTTCGTCGTCCGCCCGATCGGAACTCGTCCTATGATACTCCTGACCTGCCGGATCTGGCGATGCGCAAGGGGCGATGGAAGCTGTTGTGTGAATATGACGGAACAAATGTGGAACTGTATGATCTGCAGCTGGACCGAGGTGAAACAACGAACGTGGCGAAGCAGCACGGGGATGTTGTGAGCAGCATGCTGGGAGCATTAATGGACTGGAATCGGACGATGCCAGCGGATCGTGGAGCGGATGCGGAGTAGGCAGTGGGTGGGTGGCCTGCCGATTGCTGTCGCGGCGAGAGTGTCGTGTTATTTCGTCAAGTTCTTTCGACGTGTTATTGCAGAGGCTGAAATTCTTCGGGGCCGGCGGGCCAGCGGAGTGTGAAATTCATGGACCATGCGACGCGATGAAAATTGCCGCGGTGTGGTGTGACAGAATGCCAGAGGTAGGCAGGGAAGACAAGCATCAGTCCGGGACGCGGGAAGACTTTGACGTGATCGCGTTCGCAGACGGCGGTGAGATTGGCATTGAAGCGGGGATCGTGCAGCAGAAGGACTCCATCGCCGGCATCAAAGTAGTCTGCTCCATCTGTCGTCTGGATGGGGTTATGAGTGGTGGTGGCGGTGCGTGCGTAGTAGATACCGACGAGATCAGCGCGGTGATTATGGACGGTTGTCGAGTCGCCGGGAGCCATGCGGTTGGTGAACAGCAGCAGGTCCATGCCAGTGACACCGCGAATCCCTTCCGCTTCAAGCCAGCGTGTGGCGGCCGTCATGAACATGGTTCTCAGTTGAGCGATTGCGGGCACGGTACTGGCCAGTCGCAGCAGGTTCATGGCTTCCGGCTGAGTATTGAATTTGTCATCGAGTTCCGGTCGTTGATTGAGCAATTCACAGAGCTGAGCATTGAGTGATTCGGTTTCTGGAAACTGGATCGTGATGACTCGAGTGGGAAAGAAGGCGTAGTCTGTGATTTCCATAGCGATTGCGTCCTGTGTGCTGCGGGTGTCCGGTTGCCCTGCCCTGCCCTGCCCTGCTTGGCTGGGTTGTGGGTTAGCGGGGTTTGGTTTGGTTTGTTGTTGTGGGGATTATGATGTGGGCGGGTGGCTGCTGGAATGCCGGAAAACGGGGGCTGGGAAGAAAGTGGTCAGTCATCAGTAATCAGTAATCAGGGGTCAGGGGTCAGGGGGCAAAGCAGGTGAAGGTCCCTTTGGGAGGGTGAGGCTCCTGCTGAACTGCGGGTAGGTGGGTTACTGTCACCGAGTTGGTGCTCGGTGGTCCCGGGAAAGAAGGCTCACCCCGACACGGTAGCGTGGGCTTCAGCCCGGTTCATTCCCTGCAAAATTGCTGCCATTGTCCCTGGGCGATGCCCGAGGTTAGGTTGACTCGGGCCGTTGGCCAATTGGGGCGTGATTGAGCTGTTAGGTTTGGGGGCTGGCATGCGGCTGCGTATTTTTTCAGTGAAAGCGTGGTGAGTCATTACCGCAGCAGGAGGGCAATGAAGAGCGATTCAGCCGGCGATGCAGCACTGCTGTACGGTTGACAGGCATTTCGGTTTTCGTCTTGGTAGACTTAAGCTCAAATCGTTTGCCGACTTTTGTGTTGCGGGGCAGGCGTGTGTGGTTCGTGTCCAGAGGGCCGATGTTTCAAGGATTGTGTGGAACTGCCGGTGCTGGATGAAACCGTGAGTGCTGCTGTTGGAGTGTCAGCAATGGAACTGTGTCGGGGTGTGTTTTGTCTGCTGTTGCTGGTACTGCTGTCATTGTCGAGCAGGATTTTGGCTGATGAGTTGATTCTGGCGGGTGGTGATGAGGTTGTGATCGTGGATGCCGGGGAGGCTGTGGCGGGGCGATTGAACAGGCTGTGGCGCTGGAGTGGTCAGGAGGCTGTCGACATTCCGGCTGAGGTGCGGAAACAGTTTCATCATCTGGATGAGTGCAAGGTTGTGGAGGGTGGTCGTCGGGTACTGGTGTGTGCTTCGAATGGTGGTTGTGCGCTGCTGGAGCGTGCGGGTGGCAAGGTGATCTGGCGTGCTACATCGCGGAATGCTCATTCCCTTGATCTTCTGCCGCGTGAGCGAGTGGTAGTGGCCAGTTCGTTGAGTGGTGATCATCTGGAGGTATTTGATCTGCAGGGGACCGCTGTGCCGGTGTATCGTACGCCACTGAAGTCTGCTCATGGAGTCTTCTGGGATCAGCAGCGTGAGTGTCTCTGGGCACTGGGGTTTGACGAGCTGCGGTGTTATGAGTTGCAGGACTGGGCGACGGCAGTACCGCAGCTGAAGCTGCAGTCGACGTGGCGTCTGCCCGATCCGGACGGGCATGATCTGCGTGCCGTACCGGGGACCTCAGAGCTGTTGGTAACGACGGAGCACAATGTGTTTCTGTTTGACAGAGACAGCCACGATTTTCGTCCCTACAAGCTGCTGCAGGATGAGGGGAAAATCAAGTCTGTGGATGTGCATCCGGTGAGTGGTTGGGTGGTGGTGGGTCGCTGGACTGAGCGTGTGCAGCTGCTGAACCCGGCTGGAGAATTGGTGTTCGGGGATATTCGCCCATACAAGGCGCGGTGGGTCACGTCTGGTTCGACTGATCGTTGAGAGCGCGGTACAGGGGGCACTGAGGATCGCGGGGCTCACCATTGCGGTAGCGGCTCAGCAGTTGTCTGGAGGTTTTCGCCAGCATTTGTCGAATTTCGCGGCGTTTTCCTTTGACTCGCGGGATCACCATGCAGTCGTAGGCTGTTGTCTGATGTCTCATCCATGCGATCACTGCGGCGGCTGCGCGGCGTTCGACGGGAATCTGTCGGGTTCTGGCAACAGTTCCACTGCCGACGGGTGTCGCGTGTCGGGCAACGGCGGTGGCCAGCTGCTGTGCGAGGTCAGTCCAGGTCGGGTGAAACTGGAGGAATTCGAGTACTGCGGCGGTGAAATCTTCGACAAGAGCCGTTTGAGTTTTTTCGCGGCGAACGGCTGCGGCTGCTTTGCGGCGTGCGAAGGATTCCGTGCCCCGTTCCTGCTCCAGC
>CAXBSH010000428.1:0-4583 GCA_963977705.1 uncultured Planctomycetaceae bacterium
CCAGGAAGCTGCTGGCCCCTGGCGAGCCGTTAGCGTCAGCTGGCGGGTGTTTGTTGTTAGGCGTTACCGAGCTGGTGCTCGGTGGTCCCAGCGAAGTCCCCTTTGGAAGGGCGAGGCTCCTGCCGAGCCGCAGTCAATTGTCAGTGTTCAGTTGTCGTTTTTCGCTCACAACCTTAGCCCGGGCATTCCTGACGCCGAGGACAAAAATGGGTAGCCCGGGCTTCAGCGCCGCATTACTAATGAAAACACTTTGGTTTTCAAGGGGGGCCGGGCAGGAATGCCCGGTCTACGTGTTTTGGCTCTCGCATCATTCCTGCCCGGCTGTCCTTTGCCCCACACATTCAGCGATGCCGTTGCCGCAGTATTCAGCTGCCGATCGTCCGCTGCAGACCACCCGCTCAGGGATTCGCCGCCCTGCCTGCTCGCACCAGACCGCCCTGCAGGACGGCGATGAAGTCGTGGCGACGTTCCAGAATCGTGATGTCCTGCAATGGATCGCCGGGGACCACCAGCAGGTCAGCCAGTTTGCCGGGTTCCACCGTGCCGACTTCGTGGCTGCGTCCCAGCAGCTTTGCACCGTTCTTCGTCGCACACGTCAGTACTTCCAGTGGGCTGAAACCGACGTACTTCACGAAGAACGTGAGTTCCCGGGCGTAGTCACCGTGCGGATTCCAGGCGAAGCCGTAATCACCGCCCATGCCGAGGCAACCACCGGCCTTCAGGATCATCCGGGCACTTTCGGCACCGCCGTCCAGGGTCTCCTGATGCCCGTCAATCACTCGCTGCGACATACCGAATTCCGGGCCTCGTTGAATACTGGCGTATTCAAAATACAGCGCCGGGACACAGGGCACATCGCGGGCCAGCAGCAGATCAAGACACTCCTGATCCATAAACGTGCCGTGCTCGACAGCGTCATAGCCGGCTTTGAGAGCATTGCGGATCCCTTCCGTCGCGCGGCAGTGTCCCGTGACCTTCAGGCCGTGATTGTGTGCAGTGCCCACCACGGCATGCATTTCTTCGAACGTCATGCACAGTGTGTGGTGGTCATTGGTGTCTGGAGCTGCTGCATCACCAGTAGGATAGGTTTTCACCCATTCCACACCGTCCTTCACCAGTTTGCGGACGGCTGAGCGAGCTTCGGTGGGACCATTGATCAGCAGGACCAGTCCTTCCATCCCAATTCGCCGGAAGTCGGGGTTCCAGTCCATCAGGCCACCGACGCCACAGATTTCACGTCCGCTGGCAGCCAGTCGCGGGCCCGGACTGATGTCGTTTTCAATCGCACGTTTCAGCCACACGTCGATGTTGAACAGGCTGCCGCCACTGCGGGCGGACGTGTAACCACATTCCAGTGCCAGTCGAGCATTGGCTGCTGCCAGCAGCGTGACGTATTCGACCGGATATTTGATGTCGAGGTCTTCGAGTGCGGCGACGTTGAAATAGGTGGGGTGAAAGTGGGCTTCGACCAGTCCCGGCAGGATCGATCCGCCCTGTGCATCGATGATGGTGGCATCCGGGGGAACTGCAGGGGCATTCGTCGCCGGGCCGGTCCAGGTGATGCGGCCGTTCTCAGCAATCACCACTGCGTCGGGAACCGGTGAACCTCCGTTGCCATCAATCAGCTGGCCGTTGCGAACGACAAGAGTACCGGAGTGAGTCTGCATAGGATGGGGCTCGCAGGATGGGCAGCAGTGGCTGCGGGGGAAAACGGAACGAGGTGGCTGGGCTTGAGTGGCTTGACGAGGCAGCATATTCGGCTGCAACGGCGGGACGCAAGCCTCCGCAGGGACTGGACTTCGGCGTTGCTTCCGAATCATGGGAAGTGGGGTGAAACTGGGCTGTTTTCGGCTGTTTTCCGGTCGAAAACCGGGGCTGAGGCAGGGAAAAGCGTCAAGGTCTGCTTTTTGCTTGCCGATCTGGCCCGGCGGGTTTACACTGTTTCACTTCGCTTTTCCGACATTTTTGTCGGTTTGGCCTGCCGCGGGTGATGCGGCAATTCTTTGTACTTCGCTGGTGCCCGGCTGTCTGGTTGGGTGCTCATCGGGGAACTCGGTGCTGCAGCGATTCTGCGGCTGTTCAGCAGTTGGAACCGCGGGTGTACTTGCCATCCGCTCAGGCCACTGCCGGGGAAAATGCAGTCATGAAGAAGAACATTCATCCGGAATATCGTCCTGTCGTGTTTATGGATACCTCGACCGGGACTCGCTTTCTGATCAATTCCACGATTCGCACCAAAGAAACGACGAAGTGGGAAGACGGTCAGGAATATCCTTTGTTCAAGATCGAAATCAGCTCAGCTTCGCATCCGTTCTACACGGGCAAGATGAAATTCGTCGACTCGGCCGGCCGTGTCGAGAAGTTCCAGAAGAAGTACAACTGGGCCGGTCGCGACGCGAAGTAGCTTTCGATGCGGAAAATCTGATAGGGGCGTGCGCGGTTGGCCGTGCACGTCCTTTTCTTTTTTGCTTCGGAGTGAACGAGCATGTTTCCCGCCCTTGAACGCCAGGCGGCTCGCTATGACGAGCTGGAAAAGCAGCTGCTGGACCCGGACGTCCTGTCCAACGTGCCACGGATGCTTGAGATCCGCAAAGAGATGGGTTCATTGGCGAAGATCTCTGCCGCTGTTCGTCGCTTCCATTCGCTGGAGGGGGACATTGAAGCGGCGAAGATGATGGTGGATGAGGAAACGGATCACGAAGCTCGTGAATACGCTCGCGCCGAACTGTCTCAGCTGCAGACTCAGTTCAGGGAACTGGCTGTTGAACTTGAGGACATGGCAACCGCCGGCGACTCCATCACTCGCGGTGCCTGCATCATGGAAGTCCGTGCTGGTACAGGTGGTGACGAAGCCGCCCTGTTTGCTCGTGATCTGTACGAGATGTATCTTGCGTGGTGCGGACAGAAGGGGTGGAAGACAGAGCTTCTGGAATTCAGCCCCACGGAGCTGGGTGGGCTGAAGGAAGTTGTCTTTTCGATCACCGGCGAGGGGGCTTTCCACGCTCTGCAGTTTGAGAGCGGCGGACACCGCGTGCAGCGTGTGCCTGAAACGGAACAGCAGGGGCGAGTCCATACCAGTGCGGCCACGGTCGCTGTGCTGCCGGAAGCCGACGAAGTGGAAATCGATATTCGTCCGGAAGATCTGGAAATCGACACCATGCGGGCTGGCGGTCCGGGTGGGCAGAAGGTGAACAAGACGGAAAGTGCCGTCCGTATTACTCACCTGCCCACAGGCATCGTGGTGAAGTGTCAGGACGAAAAAAGCCAGCATAAGAATCGGGCCAAGGCGATGCGAGTCCTGCGCAGTCGCATCCTTGAGCAGCAGCAGCAGAAGCTGCAGAGCGAACGGTCCCACGTACGTCGGACTCTGGTGGGATCCGGTGATCGTTCGGAACGCATCCGCACCTACAACTTTCCCCAGAATCGATTGACGGACCACCGCTGCAATCTGACACTGTACAAGCTGGATCGAATCATTCAGGGGGAACTGAATGACCTGATCACCGAGCTGCTGGCGTTTGACCGCAATGAGCGACTGAAGGCCAGTGAAGAACGCCTGTAAGCGAACTGCTGCAGGCCAACAGAATCTGCGAAAAGGAAGATCAGATGACTGCGCGCGGAAAAGTGCTGATCGTGGTCGGTGACGCCACTGAGACTCTGGATACCATGTATCCCTACTATCGGTTGATCGAGGCTGGTTTTCAGCCGATTGTGGCCGCGCCCGAGCAGCAGCGATACCAGATGGTCCTGCACGAAGTGAAGCCGGGCTGGACAATCACAAAGGAATGGGAAGGCTATACGATTCAGGCCGATGTGGCATTTCGCGATATTCGCGAACAGGAATATGCCGGGATTCTGTTTTCTGGTGGCCGAGCTCCTGAATACATCCGGTACGACGCGGATCTGGTGCGAGTCACGAAGCACTTTTTTGCTGCCGGTAAACCGATTGCCAGTGTCTGTCACGGGGTCGAAATTCCGGCCTATGCCGACTGTGTACGTGGTCGTCGGATGGCGACAGTACCGAAGTGCCGCTTCGATCTGGAAGTCTGCGGTGGTATCTTCGTGAACGAAGCCTGTGTGATTGACGGCAATCTGGTCAGTGGTCGCACGTTTCACGATAACGGACAGTACGTCGGCCCATGGATCCGACTGCTGGAAACTCAGGCCACAGCCGAAGGCCGCTGACGCGGAATGTCGAGGCCCAATGCCGTAGTCCGAGTTTCAGCCCCGGGGGCACACTTCTCGTCACCCTTGAAATACCCAGTGTTTTGTAAAGGTTGGGGCCGAGCAGGAATGCTCGGGCTACATTGGGGGCAGCGGCGGGTGAGATTTGGGCTGACGCCCAAGCTACGGTTTTGCTGGGTGGGCCTCGGGCTGAAGCCCAAGCTACGGTTTGGGGTGTGGCTGGCGAACGATAACGGTTGGAGCAGATGCCGTAGTCTGGGCTTTAGCCCGGGCACGAATTTCTCGTCAACCTTGAAATCTCCAGTGTTTTTTGAGGGTTGGGGCCGAGCAGGAATGCTCGGGCTACCTTTTGTCCTCGGCGTCAGGAATGCTCGGGCTACATAGGGGGCTGCGGCGGG
>CAXBSH010000429.1:0-4530 GCA_963977705.1 uncultured Planctomycetaceae bacterium
GTGGAAAGCGATGCCAGCCTGTGCCAGCCGAGCCAGCAGTGGTTTGAGGATCAGCCAGGCGCGTCGTTGTCCCGGCAGCAGGTCCGGATTCGGCAGTTCGGCGGGGGAGGGCAGTGGTGTGGTTGCCGGGAGTGTTGAGTTGGTGGTGGGTTGGAGTGGTGGCGAGGGGGGAAGATCGAGCAGGTGTTGAGGGGGTTGCACGGTGACGAGGCTGTGGGTGATCTGCAGTTTGACCGGTCCATCTGGTCCGTGCCAGCACAGTGTGAACGGAGTGATTTGCGCAGGTGCGGTGCGGGAATTGCGGGGCAGGGAGCAGCTGCCGAGGACACCGATCTGGTGATATTGAAGCCCGTCTGGCAGCGTGGCGTCTGGCAGCGTGGAATCCGGGCTGGTGGGAGGCAGTTGGTGGTTGATGAAATGCAGTGATTGCCCGGCCAGATGTCCGGGAAGATTTCCGACGAGTGCCAGCAGGACCGTGGCGGTACCGCGAGTGGAGCGGACTTCCAGCCAGCCATCGATGGTATTTTTCATGTCATTTCGGACAGTTCCTTTGAGCACACAGTGATCAATCCGGAGCGTCATGATGGTGGCCTTTGCTGGCGGTATTATGAATATTTACCAGGGTGGCATGACATTCCGTACTTTATCTGTGGTCGGAAGATGTTGCGACAAACGTCATTCGGGAAGCGAGGAAATGACCGGAAATCACTGCAGATCGTACAGTTCGTCCCGAAGCTGCGGATTCTGCAGGTTACCGCGGGATAAAAAGCCGAGGCGACGACGGGTCATCTGTTCCGCCTGTTCCGGGTAGATATAGTTGGGGCCTGGTACCTGCACCGACGTGGCCCAGCTCAGACTTTCCACATGCCCATCCAGAAATGCGACATTGGCCGAGTCTGTGTGGCGAAAATGCACCGTGGGAAAGTTGCTGCTGGGTGGATCCAGCAGCCAGTTCTCTTCAAAGCTTAGTTGTACCGGGTAGAACTGCAGCAGGTTTACAGCAGCACTGTCGGCGAAGGCGACCGTTTCGGACAGTGTTGCCACATCGCGCAGGCGCCGACAGGCGGGCTGACGACTGAAGACGGCCTGCCATGTCGGGGGCAGCCATTCGATACCGCTGGTACGAGCGAGGTAGTGGCCGTTGTAGCCGTATCCGGTTGCCGGTCGACCAAAGCGGACGCGTTCCATCTGAGCCATACCGAAGTCCGGGCACTGGAAGGAGGCGTAGCTGGTTTCCATGTAGGGGCTGAGCGGTCCGGTGGCGAAATCCAGTCGAGCAGTCAGATCGGGGACCTGGTAGTTGACATTACCGAACCAGTAGCGGGCCTGTCCGGGTGCACCGCTCCATGTCTGCAGATACCGCAGCTGCTGCTGATCTTCGATCACGTAGGGAATCAGATGTTCGTTGTAGACATCGGCGTAGTTGTGCATGGCCAGCACCAGCTGTCGGAGGCTGTTGCGGCACTGGACGCTGCGAGCGGCTGCGCGGGCCTGCTGAACGGCCGGCAGCAGCAGGCTGACGAGTACGGAAATAATGGCGATGACGACCAGCAGTTCAATGAGTGTAAAACCGCGGGTGTGACGGGTGCGAGTACGCATGCAACAGATCCTGCTGTCAGACTGTGACGCGGACGAGCACGACGACGACCTCTGAGCCACTGATGCCCTTGCCGTGGGTTCAGGTGGAGCGCAGGTGCGGGCGCCGGGCGTCCCCAACCGCGAGGGAGAACCGGAATGCTGGAAGAGGCAGGTCTTCTGGCTTACGGATCAGCCCGACACAGCGCCTTCCCGGGTGGCCAGCGCAGAGGAGCGATGGTCAATCCAGTGGCATGCAGCTGTGACGGTCCCCGATTACAGCGGCGCGACCGCGACGGAATTCCGAATACATCGGTCACCGTCTTCCCTTTTCATCTGCACCCACGGTGAATTTTGTACACCGCCCGCAGACACCTTTGCAGCGTGGCCCGAAAACGGAGCCACCAATCACAGTATACAGGGGAATCTGCAGTTCTCAGTCAACCGTTTTCAGTTCTCAATTGCGGGGGGTGTGATACCGAAGTCGCGGATGGTGAGCAGTGCAGAGAAGGTCAGGCCGCGGGCTTTGAAGGCGGCTTCACCACCCTGCAGGCGGTCGACGATGCCTACGACGTGAACGACTTCACAGCCGAATTCCTGAACGCGGTCGATTGCCTGTAGAGCGCTGCCGCCGGTGGTGACGACGTCGTCAACAATCACAACTTTGTCTCCGGGTTTGATCGGGCCTTCGATGAACCTTTGAGTTCCGTGGCCTTTGGCTTCCTTGCGGACCATGAAGCCCTGCAGTGAACGATTCTGGCCGGCTGCCGCCACAAGGACTCCGCCAACAATCGGGTCTGCTCCGATGGACATACCGCCGAAGCCACTGAAGGGAACATCCTGCAGCAGTTCGAGCAGTCCGAGGGAGATCTGCAGCAGGCCTTCGGCGCTGAGTGTGACTTGTTTGCCGTCGAGGTAGTAGGTGGATTTTTTTCCGGAGGCCAGTGTGAAGTCGCCGAATTTCAGGGCGCGTTCACGGATCAGTTCCATCAGTCGATTGCGGTTGTACATGGCGAGTTCCAGGCGGCCGATATTGAGGGCGGAAAGAGTCGTAGGTTCACAGTCTGCAAGCAGGATAGAAGAAAGCCACATCGCGGGCGAGCAAGGAGGGCAGTTTTCAGTTTTCGGGTGTCGGGTGTCGGGTGTCGGGTGTCGGGGGTAACCACGAAATACGCGAAATACACGAAAGGGGCATGGGTATTGTGGGAGACGGAGGGGGCGTTGCGAGTTCTCCTTACTCCTTTCTCTGTTCTCCTTTCTTTGGCATGGATGCCAAGGCATGGATGCCAAAGTCAGCTCATGGGGATCACTCGTTTCAGGAGGACTGCGGGGGCGATCAGCAGAATGATCGTAAGGGCGCGATCTGCGCTGCCTGTGAGTGCGAAGACGAGGACGGCGTCGAGGAAGATCAGGCACAGCAGCATGAGTCCGACGGTTTGCTGCAGCAGTCGGGGCACGTTGCGTGTGATGGCAGCAGCAGATCGCATGGTGAGATTCAGCCCCAGCAGCAGCAGTGCCATACTGCCGCCGCGGATTGACATGATGGTGGCACCTTTGTGGCTGACGAGCCATGCGTCGATCGCGATGCCGGACAGCAGTACCAACAGTCCGCCGATCAGTCCGAAACGGCTGGCTGTGCCTGCTTCATTTCTGGCGAACCACGTGACGCCGATGATGTAGACGGCCAGAGCGGTTGCAGCTGTGAGGATGGTGGCATCGGGCAGACTGCCCAGTGGCAGACCGATACTGGCTCCGAGTGTGAAGTTCAGGAATCGGCAGGCTGCCATACCGAATGGTCCGGCGGGTGTGGATTTCAGGATGCTGTTGTAGGCCAGTACGGCGATGGCGGTGAGTCCGGCGACAGCTGCGGAGGAGATTCCAAGGCAGGCAGCGGCAGCGATACCGATCAGCAGCAGTGCAGTACCGAAGACTGCGGCGGTGGATCTTTTGATGCGTCCTGAGGGGATCGGGCGTTCCGGCCGTTCAACGGCATCCAGAGCGGCATCGAAAACATCATTCAGCACCATTCCTCCAAGGTACAGTCCGGCGGTGGCCAGCGCGAGCAGACACAGCTGCAGCGTGGGTGGTGCCTGAGTCGGGCTGGCAATGAAGCAGCCGCACAGGACGTTGGAGACCGCGGTGAATACGGCGGGAAGCCGCATCAGTCTGAGCCAGGCCAGCATGCGTGTTTTGTATCCCTGCAGAGGTGATCAGTGATGAAAGCAGCGGTTGGAAAGAATGGAGTGCAGTCGCGGGTCGAGCAGGCTGTTGATCTGCAGCCGTGCCATACTGAAGTCGCCTGCCGCAGTGTGGCGATTGGGGACAGACACAACAACAGCTCCGGCCGCAGCTGCAGCGCGAGTTCCTGTTTCGCTGTCTTCCAGAACCAGCATTTCTGCCGGTTCGATCTGCAGTCGAGCGGCGGCGGTCAGATAGATTTCGGGGTGTGGTTTTCCGTGTGTGACATCTTCGGCTGCGAGTGTAAAGACGAAGCGTTCGGCCAGTCCTGTGCGCTGCAGCAGCCACTGCATGTAGTTGTGTGGTGATGAGGTGGCTACGGCGCGGGGCAGCTGGACCTGATCGGTGAGCTGCAGTACTTCGTGCAGTCCGGGCATCGCAGCGACGGAATGTTCGGCGAGTGCGCGAAACAGTTCTTTGGTTTCATGCATCAGTTGTTCGATGGGTTCCGGGAGGTGCACGAGGGATTTGAGGGCAGTGAAGGCTTCGACCGGGCGTCGTCCGAGCATCGCGCGGCGGATTTCATCGGTCATCACCAGCCCGCGACGGTTCATCAATTGCTGGCCGGCCACTTCGAAGATGTCTTCGGTGTTGAGCATGGTGCCGTCGAGGTCGAAGACTACGGCACGGATTTCGGAGGCAGCGGGCAAAGGGCGAGTTCCTGTGCAGGCGTTGGGACTACGGGGCGCAGTATTCTGATCAAATCGTGTCGCGTTA
>CAXBSH010000430.1:0-4518 GCA_963977705.1 uncultured Planctomycetaceae bacterium
GCGCCGTATGTCTGCAGTCGATGTCGTTTCTGCTGTGATTTCCTGCTGATTGGTCCCGTTGATTCGGTGATTTGTCATCAGTTCCGGCAGGGAGCACTGTGATGTCTTTCAAGCAGCTTGGTTTGTTTGCATGTGTAGCGGCCGTAGCCGGCGGCGGCTGGTATCTCTGGTCTATTCGCCCACCGGCGGCGGTTGTCGTTGCCACGGAATCGTCGGGTGAGTCCGCAACGCAGTCTGCAGCAACAGCCGCAGAGGCTCAGGAATTGCGGCAGGTACAACTGACACCGGAAAAGGTGGCGGCGGCGGGTTTTGCGATGGCGACAGCGGTCACTCAGCCCCTGCAGCACGAGCATCTGGTCCCGGGTCGAGTTCAGTATGACGATCGGCGGCACATTGTAGTGCACTCCGCAACGCCAGGAATCGTGGTGCGTCTGCTGGTCCGTCCGGGGCAGCAGGTGCAGCATGGCGAGGTCCTGCTGGAGGTGAACAGCCCGGAGGTCGGTGATGCTCGAGCGGACGTTCTGCAGCGGACATCTGAACTGCAGGTCGCCGCAGAAAGCAGTAAATGGGCTCGGGAAACCTGCGCAGGCCTTGCGGCATTATCTCAGGCGATCCGTGAACGAGCTTCGATTGACGGCATTCGCCGGCAGTTCAGATCGGTGGTGCTTGGCAAATCTCGCGAGGTACTGCTCAGCACCTATTCCGAGCTGTTACTGGCGGAACTGCAGCTGCAGACGGCCGAAGAAAATGCGAAGGCCGGAGTGATCCCCGGGCGGTTGGTGATCGAGAAACGGCAAGCCTGTGATCAGCTTGAAGAGACTTTAACATCGCAGATGGAAGAACGTGCTTTTGAAGCGCGCCAACTGCAGCTGCAGACGGAATCTCGTCAGCAGGATGCAGAGCGTCGTCTGCGAATTGCTCGGCAGCATGTGCGAACACTGCTGGGTACTGCTGATGAGCAGACGCCGATGAATGAGGGCAATGACGCGGAATCTGCTCTATCCATCATTCAGCTGCGTGCCCCATTTGCGGGTACGGTAGAGCAGTTAAGTGTTTCCAGTACGGAGCGAGTGGAGTCGGGGGCCCCGCTGCTGACGCTGGCTGACACATCCACACTGTGGGTGGCGGCCGATCTGCGGCAGCGTGAATGGCGTGCTCTGCAGCTGCAGCCGGGTGACAAGGTCCGAGTGATTCCGTCGGTGGAAGGTATGGAGCCTCGAGAGGCTGTCATCCATTTCGCCGGTCGCGAAGTGGATCCCGCAACCAATGCCGTCCCGCTGGTATCCGTGATTGAAAATGCTGATGGACGACTGCGACCGGGCATGTTTGTACGCGTCGCGATCCCTGTCGCAGAGCCTCGCACAACACTCACAGTCCCCGAATCCTCCCTGATGGAACACGACCGTCGCCCCTTTGTGTTTGTACCAAAGGGTGCGGACTCCTATGAACGTGTGGATGTGCAGCCAGGTCTGCGAACCGATGGACTGGTGGAAATTGTGCAGGGACTGCGGGAAGGTGACCGAGTGGTTGCCGAGGGTGCCTTTTTCCTGAAAAGCGAATTACTGCTGCAGGGTGAAACTGAGTGATCAGGTTGTCGGCTGCACTCACTGATGCGGCCGACCTGATGACCACCTGCCTGCCCCTTCCCGGATTCACTCAACAGCACCGCTGTGGCGATTGCTGTGCAGATGCGGACCTCAGCCATGCTGGCTCAACTGATACGGTTAACTCTGGAAAATCGGTTCCTTGTCATCATTGGAACTCTGCTGATGGCAGGCGCCGGCATCAATGCGGCCGTGCATCTGCCGATCGATGCGGTCCCCGACATGACCAATGTGCAGGTGACAGTGATCACCAGTGCTGGCTCGCTCTCACCAGTCGAAGTTGAGCGCTACGTGACTCAGCCGGTGGAAGTCACCATGGGTGGGTTACCACGAGTCGAAGAGTTGCGCAGCATTTCGCGATTCGGCATTTCGGTGGTGACAATTGTCTTCCGCGAAGGTACGGATATTTATCGAGCGCGACAGTTGGTAGCCGAACGAATCAGTCAGGCTGCATCACTGATTCCCAGTGGCTATGGAACTCCGGAACTTGGGCCACTGACAACGGCGCTGGGTGAAATTCTGCAGTTTGAGGTGCGCGGCGAAAAATACTCCCCCACTCAGCTGCGCACGATGCTGGAATGGGACGTCGCTCCGCGGTTGCGGGAGGTGCCCGGGGTCACCGAAATCAATACTCATGGCGGCTACTATAAGTCGTGGGAGATCCAACCGGACCCGGAACTGCTGAATTCCTACTCGCTGACCTTCGAAGAAGTCTTTGCGGCACTCGAACGCAACAATGTTTCGGCTGGTGGTGGCTACGTTGTACATCACGGCGAGCAGCGTTTTCTGCGTGGCCAGGCACTGGTCTCCGGACTGGAAGATCTGGAGCAGATCGTGATCCGTCGCGAACCTGCCGGAACTCCCGTACTCGTTCGCGATGTGGCACTCGTGCGTGAAGCCCCGCTCACGCGCCAGGGTGCCGTCACCCGTGATGCTCGCGGAGAAGCCGTTACCGGTCTCGTGATGATGCTCATCGGCGAAAACTCACGCGAAGTCGTCGGTCGAGTGAAGGAACGACTGACGGAAATTCAATCCACCATGCCAGATGGCGTGCAACTGGAAATCACCTACGATCGCTCGGCACTGATCGGCAGGACACTGAAAACGGTTGTCAAAAACCTGATCGAAGGTGGAGCACTGGTGATTGCCGTACTGCTGATCATGCTGGGCAGTCTGCGAGCCGGCCTGATAACGGCCCTCGCGATCCCGCTGTCCATGCTGTTCGCTACCTCGCTGATGCAGACCTTCGGAGTCACAGCCAGCCTGATGAGCCTTGGCGCTATCGACTTCGGCCTGATCGTCGACTCGTCCGTCATCATGATTGAAAACTGCATTCATCGTCTGTCGCATAACAAGGAAGGTCGCCCCCATGCCGATGTGATCCGTGATGCCGCCATCGAAGTTCGTAAACCAACCATGTTCGGTGAACTGATCATCTCGATTGTGTATCTGCCCATTCTGATGCTGCAGGGCACAGAGGGTAAACTGTTTCGCCCCATGGCACTGACCGTGCTGTTCGCACTGTTCGGATCACTGATTCTGTCCATGACTTTCATGCCCGCGATGGCATCTCTGGCACTGCCGAAAAAGATGCAGGACCACGATGTGTTTCTGGTCCGCTGGATCAAATTCTTCTACCGACCGGTGGTGACCTGGACGATCCGTCAACCCATTCTCACCACCCTGATCTCACTGGCCATCTTCGGTGTCAGCATTCCCACGGCACTGCATCTGGGTGCCGAATTCATGCCGCGACTGGAAGAGGGTGACCTGCTGATTGAGGCCGTGCGTCTGCCCAGTGCGTCGCTGGAAGGCGCCATCACCATGTCTCAGCAGATCGAAGCACTGCTCAAACCCACCCCCGAGGTATTGACCGTGTTCTGCAAAACCGGGCGACCGGAAATCGCTAATGACGTGATGGGAGTGCACCAGACTGACGTCTGGGTCATGCTGAAACCGCACACGGAATGGCGCAAAGGCATGACGCGAGAACTGTTGATTGAGGAGATGTCCGAAAAGCTGAATCGCGAAGTCCCCGGCGTGGCCTTCGGATTTACTCAGCCGATTGAAATGCGAGTGGACGAGCTGGTGGCCGGTGTTAAGGCGGACGTTGCTGTGCTGCTGTATGGCGATGATCTGGATCAGCTGGCTCAGCTTTCGGGAAAGATTGAGCAGACTCTGAAAGGCATTGCCGGAGCAGTGGATGTGAAGGCCGACTATCAGGCAAATCTGACGACCGTCACGATCGTTCCGGATCGCGCCGCAATGGCTCAGTACGGCATCAGTGCCGAACAGGTGATGAATGTCGTGGAAGCCCTCGGCGGACGTCAGGTAGGCACCATGTTCGAAGGCCGCGCCCGCTATCCCATTCAGGTGCGCATCCCCGAATCCTGGCGCAGTGACGTTGAACGCCTGAAACAGCTGCCGGTCGGACAGGCTGGCGGAATCCCCGTTCCACTGGAAGAACTTGCCGACGTAAGAATTGAGGAAACCCCGCCTTCAGTGGAACACGAATCCAACCGTCGCCGCACCTTCGTCTCGGCCAATGTCCGAGGACGCGATGTTGCCACCTTTGTCTCAGAAGCACAGGCGGCAGTCGAACGCAGCGTCCAGCTGCTTCATGCGCGATTGAAAATGGCAATCCCTTGCGCGCGAGGAAATCCGCGATCTCAGTTGCAAGTGCGAATCCCATTGTTGCGCCAGCCGCCATCTTCTCGCGGACAAAAGCGGTACTCGAAATCATTCCAGTAACTGGCGGCAGAAGGAGAAGAAGAGGATTATCATCTACTGGATAAGAAAGCTGAACTTGGGACATTTTGGAACCCATGGCATGAAGAAATTATGGAATTTGGTGAAAGAAATGCGATGCGGATTTTTAGAAATGGAAAACCTGGTTATTTGGTGGAAACCGGGC
>CAXBSH010000431.1:0-4493 GCA_963977705.1 uncultured Planctomycetaceae bacterium
GTACACGGGAGCGAATGCAATCGCACCCGAAGATCCCAGTGCCGACAGACTGTGCTTCATCAGGAACTGCAGGTCGTAGGGAATGGACGCTCCCAGCAGACTGCCATCATCAATCGGCACACTGTTCAGATTCAGCAGCGTGCGGTCAAGAATATCAAACGTCGAACCAAAGGCACCATAATCATTGGCATCCTGATCATCAAACGGAGTCCCCGGTGCCAGAATCTGCCCGACGGTGATCCCGTAGTCTGTCTGGCCGTTAGTGCGGAACGGCTTCACAATGGTCCGACCACCATTGGAATTCAGTGCCAGTGCCGTAGCCGTATCCATCCGACCGGCTGTGAGCTCACCACGAGCGTCATAGGTTGCCGAATCATCGACCTGCCAGCCAAAGTCCAGCAACAAACCGGTTCCATCCACATTCCAGAAACCACCGCTTGAACGCAGACCGTGGTTTGTCAGATCGGGGATCAGAGTCCCGCTGCCGGCATCCATGTAACGATAGAATGACAACCCGGTGATGATCCCATCACTGTCCGGGTCATTCTGCTGGTAATACGACTGAGATGTCGGACTTCCGAAAATCCCGTGCAGCTTTCGGGTTTTGGTGTTTGTGTAATCCATGTTCAGGAAGAACTTGCGGGGCTTATTGAAGGCCCCGAAGCCACTCCGCTGATCGCTGAACCACGTCCCGTTGTCGTTGTACGTCTGCTCGAACATCGGGTCGTAAGGCGTTCCGCCTGTGTAGGGAGATCCGTAGGCGGGCAGATAGCCGGCCGGGACGCTCGACGGAGGAGCTCCCTGCTGGCCTGCGGCATTACGACCAGCCGCCAGCATCAGAAGAAAGGGCACAAACGCCTTGAATGAATGCCGAATCCGCATTGATCCATCCCTGGAAAAGCTGCAGTAGTGCACTGCTCTCGCACGGTCTCCGACTGAATCTCGCATTCGCAGGCAGGGGCGCTGCTGCATTTGCGCACTCAGTACGGCATTATCGAGGGTATCGGTCAGGCAATTTGAGAAACTGTAACGATTGTTCCGTAGGTAGCTGTTTTTCGGGTCGTGCCGGGAAATTCAGGTAGTTTCCGCAGTTTTTGCGGGCAATTTCCCCCGGCCTGCCGGCTGGATTCCCGCCACACAGCGGGCAATTCCGCAAAAACTGCCGAACACTGTCCTGCCCCCACAACACCGGAAAACGGCCTATTGGGTTGAGCTTTCCCGGCGTTTGGGTAATTTCCACCCCACACCAGTCCCCACTCGGACTGCTCCGCCGGATGCCGTTTGATCACAGGGAGGTTCCTTGAAAATCGGGCTGACTTACGACCTGCGCTCGGAATACCTCGCGCTGGGCTACTCTCACGAAGCAACCGCTGAACTGGACAGTGAAGCCACTGTCTCTGCTCTCGATCGAACCCTGCAGGCGCTCGGACACCAGACCGACCGTATCGGACACCTGCGGCAGCTGACCACTCGCCTCGCCGCCGGCGACCGCTGGGACCTTGTCTTCAATATCTGTGAAGGCATGCACGGCCTGTCCCGGGAATCTCAGGTTCCCGCCCTCCTTGAAGGCTGGCAGATTCCCTGCACCTTCTCTGACTCCTTCACCATGGCCGTCTGTCTGCACAAAGGTCTGACCAAGGCCATTCTCGAACGCGCCGGACTCGCGACCGCCGCCTTCTGCGTCGTTGAATCCGCAGCCGATATTCCAAAGGTCCAAATGCCCTGGCCACTGTTCGTGAAACCCGTTGCCGAAGGTACCGGCAAAGGAGTCTCAGCAGCCTCCGTCGTCCGATCTGCCGCCGAACTTGATGTTGCCTGCCGCAGTCTGCTGGACCGCTTCCATCAACCCGTACTTGTCGAACGCTTCCTGCCCGGACGCGAATTCACCGTCGGTATCCTCGGCACCGGCCCGGCAGCCCGCGTCATCGGAACCATGGAAGTGGAACTGCTGCCCAACGCCGAACAGGGCTGCTACTCCCTGGAAAACAAGGAACACTGGCAGGATCGCGTCAGATACACACTGGTGCAGCCGGATCAGGATCCGGAAGCTGCTGCCGCCGCCGAACTCGCACTCCAGTCATGGCTGGTACTCAACGGACGCGATGCCGGACGCATCGACATCCGCTCCGATGAACACGGACGGCCCGCATTCATCGAAGCCAATCCACTCGCCGGACTGAACCCGGACTACTCGGACCTCCCCATGCTGGCCACCAAAGCCGGCCTCACCTATCAGCAGCTGATCGGCGGCATTGTCGATTCGGCTGCTCTGCGGATTCGCCCAACTCCCTGAGTCCTTATGGGACAGTCGAGGAAGACACTGCCTGATGGCTACGGTCGTTCTGCTTTACAATCGCGTGTCTACCCGGGACTCAGCCAGCGAACTGGATGTCCTGCGGCAGTGCTCCGCTGTCGAATCCGCGCTGCTGCAGCTCGGCCACCAGGTACAGCGGCTGGATTGCACACTCGATCTGCAGCTTGTCCGTAACCGTCTGCTGCAGCTGCAGCCGGACGTGGTGTTCAACCTCGTCGAAGCTCTGGGGGGCACAGATCAGCTGATGGGGCTCGCAACGCTGCTCCTCGAATCACTGGGGATCCCCTTCACCGGCGCCTCATCGCTCACTATGCAGCTCACCACCCGCAAACCCCTCGCAAAACAGCGTCTCGCAGATCTGCGACTGCCCACTCCCGCATGGATGCTGCCCGGTGATCAACACTGGCGCGGCCGCACATCCGGTCATCACACCCCGCAGCAGGCCCTTGTCAAAGCAGCCTCAGAACATGCTTCACTCGGACTCAGCGATGACAGCGTCATCGACTGTCAACAGCCACGCAGCAGCGAACTCCTGCAGCACGCCATGCACACCGCTGCCAAGCAATTTGCCACACCGTTCTTTGCGGAAGAATACATTCATGGGCGGGAATTCAATCTGAGCCTGCTGGCGGATCATTCAGAACCACAGGTGCTGCTGCCTGCTGAAATGCTGTTCGTCGGATATGCCGAAGATCGTCCACGCATCCTTGGCGCAGCAGCCAAATGGGATGAACTCTCCAGCGACTATCACCAGACAACACGCTGCTTCCATTACCCCGCAACCGATCAGCCTCTGCTCGATGAACTCGCAGCACTCGCTCGCAG
Source organism: uncultured Planctomycetaceae bacterium (assembly GCA_963977705.1). Taxonomy (GTDB): domain Bacteria; phylum Planctomycetota; class Planctomycetia; order Planctomycetales; family Planctomycetaceae; genus SXXK01. Next base: position 3,140 of record CAXBSH010000431.1, read on the forward strand.
CTGCTGGAACGCCTTCGATCTGGCCGGCTATGCGCGAGTTGACTTTCGAGTGGATGCGGACGGACAACCATGGATTCTCGAAATCAACGCCAACCCCTGCCTCTCGCCCGATGCCGGCTTCGCTGCAGCACTCGAACACAGCGGCATCTCGTGGGAACAGGCCGTCGCTCGCATCCTGAACGATGCTCGTCCATCATTTGAAACACCTCGCAGTACCACAGGATGATCTGCATGTCCCGCACGCTGGAGCCCAATTCATCCACGTTCGCCTTTCGCGATATCGTGCAGCCGCAGGATCTCGCCAGCATCCGCGACATCGCACAATCCACCGAAGTCTTCCACCCTTGGGAAGTGGATATCGCTGTGGAACTGGCAGAAGAACGACTCGCAAAAGGCGAGGCCTCCGGTTACTCATTTCTCTTCGCCGACTGCAACGGCAGCACCGACGGCTGGGTATGCTGGGGCGAAATCCCCTGCACCCGCGGCAGCTATGACGTCTACTGGATCGCTGTTCGTAAATCGAGCCAGGGAAAAGGACTGGGCAGACAACTGATGCTGCTGGCAGAACAGCACATTCAACAGCAGGGAGGACGCCATATTTATCTGGAAACCTCCGGACGCCCCGATTATCTTCCAACCCGCAGATTCTACGAACGCTGCCACTATCGCATCGCAGCCGAACTGCCGGACTTCTACGCAACTGGGGATGCCAAAGTCATCTACGTGAAAGTCCTGGATCAACCACCGGAGCCTTCCTATGGATCAGTGGCTGCAGGCCATTCGTGAACAACTCAGTGACCACGGAATCAAATATCTCACAGCTGCCGGCTTCACCCTCGCTGGCTGGCTGGCCGCCCGCTGGAAAGCCGCCCGCGACTGGCGAAAACGCGAATTTTTCAATCGCCTGAATGTCTCGCTCAATGCCCTGCACGACGGACAACTGCTCATCCGCACGGTACTGGAAAAATCCTGCGCCGAAATCTTTCTCAATTCGCTCGCAGCACAGCGACTCATTCAGGCCGCTCAGAAAACGACACCCGATAACCCGTTCATCCCCATCCGCAACGAAGATCGCTGGTTCTATCTGAATGCTGTCCTCAATGAACTCAGCGAACGCTTCGCCAATGGACTGTTCCGTCGCGAAGCTGGACTGACTGTGAATGCCCAGCGATTCCTGATCTGCCTCACGAACGAAGCCGATGGTGATGTTCGCACTCGCAAAATTCGAGCCATGGTGATTCGCAAAGATCTGCTGGAAAATCTCCCACAGACTCCGCTGAAACTCGAAAAACCAGGCCATCAGGTCCGCTGGAAAACCCTGCAGTTGATGCAGCAGAAATGGAAATCTGACCCC
>CAXBSH010000432.1:0-4485 GCA_963977705.1 uncultured Planctomycetaceae bacterium
CTGGAGGAGTGTGGTGGTGGTGGCGTACTGGGTGCCTTGCCGGCGAGGATTGCGGAGCGGGTGGAGGATTTGAGTGTATTGAGTGGTTTGTTGGCGGGGGTGGGTGATGTGGTGTTGGTGGATTGTTGTTTGCGGGAGAGTGAGTTACCGGAGGTGTTGCGGGGGGTGCGGTTTTTGAGTGAGTCGGAGTTTTGCGGCTGGTTTGGCGGTTTGACTGTTGGTGAGCGTCAGGGTTGGCGGCTGGAGCCGTGGGGTTGGTCGGAGCATGCGGTTGGTCTGGTGAAGCGTCTGGGTTTGTCTCAGGAGGTGCCTGATCCGGCAGTGGTGCGAGTGGTGAATTCGCGTGAGTTTTCAGCCGTTGAGGATGTGTTGTTGGGTGTGGGTGAGGGTGACGGTGTGGGTGGTGAGCAGCGCGTGAGTGTGGGGCCGTGGGGTGGACAGTTTGGTCGTTTGTGTCGCAGTGAGGGGGATGTGTTGGAGAGTCTGGAGGCGTTATCTGGGTGTCATGCGGGTGGCTGGGTTTTGAAATCGAATTTCAGTCATGCGGCGCGTAATCGTCTGGTGGGTCGTGGTGCGTCTTTGAGTGAGCGAGAGCGGGGCTGGTTATTGCGGCGACTACAGCGGGTGGGTTGTGTGTATGTGGAGCCGTGGGTGGAGCGGTTGGGGGAGTGTGGTCTGCAGTGGGAGGTGCATGAGCGGGGTGGTGGTGGCTATGAGGTGGAGTTTGTTGGAGCGAGTGAGTTTTTAGCGGACGCGGGTGGTGAGTATCGGGGGAGTGTGTTGAGGGGTAGTGGGTTGGAGGTGACAGTGGGCGAGTGGTGGGGTCGATGCGGGAGTGGTGTGGGGGGTATGGGTGGTGTGTGGGGAGTGAGTCGTGGAGTTGTGGAGCGCGCGGGTGCGTTGGGTTTTCGTGGTCCGCTGGGGATTGATTGTATGCGGATTCGGTATGGAGGGATTGAGTGTGTGCGTCCGGTGCATGACGTGAATGGTCGTCAGACGATGGGTCGTGTGGCCCTGGGATTGCGGCGGCTGCTGGGTGTGGGTGAGTGGGGTGCGTGGCTGCATTTCCCGGCGGAGTCTGCTGCTGTGCGGCTGATTTCGCGTGTTGGAGGTGGTTGGCGGGGAGTGCGAGTGCATGCGACCGGTGCGGAACTGGTGAATGCGCGGGCTGCTCGCTTGCGAAGCTGGCTGGTGATTGCAGAAGATTCGGCAGTGTTGCGGGCGGTACTGGGAGAGCTGGGTTGTGTGTGGTCTGGTGAGCAGTCGTTGAATCGGGCTGTGGATCCGGGTGTTGGTGGAGGGTGTGAGTGATGTCAGAGGGAATGAGGACGACGGAGGGTGGTCTGCGGCCGTGGTCTGCGGAGTGGTATGACCAGCAGTCGCGGACTCTGGGCGAATCCGCCTGTCGGGCGCTGGGGTTTTACGTGATACCGCCGACATTGCGGCTGTCTGTTGTGATTCCGGTGTATAACGAGGAGAAGACGCTGCGGGTGCTGGTGGACCGGGTGCGTGCGGTACCGATTCGGAAGGAGTTGATTCTGATTGACGATTGCAGTCGCGACAGGACTCGGGACGTCCTGAAGGCATTGGAGGCGGAGGGAGGTGCGGACGACTTCAATCGAGTGCGAATTTTCTTTCATGATGTGAATCAGGGGAAGGGTGCGGCGTTACGGACGGGTTTTCGGCAGGTGCAGGGGGATATTGTGATCATTCAGGACGCGGATCTGGAGTATGATCCGGCGGAGTATCCGAAGCTGCTGAAGCCGATTGTGGAGAATCGCGCGGACGTGGTGTTTGGCAGTCGTTTTCTGGGTGATCAGGCGCATCGAGTGCTGTATTACTGGCATTATCTGGGGAATCGTTTTCTGACGACGCTGTCGAATTGTTTTACGAATCTGAATCTGACGGACATGGAGACGTGTTATAAGGTGTTTCGTCGGGAGGTGATTGACGAGATTTGTCCGAAGCTGCAGCAGGATCGCTTTGGCTTTGAGCCTGAGATCACTGCTCGAGTGGCTCGTCGTGGTCTGCGTGTGTATGAGACGTCTGTGAGTTATGCGGGTCGGACGTATGCTGAGGGGAAGAAGATTGGCTGGCGTGATGGATTTCAGGCCTTGTGGTGTATTGTGCGATTTGGCTTGATGGATTAGCGGTATGAGCGGCGAGCAGCGGGAGCGTCGGAGCGAGGGGGAGAGTGGTCGTTCGAGGCATCGTTCGCGTACTCGGCGGGCGGATGGCGAGTTTCGTGAGCATGGCGAGCGGCGTCAGCGTGGTGCTGGAGGTGGTCGTCGTCGTCGTCGAGGTCTGCGTCGCATGCTGTTGTGGCTGGTGCCGTTACTGCTGGGTGCCGGTTCTTTGCTGTTGATTCCGTGGTGGAGTGAGCGCGGGTTACGGACGGCGGAGCAGCAACTGGACGCGGGTGATGCGGAGGCTGCATTGCAGTCGGTTGAGGGGTATCTGCAGGCGCAGGGGACATCGGATGCTGCGCTGGCATTGAAGGCGCGTGTGCTGGTGAAGCTGGGTCAGGCGGCTGAGGCATTGCGTTTGATTGATCGTGTGGGTGCGGCCAGTGTTCCGGAGATGCGGGCGTATTCTGAGGCTTCTTTGATGCTGCAGCGGTGGATGAGTGCATTGCCGGTGCTGGAGCATCTGGTGAAGTTGCTGCCGGAGGATGCGGATCTGCTGCATGAGTTAAGTGCCTGTCGGGCTCGTCTGGGGCGTTATGAGGAGGCGATCGACGCGGCGCAGCGATTTGCGAAGCTGCCTGGCTGTGAGGCTCGCGGGTATACCCTGATTGGTCTGCTGGAGCGGGACCGTGGCAACAATCAGAAGTGTGCTGAGGCGTGGTCGCGGGTGTTGTCGATCAAGCCGGAGGCGGATGATCTGCAGGTATCGGCGGGTGAGTTTTTTCTGGAGTATGGTAAGGCGTTGATGTTGTCGGGTGATGCGGGTCGTGCAGAACCGGCGCTGGAGCGGGGCGTCAGTCTGGCGGAAAGCGCAGCGGCTCTGGCATGGCTGGGGAAGGCGCAGCAGCAGCTTGGTCGGCGTGAGCAGTCTGAGCGCAGCTGGTTGCGGGCCGTGCAGCTGGAGCCGGTGAATTTTATGGCGCTGGAGGGTCTGGCGGAGCTGCAGATGCAGCAGCGGGATTTTGCTGGAGCGTTAGCGCGGCTGCAGCCAGTGGAGAAGGAGTCTGGACTGACGAGTACGACTGGTTTTCTGCTGCAGCGTCTGTATGGGCTGGTGGATCAGCCGGAGAAGTCTGCGGAGTGGAAGCAGCGGACCGAGACTTTGCGGCGTCTGGAGGACGCGCGAGTGAGGATGGAGCAGGTGATCGTGAACAGTCCGGATACGATGTGGGCGCAGGTGTTTCAGGCGTGGTATCTGGCGGAGCAGAACAACCGTGAGCAGGCGAAGGTGCTGTTGTATCCGTTTGTGAAAGAGGATGCTGAGGAGTTTATTCTGATGCTGTGGACGTCGCTGCGTGACGGCCTGCCGCTGCCTGGGCTTGAGCGTGTGCCGATGGAGGCATTTTGATCATTTTGAGATTGTGTTGGCGATGTGAGTGCGTGTGAGGGTGAGGTTGGGGGCCAGTTCGGGGGCCAGTTCGGGGGCGAGGGGGATTGCCATGTGTTGTGGAATTCGCGTTGGTGGCTGGTTGCTTGCGGGGCTCTGGCTGTGTGGACCGGTGGTTCTGGTGGCGTTGCGTGCTGATGAGCCTGGGTCGGTGGTGCGAACGGTGGCGGGGACTGGTCAGCGGGGACCATTTGTGGTGAGTGGTGAGTCGTTGCAGACGGCGGTGAACGAGCCATTTGGTTTGTCGATGCGTGAGCCGGGTGTGTTGTATGTGTGTGAGGTGGGTGGTCATGTGATTCGTCGTGTGGATCTGTCGACAGGGCGCAGTGAGGTTGTGGCGGGATCGGGTGTGAAGGGGTATGCGGGGGATGGTGGGCCGGCGACAGCGGCGCGGTTGAATGAGCCGTATGAGGTGCGATTTGATTCATCGGGTTCGATGTATTTTGTGGAGATGCAGAATCATGTGGTTCGGCGAGTGGACGGTGCGACGGGTGTGATCAGTACGGTGGCGGGTACTGGGGTGGCTGGTTTTTCGGGGGACGGTGGGCCGGCGATTTCAGCTCAGCTGCGTCAACCGCACTCGATTGCGCTGGGTGACGATGGGACGTTGTACATCTGTGACATTGGCAATCATCGGGTGCGGGCGGTGGATTTGCGTACGGGTGTGATGCGGACCTTTGCGGGTACGGGTGAGCGGAAGCCGACACCGGACGGAGCTCCGATTGCCGGGACTCCGTTGAACGGTCCGCGAGCTCTGGATTTTGACGGTCGGGGTTCGTTGTATCTGGCGTTGCGTGAGGGGAATGCGTTGTATCGGATGGATCTGCAGCGGGGTGTTCTGCAGCATCTGGCGGGCGTGGGTCGGAGTGGCTATGCGGGGGACGGTGGTCCGGCGAAGGAAGCTTTGCTGTC
>CAXBSH010000433.1:0-4458 GCA_963977705.1 uncultured Planctomycetaceae bacterium
GGGCACGTACTGGATTGCCAGTCAGAAGGCCGAACTTTCAGGGACGAACTGGCTGGAGGCGAGCGATGGCGGACGGCTATCGGAAATCCGGCGGAGGATGAGCTGGTGGTTTCCGGATCCCGGGTGTTGACTGCCGGCAACTGTCTCGTGGCCCCGTGGAGCGAACGGCTGCGGTATGGAATGCGGAAAAATGGCTATCACGGGGGCGTGACACCGCAGGAAATGGTGATTCCCATTGCAGTGCTGTCCAGTACTGAAAGTTTCCCGGTCGGCTGGAGCGAACAACCGGTTGACATTCCGATTTGGTGGGACGATACCGGGGGGGCCGGGATTCACGACGAACCAGCGGCACCGATTCCAGTGCTCAAGCCGGTCCCGGTGAAGTCTGAACGCACGCTGTTCGATGAGGAGGACCGGTCGGCATCGGGTGTGGCGCCACCGAGACCTGCGACGACCCCAACGACTACAACTGCGTCCGGCGAGGTTGACGACACCGAATGCACCCTCCAGCACCCGCTGCCAGTCTCCGAGAGTTCGACCGTCCCACGAGCAATACTGCCATGCACCAGCCACCGGCCTGCTGCGAGAGACAATCACGACCTCGGCGCCAAGACTTGTCAGATGTGTCGCCAGCGAAACCCCCAGAAAGCCACTGCCCCCGGTAATGACAATTCGTCGACCACAAACGGCGGCAACAGCCGACTCTTCATGCAACTCAGCGGGCAAAGACATCAGTGTTCTCCTGCAAAAAACCTCTCAATCTAACCGCTGGCGCCCGCAGTACTTAACACACTGTGTCCCCGGAAACGCCAAACGCGAATTTTCATGGCATTTGGCCTGCTGTTTCTGATCTCAATCCATCAGGATACCGAAGCTGACCTGAAGCCTGCAGAAAACGGCAGGCCCTCGACCTGCTCTTCAAATTCCAGCCTGCCCCCCGCCCCCCCAAGTCGCATGCCGCTTTCGCCCACCCGGACACCTGTTGCGCAGTCGATCGATGTCGACCAGCAACCCGCGCGCGGCGACTGGTGGAATCGACTCGGGCAGCGCGGGCTGATCGGAATGCTGACAGCCGGCATCATCGGACTCTGCTGGCTGCCCCGTTCCGCCGAATCAAGATCTGCCCCTGTGCCGGACTCGCAGACCGCCGAGTTTGCAGCATTCGCCAGTGAACCCGTGCAGCGCGGTCGCTTCGTTCGCACGGTGCCGGTACAGGGTGAAATCCGCACGCATCAACCCGGAATCCTCTACAACGACTGCCGATACTGGCCTCGCAAGATCGTCGAAGTGCTGCCCGAAGGTACGCAGGTGCAGCAGGGTGATATCGTCTGCGAACTGGATACTGCCGAAATTCGGACCAAGCTGAGGGACCTGACGCTGCGGATGATCAGCGTCCGTGCCGGGTGGCAAACTGCTGAGGCAGCACAGACTCTGCAGCAGTTGAAAAACGAACGACTGCTCAGCAGCAACGATCTGAGAGCAGAACTGGCTCATGCCGACTGGACGGCATTTTCCGAAGCTGGTGCGGCCCAGGAGCTGCGGGAATTGTCGGGTGATGTTGCCGTTCGTCAGCAATTCGCAGAACGAGCACAGGAAACGTGGGAGCAGACTCGCGACCTGTCAGCGCAGGGACTCAGCAGTGTGGCAGAACTTGAGATTCGCCTCGTCGAACGGCAGAATGCCGAACGCGCTGCGGGACGGGCCACCGGCAAGCTGAATCTGACGCGAAGTTTTCAGCATCGCAGTCGCGCAGCTGAACTGCAGTTCAACGACCAATTGACAAGGGATGAACTGAAGCGGACCGGCCAGCAGAATTCCCTTGCAGCCGCTGTAGCCCGGGTGAATTCGCTCGAAAAACAGCAGGCCATGACGGCCCTGCAACTGCAGATAGACTACCTTGAGAAAGCTCTGGCCGCCTGCACCATCCGAGCCAGCCGTGCGGGAGAATTGATCCACAGCCACAATCGTGACGAGGGACGATACATCGAACCGGGCGGTACCGCTCATTACAGTCAGGAAATGTTCCGAATCGTGGACCGTTCCCGAATGATTGTGGCCGGACGCGTCAGTGAAACTCAGGTGTTCGATCTGTCATCCGGTCTGCCGGCTGAAGTCCAGATTCCCACATTGCCAAATGTTGAACTCACCGCCCGACTTGACTGGATTGGCTCAATCCCGTCACCCATCTCGTGGTTCGCCCCCAATGAGCTGTATCATTCGGTGCAACTGGAGCTGGAAGGATCAGCCGAGTCGCTGCAGCGCATTGCGTTTGGCACAACGGCTCAGTGTCGCGTACTGGTGGAAGACCGCAGTGACGTTGTGCAGGTGCCCGTTCGTGCGATTTTCCGTATGGGACCGGATGTGGAAGTGCTGATTCGGCACGAAGGACAAGTGCAGCGTCGTCAGGTACGCACTGGCAGCACCAATGATGCTCAGGTGGAAATCCTGGACGGTGTCGCTGAGGGCGAGACTGTGCTGGTTGGTGACCAGCATCAATTACGTCGTGTGGCAACCACGCTGCCTACACTGCCTTCGAAGCCCTTATCAGCCGCCGTGGCCAGTCAGATCTAACGCGATTTCAGAGGAAGTCGTGCACAGTCGAAGAGGTCAGAAAGAGTCACCTGCCGTCTGCAACTGCTGGGCTGAGATGATCAGGCGATCGTTTCGAATCCGACAGGAATTGTTCGCTGACACCAGTGAAAGTGCCGCTTCCGGACGACGCATAGCGGATCAATGCAAAGTCATGTGCGCACTTCGGGAGGGCGAAGCTCCTGCTGAGCCGAAACGCCGAGCAGGATCATGCAGGCTCAAGGCTCACCGGGAGCCTCACCCTGCCAAGGCGGGACTATGCGATTGCTGAAGACAGGGGTGCCGTGCGACCGCGGGTCTAGCGACCGTCACGAAGTCGGTCACCGAGGAAGTTGTCCAGCTCGGGGATGTCGTAGATCTTCGAGATGGTCGTTTCCAGATCGTAGGGCACGCGATGAAATTCGATGATGTCATCGTGCACCGTCACATAGGACGAACGCGGATCGTTATTCCGCGGTTGTCCCACAGACCCCACGTTCACCATGATCTTGCCGCTGCCGATCCGGTACTTGAACCCGATCTCTTCTGGCACAAGGAAATCCAGAGTGTCCGTGAACACCCCGGGGATGTGTGTGTGCCCCTGAAAACAGATCTTCTCAATTAAAGCGAAAATCTTTTCCATCTTCACTTTGTTGTAGATATCGTCAGGGAAGACGTATTCGTTCAGTGGGTTGCGAGCAGACCCGTGGACGTACATGGTCTGCGTTGCTTCATCGCGATAACGGCGATTCAGTTCCCCCAGGAAGTCCCAGCGCCGTTCGGCTTTGGGCCCCACACCTCGTTCAAGAACGTTACGAGTCCAGAAGATGGAACGTTCAGCTGCCGCATTGAACCCTTCCGGATCAAACAATGCGGCCTGGTCGTGATTACCCAGCAGACACAGATCCAGGTCCATCACCAGATCGATGCACTCGGCCGGGTTAGGCCCGTAACCAACAACATCCCCCAGACAGTAGATTTCGGTAATCCCTTTGCTGCGAATGTCCGCAAGCACAGCCTTGAAGGCTTCAAGATTGCCGTGGATGTCGCTGATCAACGCTCGCAAGGGACTGATCCTGATGGCACTGAGAGACTCAGATGATGACTTCGGTGGTCTGTCGAAAAAATCGCCCGTTGGAATGTGGCAGAATCAGGCAGATTCTGAGGGAGAAGGCCGAAAACGGCTTACTACCCCGCAACTTTCCCGGAATTCCGAACGTTCGGACACGATTCAGGCCCTTAGGGGATTCTACGCAGACAAAACGCCAGGGACAAGCGTCAAAGCCTGCCCGAACCACCCGATCTTCCCGAACTTCTGAATCAGTCGTGAGCGGTGCCCAGCATGATGGAGTTCAGGCCACTGCCAATCCCCAGCAGGGCAAACCGCTCGCCAGCCCGCGGCGGCTGAGCAGCAAGGCCCAGCGAGAGAGCCATTGGCAGTGCTGCTGCTCCCGTATTCCCCAGAGACTCGACCGTCGGGAAATCCAGCGCTGGATCCAGCTGCAGACGCTGCATCAGCGCTGTCCGATGCTGCCGACCAACCTGATGAGTAAAGACCCGCGTCACTTCGGACCCGTTCCAGCCGAGCACGGCCTGCGTCTGCCGCCACGTCCGCTGAGCCAGTGCGATGCCTGCATGCAGCAACGCTTCCGAATCCGTTTCCATCCGCGGTCGTCCGTCTCCCCCGGATGCTTCCACTCCACCGGCACACAACTGATGAGCCGTTGAATCCGAAAGCCACGATCCACCCAGCAGACGATGCCCCGTCCGACTGAGCCGGCGATCACACAACACGATGGCCGCCGAACCGGAACCAATCGTCAGTGAGGCAAACGCCGACTTGATGGACTGGCGAGTCAGAGTCGTGTCGTGCAGCAGACTGTCGATCGT
>CAXBSH010000434.1:0-4455 GCA_963977705.1 uncultured Planctomycetaceae bacterium
TCGGGCTACGTTTGGGGGTGTGGGGGCTCGGGCTAAAGCCCAAGCTACGGTTTTGGGAGTGTGGGGGCTCGGGCTAAAGCCCAAGCTACCGTTTTGGGGGTGGGTGGGCTCGGGCTGAAGCCCAAGCTACCGTGTGGGGTGTGGGGTGTGATCATTTGCTCATGTGGTGGTGAGCGGTTAATGTTGGGGTGATGTGACTGTTACATGGCGTGCGATTTTGACTTCAGCGATGAGGGAGTGCGGAGTATGTCAGGTGCAGATCGCCGTGAGTTTCTGCGGGGTTCAATGGCAGCGGCTTCGGCAGGAGTGTTCAGCGGTGCCAGTGCAGTAGCAGTGGCCGGGTCTGTTGACGAGCGAGTTGTGACGATCGGGCTGATTGGTTGTGGTGGGATGGGTGGCAATCACCTGAGTCTGTTGTCTCAGCGTAAGGATGTGCGTCTGGCGTGGGTCTGTGACGTGGATGCTCAGCGGCTGGCTGCTGCTGCGAAGACGGTGGAGATGAATAGCGGGACGGCGCCGCAGACGACGGACGACATGCGGCGTGTGCTGGATGACAAGGCTGTCGAGGCGGTGTTTATCGCGACGCCTGACCACTGGCATGCTCCGGCTGCGATTCTGGCATTGAGTGCCGGCAAGCATGTGTATGTTGAGAAGCCATGTTGTCACAACATTCGTGAGGGTCGGTTATTGGCCGAGGCAGTGCAGCGTTCGGGGAAGAAGCTGCAGGTGGGGACTCAGAGTCGCAGTACCGAATTTGTGCAGGCGGGTATTGAGCGAATTCGCCGGGGTGACATTGGTGAGATTCTGGTGGCGAAGGCGTGGAACAGTCAGCGTCGGGGTTCGATTGGTCGGACGGAATCTTCTCAGCCGCCAGCGCATCTGAATTTCGATGCGTGGCTGGGACCGGCTCCGGTCGTACCGTATCGCAGTAACATGCTGCACGGGATCTGGCGCTGGTGGTATGATTTTGGCTGTGGTGATATTGGGAATGACGGGGTGCATGATATTGATGTGGCGTTGTGGGGACTGGGAGTCGAGACGCATCCGACGCGCGTCACCTGCATTGGTGGTAAGAATGTCTTTGATGATGATCAGCAGTACCCGGATACTCAGTATTCGATTTGTGAGTATCCGTTGGCGGGTAGTCCGGCGGGTCGAACGAAGCAGCTGATTTTCGAGCAGCGAATCTGGTCACCGTATGTGCAGGAGGGGTATGAGAATGGTGCTGCGTTTTACGGTACGAATGGTCTATTGGTGATGGGGCATACGAAGGGGTGGGCTTTGTATGGTCCGCGGAACAAACTGATCGAGGAGCAGACGGGCAGCATGGATCTGCCGCGCCATCATTCGAATTTCCTTGCGGCGGTGCGGGATCCTGCGGTGAGTACGAATGCTGACGTGAATGCGGGCCGGTTGTCTGCCACGATTGTGCATTTGTCGAATATTGCTGCGCGGACTGGGGTGTTGCTGCATTTTGACGCGGATCGTGAAGTGATCACGAATCATGACGAAGCGAATTCGCTGGTGCGTCGGCAGTATCGTGAGCATTGGGCGCGGCCAGCGGGCGTGTAGTGTCCGGAAGTCATGTGCTGCAGGGCTGCGAGTGTGTTGTTGCCTGGGCAGGTGCTGCGCGTCGGGTGTGTTGTTCGCGGCACTTCGGTGAGATGTGTTTGCGGTCAGGTGCCGTGCTCAAGTGCGTCTGGTCGTCCGTCAGGCCCAGAAATGCGGCGTACTGATGCCATACCGATGAGGGGGGGGGACAGGATTATGGGCAGATAGGTCATTCCCGCTTTATGCCAACAGGGCATGTGCTGAAGGGCAGACACCTCTGATTGTTGATTTCGTTCTGCCCTTGTGATCTGGGTTTTGCTGCTGGACCAGAGTCGGGCGGTGTTTGTCGGAGGGTGTGGACGACTTTTCTTGGATAGTGGTCAGGCGGCAAGGTGCGGGTGAGGGTGGTGGTGGTGGGGCTCGGGCTGAAGCCCAGGCTACGGGTGGGGCGATTGTTAAAGAGATTTTTACGTCATTTTCATGGATTTCACTGCAGAGAGAGCGCGGGGCTGGGATGGCCTGTTGGGTTTGTGTGTGGTACTCTTCGTGACTAAATTGGCTCGATTTTTCTCTGACGCGCGTCGGCATGGAGGCCGCTTCGATGACGTCCGATTCAAGTGCTTCGATGCAGACGAGACCCACGACGGGTTTGGCGTGGAATCTGCCGATGATGCTGTCCGCCTGTTTGTTGTGCGGACTGTCATTGTTTTTTCGTCTTGGTGATTCGCTGCTTTGGGATGTGGACGAGTGCCGGAATGCTCGCTGTACGGTCGAGATGCTTGAGCGTGGTGATCTTGTGGTTCCGACGTTCAATGGCGAGCTCAGGACTCACAAGCCGATTCTGCTTTACTGGCTGACGATGTCATCAGTGAGTCTGCTGGGTCCTACGGAAACGGCGATGCGTCTACCGTCGGCGTTGTGTGGACTGGGGACGGTTTGTTGTGTGTGGTATATCGGCCGATGTCTGTTCAGTACTGCGGTGGCGTGGTTATCAGTGCTGATGCTGTCTTCGTCACTGTTGTTTGTCATGGCGTCTCGAGCGGCGACTCCGGATGCGACTTTGATTTTCTGCCAGACGCTGGGGCTGACATTTTTTGTGCGTGCCTTTCTGCCGTATTTCAGGGCGGGGCTGACTGGTTCACTGGATTCTGCGGTGTCTGGTTCGTCCTCTTTCTGGAACTGGATTCTGATGTATGTGTCTCTGGGTCTGGCGATGCTGGCCAAGGGGCCTGTGGGTCTGGTGTTGCCATTGATTATCTGTGGCGCGTGGCTGTTTTTCAGTCGGCTGTTTTCCGTGAGTCAGCGGTTTGAGAAGTCTGCGAGCTGGCTGGGTCTGTTGCGGCAGGTGGTGGTGGAGTCACTTCCGGCATTTTTGAGATCTGCGTGGCAGTTGCGTCCGATTCGTGGTGTTGTACTGGCTTCAGCCGTGGCAGCTCCGTGGTACGTGCTGGTGGGTTTGCGTACTGATGGTCTGTGGCTGCGAGGTTTTTTTCTGGAGCACAATCTGAGCCGAGCTATGCAGACGATGGAGGGGCATGCTGGGTCTTCGATGCTGTTTTATCCGCTGGCTTTGTGTGTAGGTTTTTTTCCGTGGAGTGTATTTCTTGGTCCGGCCCTGCTGCAGCTGGTGTCTGAACTTCGCAGTGGTTCTGAGCGTGGTCGGGCGTTGTTGTTCGGGCTGTGCTGGATTGGCTGTCCGATGCTGGCATTTTCGCTGGCTGCGACGAAGCTGCCCAGTTATATCACTCCGGGTTATCCCGGGATTGTGCTGATCGTGGCCAGTTATCTGGACCGTGTGCTGAGTCGTACAACGGTATTGAGTCTGCGGTGGCAGCGGGCGGCGTTTGCAACGGCAGCGGCAGTGAGTGTGCTGTTGGTGCCTGGTTTGCTGGCGGGGGCGCATCTGTTTCTGGCCCGGCAGTACTGGATTGGCCTGATACCGATCCCATTGGCGGTTGCGTCGGTATTGATGCTATTCAATCTGCAGCGACGGAATCTGGTGGTTTTAGGTCGCTGGTGGGCTGTGGGAGCGGCTTTGTTTACATTCGGGGTATTCAGTTTTGGTGTTCCTTTGGCTTCCCAGCAGCGACAGTTTGCGAGTTTACTGCAGGCGGGTGTTTCCACTGAGGGTCCGCCTGTGCTGGCAGCGTGGGGGGCACCGCGGGCGAGCTGGATTTATTATGCTGATCAGGAGTTCCCTGCTTTTACTCCGGCAACAGCCGAAGACGCAGCGGAATTTCTGCTGGCCGAACCGGGTGCAGGACTGTTGGTGGCGGGGTCGCAGCTTGAGACGCTTCGGCGGACGCTTCCGATTGCGATTGAGGTCAGGAAGGAAGTTGGTGATTTCCCGGATTCGACGGATGATACGCTGTGTCTGGTGACTGCATCGGGATCAGTTTCGGCGGCTGGTGATGTGCGAGGCAGATCGTTGAAGGTTACTCCTGCAGGAGCAATTCGGTGAGTACGCAGCGATCTATGGTGGCGCGGGTTGAGGCAGCGGATCCGGCTGCCAGCGAGTTGGGTATTGGCAATTATCGCTGGGGGGGCGCGCTGATTGTAATGGGTGCAGTGGTGATTGCATTACAGTTGGATGCGTGGCTGATTTCGGTACTGCAGTCGTTGCCACGATTTGTCAGCGATGCGGTCAATCGTCTGGAGCCATTCGGACATGGATTTGGTGGTGTGGTAGTGATTGGCACGGCAACTCTGGTTGCCCGCCTTTCGTATCGACAGACCGGCTTACTGGCGTTGTCTTCCTTTGGCAGCGGAATGACGGCCAATGTGTTGAAGGTGCTGGTGGTGCGACGACGTCCAGGTGCGTTGCTGCCGGGGGAATTCCCTGAGTTGCCTCGGTTGTCATTTGTTTCAAACGGTGATCTGCCGGAATTTACAGAGCGTCTCGGC
>CAXBSH010000435.1:0-4448 GCA_963977705.1 uncultured Planctomycetaceae bacterium
CCTGATAACTGATAACTGATTACTGATTACTGATTACTGATTACTGATAACTGATAACTGATAACTGATAACTGATAACTGATTACTGATTACTGATTACTGATTACTGATTACTGATTACTGATTACTGATGCCCAAAAACAGCAACGGCGATGATCCGCCAGGAAGGAGAATCATCGCCGTCTGTTGTCTCCAACGGTTCCACCCTGATTGCTGATCCTTTACTGGTGGAACCGCGAGCCGGGACGTTCCCGAGTGGCGTGTTCCCCAAGTGTGAGTTGCCTCACATTACCTCAGCATTGCGGGGCGGAAGGCTGGGCTTTTAACCGTGACCGTCCGTCTGACGTGTCCTTTCGAAGAAACTCATACCGCACAGAATTTTTCGGGGACGGCGGGAGCGACTCACGACTTTCGCTCCCTGTCCGTCAGCACTCTATCAGTCACGCTGGCTAATCACCAAACCTTACGCCAACCTGATATCACTTGCATCCGCCAACCGGAGCAGCACAGGTCGGTTCAGCAGGAGCTGCACAGCTGGCAGCTTCAGCTGGAGCAGCACAGGTGGGCTCGCTGCCGTTGCCGCAGCCGTTGCCACAACCATTGCCACAGCCGTTGTCGGAGCTGTTCTTGCACAGCTTGGGCAGACGCAGCTTCGGCAGGCGGAGCTTAGGCAGGCGGATCTTGGGCAGCGTGAAGCACTTCTTCTTCTCGCAGCCGCAGCTGTTGCCACAACCGTCGCCGCATACAGCCGGAGCAGCACAGGTCACTTCAGCCGGAGCAGCACAGTGAGCTTCAGCAGGAGCAGCACAGCTGGCTTCAGCCGGAGCAGCGCAGGTGGCTTCAGCTGGAGCAGCACAAGTGGCTTCAGCAGGAGCTGCACAGGTCGGAGCACAGCCATTGTCGCTGCCAGCAGGAGCTGCACAGCTTGCGTCAACCGGAGCGGCACAGGTCGGCTCGACGCTGCAACCACATCCCTTGTCATGCTTGAACAGACCGAACAGACCGGCCTGTGCGCTGTTGGCGATAGAGAATACCACCAGAGCAGCTGTCAGTGTAATTGCCTTCATCTCAGAATCTCCAATTCGTACTTGCTGAGTAAGTCCACGAAGCCTCCCCGAATGCACACGCCGCACTCGGTAATCCTGGGGCCTCGAAACTTGCTCGAGGGTAACGCCGCGAATCTTTTCGTCCTGAGAAGACTGGGGGTTTCAGGCAAACAGCATTGTTTGCCGGTTACTGAGCAAGGTGTGCCCGAGTATGCAGGCTGTGCGGGTTGTAAGGACATCCGACCGACGGCAGCAGGGGAGTCAAGGGGTAAGAAAGCGCAAAAGTCGCAGGTGAATGGGTGAAATCACCCATCTGGCGACCCGAAATGGCTTACCGCAACTGCAATTCCCTGTGAATTTTCTTCGGATTTCTCAAGCCTGCCGTTCGCGTAAGACAGGAAATTGAACGAGTTTTTGCGGGGACGACAAACTTTGCGGTTGCTACCAGCCGCCTTCTCAACTGAAGTCGCTTGTCCCGGACCCATTTATCTTTCAGAATTGCCGCACACCGCCACGGCGGTGCCTGCTGTCGCTGGAACGGATGCCACCAGCACAAATTCGGGTCCCGACCCGTGTCCGTGTCTTTTCTCCGTCCCACCGCCCTGCCTGCCTGAAATCTGTACATGAGTTCAGATTCCTCCTCAGCGTTGAATGTCCCATTTTCCGTATCGTGGGTTCATCGCCTGCGATTTACGGAGGATTTGTTTGGTGCGGACAGCGGTGTACTGGCAGAGCTGTTGCAGTCCTCCGAGGAACGTATTCCTCGAGTGCAGTTCTGGCTGGACGAGCATGTGGCGACGGCGAATCCGGATTTGAAGCAATTGCTGCATGCATTCAGTCGGCGGCATGCGGGGCGATTTCTCCCCTGTGGTGCTCCGCAGCTGGTGCCGGGTGGTGAGTCGATCAAGAATGACGTGCACATTCTTGAGCGGATGCTGAAGGTGATGAACGACGCGGACCTGGACCGGCGCAGTTATGTGGTGGTGGTGGGTGGTGGTGCGGTACTGGATGCGGTGGGGTTTGCTGCGGCAATTGCGCATCGGGGCCTGCGTCTGATCCGGATTCCGACGACGACTCTGGCGCAGGCGGATTCCGGTGTGGGTGTGAAGAACGGCGTGAATCTGTTCCAGAAGAAGAACTGGATGGGCGCCTTTGCGGTTCCGTGGGCGGTGATCAATGATCGCCGCTTACTAGAGAGTCTGGGTGACCGGGATTTCCGGTGTGGTTTTTCTGAGGCGGTGAAGGTGTCACTGCTGAAGGACCCTGAGTTCTTTGGTCAGCTGTTGCGTGACGGTGCGGAGATTATTCGGCGTGGTCCGGCGGCGTGGCGGGCGATTGAGCAGTCCGCGGTCTGGCATTTGCGGCATATTACTCAGGGCGGCGATCCGTTTGAGATGCTGGAAGCGCGGCCGCTGGATTTTGGTCACTGGTCGGCTCATCGTCTGGAGGCTTTGTCGCAGTTTGAGCTGCGGCATGGCGAGGCGGTGGCGATTGGTGTCGCGGTGGATACTGTGTATTCCAGTCTGGTGCATGGTCTGCCGGCGGACCAGGCGGAGCAGGTCTTGTGTGCGTTGGAGGGTTTGGGTTTGTTGCACGATCATCCATCGCTGCGTGCCACGGACGCGTTGTTTGCGGGTCTGGAGGAATTCCGGCAGCATCTGGGAGGTCGTCTGACGGTGACGATGCTGCAGCAGATTGGTCGCCCGATTGATGTGCACGAGGTGGATCGCGAGCGGATGACGGAGGCGATTCGGCGGGTGCAGACGCGGGTTGCGGCGCGGGGTCTGACAATTCCGGCTGCTCGAGCCTGATTCAGCCCAGCCGGCTGGAAACAAGAAAAATCCCATTTGAGCATTCCAATTCCCGCAATTGCGAATTTCAATGCCTTTCCTGAGTGGAAATTCTGCAAATCCGTTGTCTCAGCGGTTTCCGAAGGGTGACGGAGGTAGATTCCTGGTTCAGGCTGTGATATTCTCTGTGATTGGTTGTCCGGGCAGGCCGCTGTGGTTTGTTCCGGGTGCCGTTGGTCGTTGAACTTTCTGGTAGAAGCAATGGCAAAAAGTCGAATTGCAATGCGGCGTGAGGCAGAGGCAGCAGAAGCGGCCGGCCTGGAAACGGCGCCAAAGAAAGGCCGCAAGTCTGCTGAGGAAAAGGCAGAGTCTGGTGGCAAGCGGGCAGCTCGTGGCGAGAAAAAGGACGCTGCCGCCAAGAAGAAGAAGGCTGCCAAGCCACGAACTCGCCGTGCTCGCGAGCAGATGCAGCGACGGCGGATCGTGTGGGTGGTGTACAGCAGTACGATGCGTGAAGAGGGTCGTTTCCTGTACTACGAAAAGGACAAGGCTGAAGAGCTGCTGGAGACCCTGCTGGCTCGCGGCAAACGCAAGTACTTCATGCAGCCGCTGAAGGAAACTCTGAACCCTGACGGGACCCCCATGATTCAGGTGGTGGCTCCGCAGCCGGAAGAGGATGTGGACGAGGAAGTCCGTGTTGACGCAGAAGTCGAACCGGCTGAAGACGTGGAATTTGATGGTCTGGAGATGGACGCCGAAGAGGGCGAAGAATCTCTGGATGGTGAAGCTGAAGGCGAATCTGAGGAAGCTCCGGCTGATCCCTGAGCTGTGATTGATCGCAGATTCTGACCCCTGACCGATCCGCTGTGATTGGCTCAGGGGTTTTTCATTGGCGTGAACTGGTGTTTCGGGTGGGTGCATGACCGTGTGGGAGGATCCGTGTGACGGTCAGGCTGCTGGTTTCTGTACGCAGCTCTGCTGAAGCCGTCGCGGCAGCGACAGGTGGGGCTGACATTATCGACGTCAAGGAGCCTCACCATGGTTCCCTTGGTCGACCGGCGGGCGTGACAGCCCAGTCGATTCAGCAGACCCTGTCGGCATCGTTGTCTTTCGGCCCAGCAGCGGCCGTGCCACCGCTCCGCTGTGCTCTTGGTGAGTTGTTGGAGTGGTTTCCTGCGGGGGCCGATGCCGCTGCGGCCTCTGTATCTGCGCCGACGGATTTCAGCCCGTTGGCGTTGCAGGGATATCAGTATGCGAAAGCCGGAGCGGCGGGCTGCTCTGATGTTCGCCTGTGGCAGGTGCGGATGCAGCAGCTGCAGCGGTGGTTGCCGCAGATTTCGCACTGGGTGGCGGCGGCCTACGCCGACGCTGCTCGCGCTGAGGCTCCGGAAGTCGAGGCCATGGTGGAATCGGCTGTGGAGTGTGGCTGTCGCGTGCTGTTGGTGGATACGTGGCTGAAGGATTCGTCCACGCTGCTGGACTGGCTGTCTGAGTCGCGTCTGGAGCGTTTATCGCAGCAGTGTGTAGCGGCAGGTCTGGAGCTGGCGTTGGCTGGCCGGCTGCGCTCGCCCGCGCAATTCGCCGAGGTGGCGTTCGTGCTGCGGCAGACCGC
>CAXBSH010000436.1:0-4438 GCA_963977705.1 uncultured Planctomycetaceae bacterium
GCAGCTGCCGGCCACGGCCGCCGGTCCGGTCCACGTGACGGCCCTGCGGTTACGGGCTCTGCCGCATCCGGACCTGCCGCAGCAGGGACCGGGTACGGCCAGCAACGGCAATTTTGTGTTGACGGAAGTTCTGCTGCGATCGGGTCCGGACGAGCATTCGTTTGGTCTGGCGTGGGCCGATCACAGTCAGCCGAAGTATCCGATTGAGCACGCAGTGGACGGTGACAACGGGACCGGCTGGGCCATCAATGTGGACGCCGCACAGGCTGCAAAGGGTGCGAAGATGAACGCGCCTCACGAAGCCATTTTTGTGCTGCGGAAACCGGTTGCCGCGCAGGACGACATCGTCTCTGTCGTGCTCAGACATGATCTCAACAAAAACTACCTGCTCGGTCATTTTGCTCTGGAAGTTTCCACCAGGAATGCGGCGGCCGAATTGCCGGCGTCGGATTCTGCGGCTCGGCTGGCACAGGTGACTCAGCAGATCGGTGAGCTGGAAGCGTCGCTGCCCGGGAAGGGCAATGCCGTGAAGCAGATGGTGATGCAGGATCAGCAGCAGGTACCGGACACCTTCCTGCTGACTCGCGGGGAATTCCTGTCACCGGATCGGCAGCGTGGTGCGTTGCAGCCGGGCGTACCGGCGGCGGTTCGCGGAACAGCTGAGGCGGCTGATTATCGCACTCGGCTGGATCTTGCCCGCTGGCTGGTGTCTCCGCAGAACCCGTTGACAGCGCGAGTGACAGTGAATCGGATCTGGGGCCGCTATTTCGGTCGTGGACTGGTTGAGACGGACAACGACTTTGGCTTTCAGGGAGCGGCTCCGGTGAATCTGCCGCTGCTGGACTGGCTGGCGGCCGAATTTATTCGGCAGGGCTGGTCGCAGAAGCAGCTGCACCGACTGATTCTGACATCGGCTGTCTATCGTCAGTCGTCGGCGCTGCAGGACGAGAGTGCGGTGCAGCAGGATCCGGACAACTATCTGTTGGCGCGACAGACGCGGTTTCGAGTGGAAGCTGAGATTGTGCGGGACATGGCGTTGTCGGCCAGTGGGCTGTTGTCAGAGCGAGTGGGTGGACCGGGGGTGCATCTGCCGCAGCCGGATGGCATCTACGACTTTACTCAGAACAAAAAGAACTGGCCGACGGCCACGGGTGCCGACCGCTTTCGGCGTACGATGTATGTGATGTTTTACCGCAGTGCACCGTATCCGTTGCTGTCCACCTTTGATGCTCCGGATTTCAGCACCGTCTGTACTCGGCGCGTGCGTTCGAACACACCATTGCAGTCCCTGACGGTGGCGAATGATCAGGTGTTTACGGAACTGGCCGGGGGACTGGCATCGCGAGTTCTGCGGGAGCAGCCTGAGGGCAGCGATACGGACCGTTTACGACTGATGTTTCGTCTGTGTCTGACTCGCAGTCCCGCGGACACCGAGCTGTCAGTACTGACGGATTATCTCAGTCGTGAGCGATCGCGTTTTGCGGGGTCGGTGGAGGATGCGGCGAAGTTTCTGGCAGGAACAGCACCGGCGGGGTCGATAGCTGAGGGTCAGCAGGCGATAGAGCAGGCCGCCTGGACCAGCACAGCGCGAGTGTTGTTGAACACCGACGAATTCATGACTCGCAACTGACCGCCGAACGGAAAGAAGTTGTCAGTTCTCAGTAGTCAGTGGTCAGCCAAAACCGTAGCCCGAGCATTCCTGACGCTGCGGACCAAATGTAGCCCGAGCATTCCTGCTCGGCCCCATCCATAAAAACTTGGGGTTTCAAGGCTGACGAGGATTACGTGCCCGGGCTGAAGCCCAGTCTACGGTTGTTGTCCCTTTTCGCGTTGTGGCTTAGGCGGTACCGTGGGCTTTAGCCCGCGTCCCCCCTCCCCCCTGCGTGAGTTTCCAGCGCAGTTCTTGATCTGTGCCCGGGCTAAAGCCCAGACTACGGTTGTTTTACTTTTCGGTATCCAACTGGGTCACTGCGACTTTCCTTCTGTGTCGCCTTATTTCGTTTCATCCACCTGCAGAAACTGGAACGGGTTCAGTGGTGAGCGTTTCAGGGTGTGGTGTTCCTTTAAGGAGTCAGCAGCCATCTGAGCAGTGTGAGTACGAGGAGCAGTAGGATCACGGCGGCGAGCATGCGAGCGGGCAGATCGGATGTTTTGTACTGGGTCCACGCGGTGGGAGCGATCAGGCAGGCAACAAGGACGGGCAGATTGGCGGCTGCGAGCACGCTGAAGGCAGCAGCAGAAGCGGGGCTGTTCTGGATGTATAATACAAAGACGGCGGGTACCAGCAGCCCGGTGGGGACGAATCGCCAGGGACTGGTCCAGCCGGCATTTTGCAGACGTGCAGCGACCACCAGGACAAAGAAGATCAGCCAGGTGCTGAACAGCGGCAGGACGAACAGTGCAAAGAATCCGGGAAGGAACAGGGTTGTGGCAAGGGACAGCGCCAGGACAAGAGCCAAGCTGCCCAGAGTCCAGAAGAAAAATCGCAGTCGATTGACGGATCCGTACAGATTGCTGTCAGGTCGTTCCACCACCTTCAGCTGCTCTGCCTGCACCTCAAACGGATTCGCTTCAGTCATCATAAGGTACTCGGATACACGGCAAGACGGAGCCGACCTGACTGCAGAAGTCAGTATATCCCGTGAGCGGCCTGCGTCCAGATGGGGGTGCAAGTGGTAAGTCATCGTTGTTTCGGCAGACTTTCCGGCAATTTGTGTCTCGTTACGCCTGTTCTTGTTGCCCAACATCACGGTCTGCCGGTACAAGAGGGGAGCCGGTATTACGCTGGGGAAACTAGCCAGCCAAAGATCGTTGGTCAGAGGCGGTGAAAAAGAGGTCGTTAAGAAAGAGTCAGATGTTGCCTCGTGATCAGCAACAACAGGTCTACCGTGTGCGGGGTGAGTATCGCGACAAGGCGAATCGAACCTTTCCCGAAGATCAATTCGCCCGCTGGGTGACTCCGGACGATGGTCCGTCAGTTCAGAATACCGGCGGTATTCGTCCTCAAAGGGTGGCGAATTCGGCCCCGGGTGCTGCCCCTGCAGTTGTGTACTTGTTTACTGCGCACGTTCGTACCGTCTCTGACAATCCGTGGACGGACCGAGTCGACTATTCCACGGCTACTATTGAGTATTGGGGTGATGCGCGGGCTTCGGCAACGCGAGTGTCCGGCAATCGATTGTTGCAGCAGCTTGCAGCGATACCGCCGACACAGCGGCCACCTGTGCTGCATTTTGTGCGGGTGCGAGTGGGGTATCTTCGATTCAGCGGACTCTGTGCGATCCGCAGTATTGAGGAGCGTGAATTCGAAGATTCCGAGGGGATTCATGTACCGAATTTATTTGTGCAGCTTACGATCCTTGATGCCCCTGAGGTCTCATTGGAATGGATTCGAGATCGTGTCATGTTCGGCCCAGACGCAGATTCAACAGGGACTGCTCCACATGCGTGGCAGCGCTATCGTGAAGGTGAAACGCTGCCGCTACCAGCGATTCCTCAGTCTGCCCTCGATACGGAGTCTATTCCGATGAGTCGTGACTCGAACCGCCTTGTGGATGCCGCAGAATCGCTGATCAGCTCCATTCGATCAGACGGGTATGTTTATCAGCCGTGGCAGATTGCGGCCTACATTACTGCCCTGAGGACTCGGCCTTTTGTGATTCTTGCCGGTGTCTCCGGGACAGGGAAGTCACGTCTTCCGGTTTTGGTTGCGAAGTACACAGGAATGCGATCGCCACTACGCGTGTCTGTGCGTCCCGACTGGAACGACAGCGCCGAAGTGTTGGGGTATGTTGATCTGCAGAACAGGTTTCGGCCGGGAATGATACTGCGGCAGATGCAGATCGCAGAGGCTGATTCCGCAGGCTTTCATACCTGCATTATCGATGAAATGAATCTGGCCCGGGTGGAGTACTATTTCGCGGAGATATTGAGTGCCGCTGAAGACTGCGTTCCGGATCCCACAGGTGGTTTTCGCAGTACTCCTGTGTTGGTTCAGCAACTTCCTGACGAGGATGCGCAGTGGCAGCAGCAGGTGCTGCCGGCAAATATGGCTTTTGTCGGCACGGTGAATATGGATGAGAGCACCCATTCATTCAGTCGCAAGGTCCTTGACCGTGCCTTCACCATTGAGCTGTCAGAGATCAGTTTTGCGAGTATCAGACGCGAGGATCGTCCCGTGACTCCGTCGTTGTGGACGGTCGATATGCTGATTTCAAGGTATCGCAGAGTCACGGATGTGCCGGCCGATGACCCTGCCTTCCCGGAGATTCTGTCGGAAACCAACCGTCTGCTGACAAGTCTCAATCGACTGCTTGTGTTTGCGCAAATGCAGGTAGGGTACCGGATCCGAGACGAGATTGCTCTCTTTGTCAGAAATGCCAGCGAGATCTCAAGTTGCTTTCGGACATTGGCCGGGGATCCTGTCAGTCCCATGGAT
>CAXBSH010000437.1:0-4436 GCA_963977705.1 uncultured Planctomycetaceae bacterium
AATGATACCACTCGTCAGCTGGCGCTAACGGCTTGCCTAAGGGTGCTTGAACGTGGTAGACGACACGGGCTGAAGCCTTGTCATTACCCCTAAAAATGCGGTGTTGGTGATGCCGCTCCGCTGCTGCGGAAGAGGAAATCCATGATTTTCGGCTGGGGTTTTCCCTGGGCGTTGCCCAAGGCTACGTTGACTATGGCCGTTGGCCAAATGTGGTGTGGGGTGGCGGTGTGATTTTTCCTTGGGCGTTGCCCAAGGCTACGTTGAGTATGGCCGTTGGCCAAATGTGGGGTGAGGGGGCGGTGTGTTTTCCTTGGGCGTTGCCCAAGGCTATGTTGAGTATGGCCGTTGGCCAATTGTGGTGTGGGGTGGCGGTGTGTTTTTCCTTGGGCGTTGCCCAAGGCTACGTTGAGTATGGCCGTTGGCCAATTGTGGTGTTGGTGGGCGTTGCGGTTTTCCTTGGGCGTTGCCCAAGGCTAAGTTGTGTATGGCCGTTGGCCAATAGTGGTGTGTGGTGGCGAGTGTTTCTGTGGTGTTTCGATTGGCAATCCTGAACAGCGGGGCTGATGGGTAGTGGTGGCCATCGCGAGTACATGAGCATCCACGTTTTTTATCGCAGCCTGCGTCATTCGGGAGAATCTGGGTTCGTGGCGACTCTGTGTTACCGGTGCCACTTGCAAGCACCTGCGGCGCGGGATGGTGGCCAAAGTCACGATTTTGATTCCGCCGGCGGAACTTATGGATGCTTTTCTGGAGCAGGCTGCGGCGAGCGAAAAACAGATGCTATTGCTGGAGTCCGCAAGTGGGCGTGCTGCTGAAGCACGCGAACAGCGATGCCTGCGGCTGATGTCCGGCGAAATTGAGGTGTGAATGTTTCATGAGTCGGTTCGCGACGCGATGGGGGTGTGAATGTTCATGTGTTGCGGCGTGGTGCTTCGGGCGGAAAACAATGAAAACGAACTAAAAGAGAAGTTTAGTGAAAACACACTTGCATTAAAGTGTTGTTTTTGGCAAAAAGTGACGCATGATAGCTTCAAAACCAGAGTTGACGGCCGTACTTCGTCAATACAACCCGTGGTGGGGTGGTGGTCGTTTTCCAGACTTGCCGGACTGGCGGCGTGCCGCTTTTGGTGAAATCACAACCTGGGCGAAATCGCCTCCGGGTGGCAGAGCATTGTTGCTTTCCGGTGCACGGCAGGTTGGTAAAACCACCCTGTTCCTGCAAGCGATTGACGATCTGCTGTCTCAGGGAGTTTCACCCAGGAACATTCTGTATGTTACGTTTGATCATCCGCTGCTGAAGTTGCTGGGACTGGACGGTTTGGTTCAGTTATGGCGGGAACTGGAACCAGCTCTCGAGGGACCCGAGTACCTGTTTCTGGATGAAATCCAGGTCGCCAAGGACTGGCAGACGTGGCTGAAGCATCAGGTTGATTTCGAGAAGCGACGGCGCATTGCCGTGACAGGTTCCGCGACTCCGCTTGTGACGGAAGGACAGGAGTCAGGCGTCGGACGATGGCAGACGATTCGCCTGGCGACGCTGTCGTTTTACGAGTACCTGCAACTGAAAAAGCTCCAGGTGCCAGCTCTGGCCCCGGTTGGTTCATTGCGTGAATTGTTTGACTGGTCCCCGACCGAATTCGCCAGTGTCAGCGCAGATGCACGCCCATTGACAGGCTTGTTTCATGAGTATTTGCTGCGAGGTGGATTTCCTCAAAGCGCGCTGGTGGAAAGTATTCCGCTGGCCCAGAAGCTGCTGCGGGAAGACATCGTCGATAAAGTCCTGAAGCGTGACATGACGGCTTTGTTCGGTGTTCGGCGGGTGCTGGAACTGGAACAGGTGTTTCTCTATTTGTGTCTGCACGACGGCGGATTGCTGGATATGCAGTCTCTTTGTGCGGCTCTGGAGGCCAAACGGCCAACCGTGAGCAGCTACATCGATTTGCTGGAGGCCACACATCTGATCCATCGATTGCGTCCATTCGGTTACGGCAAGCAGGTTCTGCGTGGCCGCGTCAAGGTTTACCTGGCCGATGCCGCCATCGGACCAGGTGTGCTGTTGAAGGGGAAGGCACTTCTTGAAGATGCCGAAGGACTGTCTCGTGCCGTGGAGACTGCATTCTTCAAACATGTGTTTACTCGGTACTATGCGCAGAGCGTTGGATTCTCTTACTGGCGTGGAAAAAAAGATCGCGAAGTCGACATCATTGCAGACGTGGAGGGAGATTTGGTGCCCTTTGAAGTCAAGTATCGGGCGTCAGCTCGCACCGGGCTTTCAGATCTGAAGGGGATGATTGAGTTCTGCGGCGAGCGTAAGATTCAGCGCGGCTATGTTGTGACTCGAGATCTGACTGATTTCAGAGTTCAGGCCGTCCCGGAACTCGGTGTGGCGACTCGACTGCTGAATATCCCGGCATCCCTTGCGTGCTATTGGCTGGGCCGTTCTGAAATCGAATCGGCCAGACGGGACGAGTCATAAATCACGGCATTCACAACTGGTAACACCACGATCGTCGCCTGCAGAATCACCACATTCAAGGTCAGCAGTGACGATCGTGCGACGAATGCGCGATTACCGACGAATTCAGATGTTTGTAAACCGGGCTATTGGAAAAGTACCCTTCAGGCCTGAATCGCAAACATACGCTCGGCACAAACCAAACACACGCCGCAAAGGCCTCCTGGCCCGACGAGTTTCGTGGGTCATGACAAGGCATAGGTCCGCTGACGACTTCCGGATGGCTTCCTGGTTCGAAAGGGCGAGCAGGTTCTGGGTGCTGGCCGGAAGCGAATCCCCAGTGTCCGTCGGAACCGGTCGGCAGAGGGGAAAAAGACGGAGAAGGCAGGTGCCGCAATCTGCTGAACTCGCCACGCGTCACGAAACCGCACATAGCCATAGCGGATCGACTGTTCCCTCGGTCCTGCACGAAACTTTCAGCGTGTTGATGTGCGCTGCAGACTTCCTACGTTCATTCATGAACCTGGCGTCAGTACTGATCAGTCTGATAATCGTCTTACGCTACATCCTCGAATTTGCCGCCTCAGCCACGGAAAACTTCATCGGCAGCTCCAGTTGTTCCGTTGGGATTCAAGGCGATGGGGACTGATACCAGAGGAAGGACGAGTGAAGGTGGTGAATTTGCCGGAACAATAGGACAAGCATTCGGAAAAATGTGCGAGGAGAGTACAGAATGCGCTGTACTGCCGCTCAATTGGGCGGTATAACCGCTCGTTATGCACATGCTTGCTCGATTGTTTTCATCTGGCGTTAAGGCGGAATTGTTTCGGCTTTTGCTGGGGCTTCGCTCGCCGGAACTGCACGTCCGCGAACTTGCTCGTCAATCCGGATTTGCGGTTTCGACGATCCGGCAGGAGCTGAAGAACCTGGTAGACATGGGGTTGATCGAAGCCCGCAGCAGTGGGAATCGCACCTACTATCATGGAAATCTGCATCATCCGTTGTACCCGGAGATTCATCGTCTGGTGCTGAAGACCAGTGGGTTAGTGGATGTTCTGGGTGAGGCTCTTGGCAACGATGGTGTGCAGGTGGCGTTTGTGTTTGGTTCGATTGCGAGTGGTGTTGACGGTGCCTACAGTGACATCGATTTGATGGTGATTGGAACTGCCTCACTTCGTGAGATTGCAACGAGGTTGGCCGACGTATCCTCGACGCTGGGCCGGGAGCTCAACCCTCATATTCTGACG
Organism: uncultured Planctomycetaceae bacterium; assembly: GCA_963977705.1. Classification (GTDB taxonomy): domain Bacteria; phylum Planctomycetota; class Planctomycetia; order Planctomycetales; family Planctomycetaceae; genus SXXK01. The sequence goes on from CAXBSH010000437.1 coordinate 3,703, forward strand.
ATTGCCGAGTTTCTGAGTCGCCGAGAATCCGGCGACCATTTTATCTCGTCGGTGATGGCAGCCCCGCTGTTGTTCGTTATCGGAGATGCAAATGACCTTGAAGCACTGATCAATGCAAAATGATGTGCGCACCCGTAGGTTGCAGTTTGATGGGGTTGGCGAAAAGCTCGCTGGCTGCTGCTTCCGTGCCAGGATGTATACAACCGCTCAGACGCAAACGACAATACTCGTCAGCTTGCGCTAACGGCTGGCCAGTGGGGGGGCCTTGAACGCGGGGGATGACACGGGCTGAAGCCCATGTTACGACTACGGAGCAGCAGCTTGGTGATGATTCCGAGGCTCTTGTTTGTTGAGTGGTAGTCGGTATATGGACTGGTTGGGCGACGGGCAAAGGTGGGCCGTGTTGTGGGTTTTGTGTGGGTAGGAGGCGGCCGGGCAGGAATGCCCGGGCTACGGTTGTGGGCGAACAATGACGAGTGAACACGGGCAGTTGACTTTGGCTCGGCGGGAGCCTCGCCCTCCCAAGGGGGACTTTGCGGGGACTACGGGGCAGCAGCGCGGTGATGATGCCGAGGCTTTTCTTTGCTGAGTGGTGGTCGGTATATGGATTGGTTGAGCGACGGGCAAAGGTGCGCCGCGTTGTGGGTTTGAGTGGGTAAAGGGCGGCCGGGCAGGAATGCCCGAAGGGCCCAAAACGGGGGGTGGAAAGCAAAAAAGCCTCATTCGCTGTGAGA
>CAXBSH010000438.1:0-4394 GCA_963977705.1 uncultured Planctomycetaceae bacterium
CACAGCAACCCGAGCGGTCAGTGGGTGCGATGGGTCGGTCAGCCAGCGTGCCAGTCCCAGGCGATTGCGCGGGGCATCCGCCGGAAGTGCCGGGAAGATCGCAGGAACTCCGGCCTCAACCTTTTCACCCTTGAGCGTATATTCACCGCGACGCAGTACAAAGGTGTCCCGAGGCGTGGGCAGATCCTGCATGATCATCGAGACCGGAATGGCGGCGTCGAGATCATTCCGCTGCTTCGTCAGGTCGTCGACCTGCTTCTGCAAAGGTTCCAGTTCCCGCCGTGATACTGAATACACAGAGGTCAGAAAGTAGCGGCGAATCTGCTGCTGCTGTTCGGGCGAGCGTTTGTCGGTTTCCAGTTTAATGGCATCACGAACTGGTTGCGGCACAGACGACTTTTCCAGCGTGCGATCAAAGGCTTCCCATGCTGCCAGCGACTGAAATTCGCGAGGCGCCTGCGGTGTCTGGGTGACAATGCCGGCCTGATCCCACCATACGTCACCACCGAACTGAGTGAATGCCCAGCCGTTGATTTCGGAACCTGCTGGCAGACCGACGTGAGCTGCGTCAACTTCCAGTCGCACCCACTTGCCGGTTTCCGGCAGCGGACCGAGAGCGCGGTGGCCGGGGGTATCTCCTGAGCCAAATGGAATTCGGTCTTCACCCCAGAATGCGCGGTGCTCCCACGAGCCATCATTGAACTGCAGCATTACGGTTTTCGGCGGATTCTTGGGATCCAGCCAGACCCACGCGAACAGGCGATCGGCACTGCCGATTTTCAGAGTGGGATTGGCTCCGGTGTAAAAATGCTGACTGAGTGCATCTGCGCGGCGGTGGGTCGAACGGCTGCCGGAGAGCACCGGGTGGTCAGGGGCTGTGACAAATTCCCAGGGAGTGTCACCCTGCAATTGAGCTCCCGGCGGCGCATCATCTTCAATCCAGACGTAATCGGCACGCACCGGAACGGCCGGTTCTCCGGCGGTTCCAGGATCCGTGTACTGCCACGCAGTGATGCGATTGTCGATGTCACTGCGAGCCATCGCGATCTGAGCATCCAGAGCTGCGAGGCGGCTGGTTTCTTCGGTTGTGGGAGCCTTGATGATTGGCGGTGGGGCCAGAGCATTTCCGTCCATCGCAGCATCAGCCGACGCGTTGAAGAATGCATACAGCTGATAGAACTCTTTTTGAGTCACCGGGTCAAATTTGTGATCATGACAGACGGCACAGCCGAGCGTCATTCCCATGAAAACGGTGGACATGGTCTCGGTGCGATCCACGGCGTATCGAACAAGCACTTCTTCGTCGATTGAGCCGCCTTCGCTGGTGGTCACGTTGCAGCGGTTGAACCCGGTGGCGATTTTCTGGTCCAGTGTGGCGTCCGGCAGAAGGTCTCCTGCCAGTTGCTCGACGGCAAATACGTCAAAAGGTTTGTTCTGATTGAAGGCGGAAACGACCCAGTCACGGTATTTCCAGAGCGACCGTTCATTGTCGAGATGCAGACCGTGAGTGTCACCGTAACGGGCAAGATCCAGCCAGTAGCGAGCCATGTGTTCGCCGTAGCGCGGTGACTGCTGCAGTCGATCAATCAGCTTCTCGTAGGCATCCGGCGATTGATCGGCAACGAATGCATCAATTTCTTCAGGTGCAGGAGGAAGACCGGTGAGGTCCAGCGTGACGCGGCGGATCAGTGTCACTCGGTCCGCTGCGGAAGCGGGGGCAAGTCCAGCAGCCTCCAGTTTCGAAAACACGAAGTTGTCGATGGGGTTGATCACCCGATCAGTGTGTCGAACTGCAGGTACCGCCGAGCGTTCGGGGCGAATGAACGACCAGTGTCCGCGATATTCGGCCCCCTGCCGAATCCACGCCGTGAGGAGTTCAACCTGAGCGGGCGTGGCTGCTTTGCCGGTTGCTGGTGGAGGCATAACGACCTCTGGATCACTGGCAACGATGCGTGCAAGAATTGTGCTGGCAGCGGTGTCTGACGGCACGATTGCCGCATGGCCGGATTCAAGGACGGCGCGAGCACCGTCAGCCGTATCCAGACGCAGGCCAGCCTGTCGCTTATTGGTGTCCGGGCCGTGGCAGCTGAAGCACAGATCCGAGAGAATTGGGCGGATCTGGCGGTTGAAATCGATGCGGTCCTGAGCTGTACCAGATGCCGTTGTGACGGGCAGGATGGTGATCAGCAGGGCCGTGAAACAAAGCAGATGATGCGACATGGCAGGATTTCGCGACAGATGGGCAGGCTAACGAGTAGAAACGCGGTCCAGACGCCCTCCATCGTGGGAAAATCAGGCAGGAAGTCAAGCCTGATCTGACTGAGGGACGGTGGGATCTGAGGCTTGTGGTGGGAATGGGAGGCAGCATCGGCCAAACCGGGAAAGTTAAGGATCTGTGAGATCGGGAGATCTGGGCTGTTTGTTTTTTGTGCGGGGTTTCAGGCAGCCGGAATCGTGGGAATCATGCCGGGTGTTGGAATCTGCAGATTCCGCAGATTCGGAATGGTACGTCATGTGCTACATTATCGTCTGCCGGCAGACTTGTTCGGTTTTTGCCACATCCTGCAGTTTATTTAAGCATTCGTGCTTATTTCGTTGGCAGGGTGGTGATTTCGGTGAGTCAACAGGGGGCATAGTTTTTCGTATCTGTGTCAGATACACCTCTGGAACGTCGGTGGGGATGGCTTTGGCGACAAGAAGCCTGGCAGTGACGGGTGTTTTGGGCTGAGTGAGGTCTGGGGCAACCGCAGAGCTTGTCGTGAACAGAAATTCATCGGGAGGAGTTAGACGAACATGACTAAGAAATCGAAGCTTGAGTACATCTGGCTGGACGGAACGCGACCGACACAGGTGCTGCGTTCAAAGACGAAGATTGTGAAGGACTTTGGTGGCACTCTGGAAGAGTGTCCGGTGTGGTGCTTTGACGGTAGTTCTACGAATCAGGCCCCGGGTGGCTCATCGGACTGTCTGTTGCAACCTGTGGCGATTTTCACGGATCCGGGGCGTCTGGATGCGTTTCTTGTGATGTGCGAAGTTCTGAATCCTGACGGTTCAGTGCACGAGTCGAACGGTCGTGCGACGATTGATGACGACGGGGATTTCTGGTTTGGGTTTGAGCAGGAGTACTTCCTGTGGGATCGTGACACGAACCTGCCGCTGGGCTTCCCGATTGGTGGCTATCCTTCACCACAGGGCCCGTACTACTGCTCAGTGGGTGCGAAGAACGCATTTGGTCGTGAGATCATTGAAGAGCATCTGGATCTGTGTCTGCAGGCCGGTTTGAACGTCGAAGGCATCAACGCTGAAGTGGCGACAGGTCAGTGGGAATTCCAGGTGTTTGCGAAGGGTGCCAAGCGGGCTGGGGACGAAGTCTGGGTTGCTCGATACCTGCTGGAGCGGACTGCCGAGAAGTACAACGTTTGGATCAACTGGCACTGCAAGCCGCTGGGTGATACCGATTGGAACGGTTCGGGCATGCACGCCAACTTCTCCAACAACACGTTGCGTACGTGTGGCAGCAAGGAAACCTATGAGAAGATCTGTTCGGCATTCCAGCCGCGAATCAAGGAGCACATCGCGGTTTACGGTGCCGACAACCACATGCGTCTGACTGGCAAGCACGAAACTCAGTCGATCGACAAGTTCAGCTTTGGCGTGTCTGACCGTGGTGCATCCATTCGTATTCCGGTGGCGACAGTAACCAACGGCTGGAAGGGTTGGCTGGAAGACCGTCGTCCGGCGTCGAATGCGGATCCCTACAAGGTGGCTGCTGAAATCATTCGCACCGTCAAGACTGTGAAGGTCTGAGGCGTCGAGTTCAGAACCGGGTGCTCCGGTGAATCGGCGCGGCTGGTTTACGGCAGCGGCTGGAAAAGGGAGTCACTGCTGACCGCAGGAGCAATTCTGCGGTCATCCTCCCGGGCTGTTCAGTCTTTCGGCTGAACAGCCTTTTTTTTGGCTCAACGTAAAAAGAGGTGCGCGGTATGAGGGCGTCTGTTGGACACCGCCGCGCAGAATGGAGCGGCCTTCGGGAGGCGCGACCACCCCGTTCGGGTGGGCGAGGCTCCCGCCGAGCCGAACCGCCCCCCGCCGTCCAGGCGAGTCGTTAGCGTAAGCTGACGGGTGTTGTCGCTGGCGTCTCCGAGCTGGTGCTCGCTGGTCGTAGCATGGGCTTCAGCCCGTGTCGTAACCCCTTTTTAGCTGCGGCCTCGCCGACAGGCCCATGCCCCACACGCATCCCCGACTTGGCCAACGGCCATAATCAACATAGCCTTGGGCAACGCCCAAGGAACAGTGTAACGCCGGATGACGATCGCAACACTCGCGGGCCCATGCCCCACACGCGTCCTCTAATTGGCCAACGGCCATATTTAACGCAGCCTTGGGCAACGCCC
>CAXBSH010000439.1:0-4376 GCA_963977705.1 uncultured Planctomycetaceae bacterium
CCTTGAAATCCCCAGTGTTTTTTAATGGACGGGGCCGAGCAGGAATGCTCGGGCTACATTTTGTCCTCGGCGTCAGGAATGCCCGGGCTACATTTTGCCTGACTACTGAGAACTGAGAACTGAGAACTGAGAACTGACCACTTCTTTCGGCTCGGCGGGAGCCTCGCCCTCCCAAGGGGAACTTCCCTGGGACCACCGAGCACCAACTTGGTAACAGGGCCACACAGCAACACCCGTCAGCTGACGCTAACGGCTTACCTGTGGTGGGGGGCTTGAACGCGGTGGACGACACGGGCTGAAGTCTTGTCATTACCCACAAAACCCGTCCGGTCACGAGTCCGTTGCGGCGTGTATTTGGTTTGTGCCGTCCGTATTTTTCCGATGCAGACCTGAAGGGTCGTTTGCCGATAGCCCAGCGCGCAGCCCTGGGTCTGGGGCGCCCCCACCCCACAATTGGCCAACGGCCATACACAATGTTACCTTGGGCAACGCCCAAGGAAAAAACCAGCCGAAAACCATGGATTTACTCTTACGCAGCAGCGGAGCGGCATCACAAGCATCGCATTTTTATGGGTAACGACACGGGCTGAAGCCCATGCTACGACTACCGAGCACCAGTTTGGTACCCCTCTTTTCGCAACACCACCCGTTGGCTTCCGCCGAACGGCTCGCCCGTTGCCCTCTTTCCCCCGGGCAATAAATTGCTCAAAGCACTTGGTCTCGAAACTCTCTGCTTGGCAGCTCACCGGATTTTCACTGATCCGTGAATCACCGGAAAAGTACCGTGCTCAGCACTTTGTATCGAACACATTCGTATGTAGTCGTCCTTGTTCTGCGGATGATGCAGAGTTTGATACTGCAGCTCTGACCAACCGCCGCAGTCAATCTGTCGGTCACAAGCCAATCCACGCACTGCCACAGCTCAGGTGATCGTGCATCCGCCGCATGCAGATCCCGCAGGCTGCAAGGATCAGGTGTGATGCGGCGGGCTGTGTGGCTGTCGCTGGCGGCAGGCAGGCCAGCAGTTCCGGGATCGTGGCTGAAATGGTGTTACCGGAATATTCCAGATTCGACAGCACCTCGATCTGTGGTAGTTCAGACTGCAGTGCAGCTGCGAACGTGCGCAGCAGCTTGCCGCTGGGCTGATGTGGAATCAGCGTGACAGGGCTGCCGGGTGGCAGCTGCTGCCATGCGTCTTTAACTGCGTGCAGCATGAGTTCGATGGCGTGTACAAACACGGCTTCGCCGTGCATGCGCATGATCTGCCGAGACTGTGCTGCACCGCGGAACGTGACCGAATCTGCAGTTTCGGTGTGGAACAGCGGGCCTGGTTCCAGCAGATGTGAATCCGGGACGGGAAGATCGGCGGTCTGCAGCCAGTGGATCGGGCGACCCCGCTGCTGGTCAATGATGGTCGCGGTCGCGGCGGCACTGACCAGTCCGCAGAAGGCTCGATCCGCCGCACAGTGCCAGTGTTCAGGAGTTTCAATATTCAGCAGCAGGGTGCGACTATGGCGTGAGTTGTGAGGCACATGGCAGGCCAGTTGCAGCTGTTGCAGAAAGCCGGAGCAACCGGCGTTGATGGCGTGCACGGGCGGCAGTGGGTGTCGAGCCCGTTGCTGCAGGCTGCTGGCCAGCTGTTCGGCGGCCGTGGGATCTGTGTGTGAGTGGCACAGCAGGATGGTTGTGAAGTCTTCAAATCGGCCCAGATTCTGCTGATCGAGGGCGACTTCCAGGGCCATTGCAAGGTGTACAGGCTGGACATCCGGCTGCAGAATCCGTCGTACGGAAACGCCGGTGGATCTCAGGACTGCGGCGGCATTCGCAAAGCCGCCGGGGCCAGCCATCTGTGACAGTTCCGAGACGCGTTCGTTGGAGAGGGTTTCGAACAGGTCGGTACGAGCGCAGAGGCTGATCGTTTCTGCAAGTCGGTACTGAGGTTCTGGCGGGTGGTGAATCACTGGGCAGTGTGCAGTGTCTGTGCGGGCCTTTGGTGATTGGCAGCGAAGGAAAGAAAGCGTCGGGGGCCGTCAGCAGAGGGTACGGTGACGGCCCCTGAGCATTCTCTGTGTTTGGGTCAGACCTGAATCTCGTAGCCTTTACGCTGTTCGCGTGCCTGCCACTGGGCGGCCTGCGCATCACCGACGATCTGTTCTGTATCGGGATCCCACTGGATCGTGCGATCAAGTCGGATGGCGATATTTGCCAGGTGGCAGACGGTCATAGCGCGGTGATGGCTGTGAACATCGCTGATGGGTTGAGTTCTGTCAGCGATACATTCGAAGAAGTTCTGCATGTGGTTACCCGGAGTTTTGCCCTTATACAGTGTTTTGAGGGTCTCTTCCCGGAGCGGATTTGCCTGCATGCCATCGACGGCTTCGCCTGTAAGTTTGCCGCGATTCACAAAGATGCGACCGTTGGTTCCTTCAAGCAGCAGGCCGTTATCGAAACCGAGGTCATTGGCGGAATCGCGGATATGCAGTACGGCGCCGCTTTTGAAGGTTGCGGTGACGTGGAACTGCGTGGCGGTGTTGTACTGGGACGGATCAGTGGGCAGTCCGTCCTTGAAGGGGACCGGGTGCACGGCGGACACGGGTTCGACTTTGACGGGGCCTGTATTTTCGAGGTTGAAGGCCCAGGCGGCGATATCAACGTGGTGTGCGCCCCAATCGGTCATTTTCCCGCCCGAGTATTCGTACCACCAGCGGAATTCGTAGTGACAGCGTGAGTTCCCGTAGCGACCGTTGGTGGCTTTGAAGCGGTAATCGGTCAGGGGGGCCTGTCCCAGCCACATATCCCAGTTAAGTTCTTTGGGGACTTCGGCAACGGGGATTTCGCCGCTGGACGGAGCTCCGCCGATGGCACAGGTCACCGTTTTCAGTTCCCCGATCCGTCCTTCGCGGACGAGGGCAACGGCGTGCAGGAAGCGGAGCGCCATTTCCGAACGCTGCTGGGTTCCGACCTGGAACACGCGTTTTGTTTCATCAAGGACTTTGCGGATCAGTTTGCCTTCTTCGATGGTGAGAGTGAGCGGTTTTTCGCAGTAGACATCTTTACCAGCGCGGAGTGCTTCGATGGCAATTTTGGAGTGCCAGTGATCGGGCGTGACAATGGTGACGACATCGATATCTTTGCGATCGAGCAGTTTGCGGTAATCTTCGAACATTTCGACGGAGCGTTCCGCACCAGGTTTGGACTGTTTTTTGAGCGCGGTGGAGCGACCTTTTTCGACATGATTTTTGTCGACGTCACAGACAGCGGCGCAGTCGCTGAAGTTCATGGCCTGAGGTCCAACGGCGTTCCAGCGATCTCCGGTGCCGATACAACCGAGCACAGGTCGATCATTGGGACTACGAAAGGGCGCGGCCATGGAAGACGGTGCGAACCAGTACGGCGCGGCAGCGGTAGCCAGAGCCGCCAGGCTGGTGGACCGCAGGAAATGACGACGGCTGGGGGTGTTTTTCCGGCTATGTTCAGAACTCATGGCGGGTGATCTTTGCAAGAGTTTGGAGTGAAACGGTGCAGAGACGGACAAATGCAAGACAAGACCCTACGTCGATACGGTCAGAATGTCCAGCGATCCTGCCCCGAAGGGTTGGCCTGGTGTGTCTGGATTGCTGTCGGAATTGCCTGGACGCTGGCCAGAATTCATCAGTTTGACGCAACATCTTCTGAAGGGATGCCCTCAGGCCTGCGATTCTGCCTGTCATGCTTGCCTGAAAGCATTTCGCAACAAATTTCACCACCCACTGCTGAACCGATTTCGAGGCCCAAATTGCCTGAATCCCTGAACAATTCTCCGGAACAGTATCGGACCATCGAAGCTGTGTTCGAGGAATCACGTCGAGGTGCGGGCACACCTTTGAAGACTCCCGAAGCCCAATAGCCGCGCCTGCTGCAGGACCACCACTTCCCGGGGGGCGACTGTCGCAAACGGCTGACCACGTCGATGAATGTCTCGACAGAACCGGACTGGCTGCACGAACCTACGAAAATGGTTGTCTACCTTGACGGCATGGGCCGAGGTTTGCCGGGGACCCAACATAGCCAAAACACTCGCTGGTACCTGCTGAAACCCACGGAGAATCTGACAGATCGTCAGACGGCGTACTGAAGTACAAACTGAATGCAGTGCGAGCGGGGTTGTGACGGGAAGACTTCAAGTGACACTGGGATTAGAGCATTCCAGCATGGGCCGGCAAGTCTTCGATGAGTAGACAGATCGCACCATGCGGACGCGTCTTCAACCGATCCTGTCGGTGGCCAGGATCCTACTGCGTGACGCAACGCTTTTGCCGAATTGGTTCCGAGGACGTGCATGGCAAGGCGAAATGGCCGATGAAAAATCTACGGATTGAAGTCGTTCCGTGTGGCAT
>CAXBSH010000440.1:0-4351 GCA_963977705.1 uncultured Planctomycetaceae bacterium
TGCACCTGCTGCTGGATCAAAGGATCATTCAGCACAAACAGGGCCGCCTTCAACGACGGAGCAAACTCCAGTTCCGGTTCGCCCGGGATACTGCCGAATGCTTTGACAAATGCTTCAGCACGCTTCTGGTCGGATTCCGATGGTGTATCCGGTGACACAGTCTGCCCGCTGCCACAGGCCGTCAGAATACTGGCCAGCAACTGCTCTGCCGAAAGACGTTTTTCACGCCCAAACTGATACAGCGTCGTTTCCGTTGCAGATCCCACCGAACTGCGCTGCCACGCATCGGTCAGCGCCAGCTGCCGCAGAACCGGCTGAACCTGAAACCCCTCGGCAATGACCGCGTCCGCCAGCAGCGTCAGCAGTTCCGGGTGTGTTGCCGGATTGTCCGCATGCATTTGGTCCAGCGGATTGACAAGGCCGGTACCAAACATCACGAACCACAGACGATTGGCCAGATTCTCTGCAAAGCGACGATTCTCACGGACAGGCAACGCCTGAGCAATCACCTGCATGCCGCGAAACTTTGGCACTCCAGGAAAGTTCTTCGCGCGATCCGGAGCCACTGCGAATTCCTCACCCGCGGCAAACTGCGGAATTTCCTGCTCAGCACCAAACGGAACTCGCGGACCAACAGTCAGTGGTTGCTGATCGAAGACCGACATGAATTCTGTTTTCTTCGTCAGCAGCTTTTCAGCTACTGCCGGAAACTTCACGTCCGTCCGAATCGAGGTACCCTGATAAACTGCAAACAACCCCTGAAACTCAATCTGCCGATACGCGGAAATCGTCAGATGATCATGACACTGAGCACACTGCAGGTCACAGCCCAGAAACAGTCGCCCGATATCTCGAGTCAGTCCGGGGTAATCCGTCTCCTGCTGACCCACTTTTTCCAGTCTTCGAGTAATAAACCACGCGGCACCACGCTTGTTTTCTGGCACCTCCTGTGGATCAAGGATGTCCCGCACAAGCTGATCCCACGGCTTTTTCTGAGCAAATGAATTTCGGAGAAATGCGGTCCATTCAGGATGATCGCCCCGACGTTCCATCAGCATAACATGAAACAGGTCAGCCATGCGACGACTGTGTTCCGGACTGGCCAGCAGACGATCCACAAGTGCCACCCGACGCGCGGGATCAGGATCCTGCAGAAACGTCTGCAGCTCTGTCACGGAGGGAATCCGGCCAATCAGGTCCAGCGAGATCCGGCGACAGAATTCGGCATCACTGCTGAGTGGCCCGGGCACAGCCTGCGGAGTCGCAGCAAAACGGTCCGCCAGCAGGGCATCGATACGAACGGCAAGGTCTTCCGCAGGCAAAACACCCCGACAGACTGTCAACCACATCAGCACAAGCAACAGCAGCCGTATCGCCGGCCCGGTACAGACAATGCCACAGTCTCCCGAATTTCCGAACTGGCCGGACGGGGACCTGGGAAATCCGAGATGTGGCAAGGAATGCAGCAACCGCGGTCTCCAGACGCCTGAAACCCACACATCAAAGTTCCTGACCTTAGCCAAATCCGATGTCCGAAACAATCCCGCCCCCGGGAAACAGCATGTTGATTTTCGGCTACAAGGCGGAAATTTGAGCAGTACTCAGCTGAAAAACCGGAATCCCGCGACAAAAGGTCTTGCTATCCGCCGCTGCACTGATCCTGTTTACTCCACGTTCTGCTTCGACCCTATGCGGCGTTTTTTAGCGGCAGCCGCAGGGTCTCAGCGTCCAGCCGGCAGCATTGTCACTCACCGCCTGAACTTCGGCCTTAAGTTCCGGCAGCAATACCCCACCCAGCAGCCGGTCACTTGTTTCCCTGCGCCACAGCAGCAATGCCAGGTAGCGTGCACTATAGTGTCCGCCGCGCGATCGCTGCGTTCCAGTACAACCAGTAACTCACCCACCAGATGGTCCAGTCGCAGCACGCAGTCGTAATAATCCGCCACGATTTCACGCAGGGCCGGCGGATCGATACCGAATTCCGGCAACGCCACGACATCGGAACCGGACAATGGTTCGGCCGGCAACCCGTCAACCTGCCGCAGAAAAGGATCGTGAGCCTCTGGATAGTTCACCTGCAGCAGAAACGGTCGTTCAGGTTGCTCGCTGAAGAACTGTGCTGCATGCTGCGCATAGTCAGCCAGCGACCGTCGCTGAAAGTTGGCCACCGGGATCCCCGCGAAATCGTACGGAAACGCCGACTCCGGATTGACGTGCAGCTTACCCAGAATGCCGGTACGATAACCGGCGGTTTTCAACAGCCCCGGAAGTGTCGGCTGATCAGCCCGGTACATCCGAAAGCCCCATGTGGCCAGCCCAATCTGTCCGTGCTGATGCGGATACAGCCCCGTCAACAGGCTGGCGCGTGACTGACTGCAGCCGGCCTGAGTGACAAAAGCCCGATTCAGTCGCAGTCCGCGTTCAGCAAGGCGATCAAGGACCGGGGTCTTCGCGAATCGATCACCATAGCAACCCCACTGCGGACCATTATCCTCAGAAATGATCAGCAGAATGTTGGGGGGCGCTGTGACAGACGACTGCCGCGGATGCAGGTTACTCAGGCCGTCTTCCAGCGAAGCCCATGCCACCTGACAGAGCAGCAGACAGACCAACACTGCAGTTCGAAATATCATACGGTGACGTCCGGGAGGTATTCAGCTGCACACGCCTGATTTCAGCATACTCCCGGCTGTCCCTTTCTACAAGGACGCCATATTCGATGTCATCCTGAGCCCGGCAGCCTCGCTGCGGCATGACTTCCCAACCGCTCTGCCCACCGCAGAGCGTCTCATCTGCTCGCTCGTTGGGCAATCCGGCCTTGATCTGCTTCAATCCGGCGGTGCGATTCCGCAAGCAGTCTGTTACATAGCCCACAAGGAGAGTGCCTGATGTCCAGCATCCGTTCTGCAGATCTCAGTCGTCGTCACTGGCTGCTTTCGACGCCACTGCGCACGGCACTGGCGTCCGCCGGATTGTGTGGCGGGGCCAGTGGAGGAGCGATCACAGGTTTTCACAACGCGTCGCCTGAGGCAGCGACGAACGGTGGCATCAGACTGCAGGCGGGGGAACTGACCGCTGTGATTGGTGATAATTCGGGCACCGACACTCAGCGGCCCGGCTACAACGGAGTCTGGAGCCTGCAGCATGCAGCGGCCGATCGCAGCCTGTTTGTCCCGGGAATCTCCGGCCTGAATCTTGAACACATCGTGAATGGGACCACGCTGGATGATGACGCCGTATTCTTCGAGCCGCGACGAGCTGCGATGACTGTCAAACAGACCAGCGACCAGACCTGTGAACTGCATCAGCCACCAACACCACATACCGGGCTTGAAAGTCGCACACAGTTCGAACTGCGTCCCGGCGGCATTCTGGATTTCCATTTTGAGTGCTGGCCGCGTCAGAACAGGTTCCCGCACGGATATCTGTCCATGTTCTGGGCCAGCTACATCAATGCGCCCGAAGATCGTTCGATGTATTTTCGCGGTGGCCCGGCGGGGCAAACCGACGGTTGGTGCCAGCTATGTACTCAGTTTCACAACGATCAGAGCACAGTGCTGCACCGGGACGATCAGTACACAGCGTTGTTTGACCCGGACAAGAGAACGGCGCTGTTCCGCAACTTCTCGCCGCAGCGGATGAGTCAGCCCCTGTTTTACGGTCATTTCGATCAGTTGACGTGGCTGGTGATCTTCGATCGGACCGAGGGAATTCGTCTGACGCATTCGCCCAGCGGTGGGGGCTTCAATTCAGCTCGCCAGAGCCATAATCCTGCCTGGGATTTTCAATTTCTGATTCGTAATCCGGTCGTGAATCAGCGTTATGCGTTTTCAGTTCGCACCATGCTGTTGCCGCGGACAGGTCGCGACACGCTGTTGCAGCTGGCTTCAGCGTGGCAGGCGGAACGCAAGCGCTGATGACCAATAAAAAGACGGCTCTGCGTGAAGTGATGTGCGCCGTTTTGTTGTGTAGTCTGAGTATTGGCGATTCTGCTCCACCAAAGGACACCGTTGTCAGTTGTCAGTGAAGTTCCCTTTGGGAGGGCGAGGCTCCTGCCAAGCCGAAAGAAGTGGTCAGTTCTCAGTAGTCAGTGGTCAGCCAAAATGTAGCCCGGGCATTCCTGCCCGGCCGCCTTTTCCGCACACAAAGCCGCGACACACGTTTGCCCGTCGCTCAGCTATTCCATCGGCTCATGACCACTCAGCAAAAGGACGCCCCCGCATCCTCACCAAGCTGGTGCTCGGTGGTCCCAGCATGGGCTTCAGCCCGTGTCGTCCACCGCATTCAAGACCCACCGAGGCGAGCCGTTAGCAGAAGCTGACGGGCGTTGCTGTTGGCCGTCACCGAGCTG
>CAXBSH010000441.1:0-4349 GCA_963977705.1 uncultured Planctomycetaceae bacterium
GGCATTCTGGACGCTGCTTTGAAGATTGGTCGAGCGGTCAATTATTCGTGCGCGGGCACTGTCGAGTTTCTGGTTGATACAGAAGCCAATCGATTTTATTTCATCGAAGTCAATCCGCGAATTCAGGTTGAGCACACGGTGACGGAAGAGGTCACCAACATCGACATCGTGAAGTGTCAGATCCTGACAGCTCAGGGACTGCCGCTGTCTCACGAGGACATCGGTCTGGGTGATCAGAAGAACGTGGTGGTCAGTGGCTTTGCGGTTCAGTGTCGAGTGACGACGGAGGACCCGGCGAACAGTTTCATGCCGGACTACGGACGAGTGACTCATTATCGTTCCGCGGGTGGGATGGGCATTCGTCTGGATGCGGGCAGTGCCTTCAGCGGGGCGGTTGTCAATCCGTTCTATGATTCGCTGCTGACCAAGGTTACGACTCGCGGGCGTCGCTTTATTGATGCGGTGCACCGCATGGAGCGAACGCTGCGGGAATTCCGCATCCGCGGTGTGAAGACCAACATTCCATTCCTCAGCAAGGTCATGTCTCATCCGACCTTTGTGCGGGGCGAGTGTATTACTCGATTTATTGATGAGACACCGGAGCTGTTTCAGTTTGATCATCGTCGTAACCGAGCGACTCGGCTGCTGACGTATCTGGCGGAAACGATTGTCAACGGGAATTCGCTGGTGAAGGGACGTCCGCGTTCCGCCCGTCGAATTCCGGCAGTGCTTCCGGCTGTGCCTCAGGGAATTCAGCCTCCGCCGGGAACTCGTACGCTGTTCAAGCGCGAGGGTGCTCGGGGGCTGGCGAAGTGGGTTCTGGCACAGCGCTCACTGCTGTTGACAGACACAACTTTTCGGGATGCTCATCAGTCGCTGCTGGCGACTCGCATGCGTACCTATGATCTGCTGCAGATTTCTGACGCGTATGCTCATAATTGTGCCGGCCTGTTCAGTCTGGAGATGTGGGGTGGTGCCACCTTTGACACTTCGATGCGGTTTCTGAAGGAGTGTCCGTGGCAGCGACTGGTGCAGATGCGCGAGCGGATTCCGAATATTCTGTTTCAGATGCTGCTGCGTTCATCGAATGCGGTGGGTTACAAGAACTATCCGGACAATGTTGTGAAGGTATTTGTGAAGGAAGCGGCGGATGCGGGAGTGGATGTCTTCCGTATCTTTGACTGTCTGAACTGGCTGCCCAATATGCAGGTGGCGATGGATGCTGTGGTGGAAGCGGGGGGGATCTGCGAGGCTGCGATCTGCTATACCGGCGATATCACCAATCCAGGTCGTTCGAAGTACGATCTTAAGTATTACGTGGATCTGGCGAAGCAGCTGGAGGGCATGGGCGCACATATCCTTGCGATCAAGGACATGGCCGGCCTGTGCAAGCCGGCAGCGGCTGAGCGTCTGATTCGGGAACTGAAGCAGGAAGTCGGGATTCCGATTCACTTCCATACTCATGATACAGCCGGCATTCAGGCCGCTTCGATCCTTGAGGGTTCCCGTGTGAATCTGGACATAGCTGACGCTGCGATGGCGCCGTTGTCCGGTGGGACGTCTCAGGTGAACCTGAACACGCTGGCTGAATCGCTGCGTTACAGTGAACGCGACCCGCAGCTGCCGGTGGATGCGCTGGATGGGATTTCCGAATACTGGCGAGCGGTGCGCGAGTTTTACACACCGTTTGAAAGCGTATCGCTGGCGGCGACGGCCGATCTGTATCGGCATGAGATGCCTGGTGGCCAGTATACGAATCTGTTTGAGCAGGCTCGGGCGCTGGGTCTGGCAGATCGCTGGCCCGAAGTTTGTCGGTTGTATGCCGAGGTCAATCAGTTGTTCGGTGACATCGTCAAAGTGACTCCGACAAGCAAGTCTGTCGGCGACATGGCGTTATTCATGCTGGCGAACAATCTGACCTGTGAAGACGTGCTGAATCCGGATCGTGATATTGCGTTCCCGGGCAGTGTGATTGACCTGATCAGTGGTGGAATGGGACAGCCGCCGGGAGGATTTCCTGAGGCGGTCCGGAATCGAATTCTGCTGGGTCGTCAGGAGTTTCTGGGTCGTCCGGGTGAAACACTGCCACCGGCCGACATGGAGGCAGCGCGGGAGCGTGTTGCGGCTCTGCTGGGGCGTGAACCATCCGGGCAGGAAGTGATTTCGTGGGTGTTGTACGAGCGTGTGTTTGAGGAGTTCGCAGCGCATCAGGAAAGCTATTCGGATGTCAGCATCCTGCCGACTCCGCACTTCTTCTTCGGGCTGGAGCCGGGTGAAGAGATTGCCGTGGATATTGAGCCGGGCAAGACACTGATTATTCGTCTGCAGACGGTCAGTGATCCGCATGCCGACGGAACTCGTACGGTCTTCTTCGAACTGAACGGTCAGCCGCGTGAGATCACCGTGGTGGATGCGGCCGTTGAGTCCACCGCACCGACTCGTGTGAAGGCTGATACTGCCATTCCCGGTCAGGTGGGAGCCACGATGCCGGGGATGGTGGTGACCGTGGCAGTGAAGCCTGGTGAGCGGATTCGCAAGGGCCAGAAGCTGCTGACGCTGGAAGCGATGAAGATGGAGACGGCGATCAATGCGGAACTGGATGGAAAGATCCGCGATGTGCTGGTGCAGCCGGGGAATCGTGTCGAGACGGGTGATCTGCTGGTTGTTATCGATCCTGCCTGATTGGAGTGAGAGGTGGCAAAACTTCAGATCAATACCAGTCCTGTGGCGCAGGCTGCAGCACTGCAGGACGGCTGGACTGAACGTATCCATCAGGGTGACTGCATCACGACAATGCAGCGTCTGCCGTCCGGTAGTGTGCATCTGGTGTTTGCCGACCCACCCTTCAATATCGGTTACGATTACGACACTTACGATGATCGCCTTGAGGAGTCGCGGTACCTGGAGTGGAGCAGTCGATGGATGTCGGAGGTGCACCGGGTGCTGGTGTCTACCGGGACATTCTGGCTGGCGATAGGTGATGAGTACGCGGCAGAGCTGAAGATTGAGGCGAAGAAGCTGGGGTTTGTCTGTCGCAGCTGGGTGATCTGGTATTACACATTCGGCGTGAACTGCAAGTATAAGTTCACGCGATCGCATGCGCATCTGTTTCATTTTGTGAAGGATGGTGGGGCATTTACGTTCAATCACGATCAGATTCGGGTGCCTTCAGCTCGGCAGCTGGTCTATGGGGATCGGCGAGCGAACGGTGCGGGGCGTTTGCCGGATGACACCTGGATTCTGCGTCCTCAGGACTGTCCTGAGTCTTTTACGGCCGAAGAGGACACGTGGTATTTTCCACGTGTGGCCGGGACGTTTCAGGAGCGAGCCGGATTTCATGGCTGTCAGATGCCTGAGCAGCTGCTGGCCAGAATTATTCGGGCCAGTTCGAATGAGGGCGATGTGGTTCTGGATCCATTTTCCGGCAGTGCTTCCACTCTGATTACGGCGCGGAAGCTGGGTCGGCGAGTGCTGGGTTGTGAATTGTCAGAGCAGTACACTGAAGAGGGCATGAAACGTTTGTCTGCCGTGCAGCCTGGGGACGTTTTGACGGGCGCCGCTGATCCGCTCAGCAGTGCGCCGTCCACGTCAGCAGGTCGTCGACTGGATGAGTTGCAGCAGGGGCAGGCCGCGGGGACGCGTCGCAGAAGAATCGTCAAAAAGAAACCACCGGCGTTGTTTGAATAATGAGTCAAATTGTTTGACGGGAAGAAGTCCATGTCGAAAGCGACGCTTGTGATTCCTGTGTCTCTGCTGATGACGCTGGGCATGGTTGTGTTGCTGGTGCAATCAGACCGGCCGCGAATTCCGCAGCCGACTGCCGCCGGTACGGCTCCGACTGCGGGTGCGGCAGTTGAGATTTCGTTGTTCTGTGCTGCCAGCAACAGAGGAGTGATGGAGCCGATTCGGGAGCGGTATGAGCGTGAGACGGGACGGCGCGTGGCGATCCAGTACGGGGCTTCCCAGACGCTGCTGTCTCAGCTGGAAGTGGCGGGTACGGCAGACCTGTTTCTGCCGGCAGACGACACCTTTCTTAAGCTGGCTCGGACTGCTGGCCTGGTGTCTGAGGAGCTGTCGGTGGGGACGATGATCACGCCGGGGTTCAGGCGCGAGATGCCGAGGCCGCTCGATCCGTAGCCGCTGGACATCGTGCCGCCGGTGTCGAAGCCCCCGCCGTCGTCGCCCCCGGCTTTGCGCCTCACCCGCCGCGGCTCCCTCTCCCCCGATCTCGACCGGGGTCGGCCATGCCCTCCTTACCCAGTGCCGACCGCCCGGGGGCCCGCCCGGCGGAGGCGGCTCCCCGGGCGGCGATGCCGGCGACGGGATGGAGAGCGATCCGGCGGCAGCGC
>CAXBSH010000442.1:0-4317 GCA_963977705.1 uncultured Planctomycetaceae bacterium
GCGATCGGGAAGACCACCGAGTCTTCGGCGACGACCAGTATCGGCAGCTCGTTACGCCACGGCTGACCCTGCTGATGACCGCGAATCGGTCGTCCAAGTTCCGCCGTCTTCTGATCCACATACTGCATGTAAGTGGAGTCGAATTTGCGATACAGCAGACGGACTTTGACCTGCAGCGGTTCGGAAACGTCGTCCGGCAGGCGGAAACTGTAGTGCACCGTCTGGCCTGATCCCGGTGGGATCTGGTGCTGGTACAGCGGCACGAAGATATCCTGTGCATTGCGACGGTCAATGCGGTTGCCGTTTTTGTCCAGCATGAAGTTGTTGACGAAATGTGACCACTCGTCGACCGAGCCGTCAGGGCCCATCAGGCCACTGGCACCAAGACTGCGATCGCCGCTTTTGAGTGTGACTTCCAGCCAGACTTCATTGGAGTCGGTCGTGCCCTGAGTGAAGTGGTGTCCGACCTTCAGCGTACGAATGACAGTTTCCAGCAGATATGAGGCTCCGGGTTTCAGAGCAGGTACCTGTGGTCTGAGCGGGGCGGTCAGCTGACCTTCCAGCGTCCCACCTTCGCGGACACCAAACACGTCAACTCGCATCGTGCCTTTCAGCATCGCCTTGTGACGTTCGATGTATCGATCGTTGCCTGTCATCCAGTTCATGGCGGAATTGGCGGACGGGAAGAAGTGATCGTGCGTTTTCAGCTTGCCGGAATCATCCAGCAGGCGTGCTCCGAAGTCATTGGATTCCTTCAGTGGCATGTGGCAGCCGTTGCAATCTGTCTGTGCCGTCTCGGGGTAGTAGAAGCTGCGGGATCCGTGTCCTGAGACTCCGCTGAGCAGCCAGCTGTCATAATGATTCTGCCCGCGCAGCCACTCCTTGTAATGATTCAGAGCAAACGGCAGGTGCACTTTGTGACAGGCACCGCAGAATTCTGCGGACTGGTGCAGTGGCTTCAGGAATGTCTTTTTATGGAATGAGGGATTGGCCTTCACAAGTTGATTGTTGATCCACTGCAGCACGGCATTATCACTGCCGGCAAACGGGTAATGTACGGGTTCTTCAATCGTATAGTCGGCGTTGCCCAGATTGCTGTTGATGTGGGTAATGGCGTGGCACACGGTGCAGGTGATGCCGGCCTGTGATGTCGGATGATTCAGCATGTCGAACTGCGGATCATCGAAGGCCCCACTGAAAAACGGGACCGGGTCATGGCATCCGGCGCAGAATCTTGAGCCCTGCACGTTGCCGTCGCGTTTCAGGCTGACTTCGCGAGTTTCAGCGACACTGGCAAGATAGGCCGGATTGTTGAATGAACTGAAGTGGTGGGCGCTGGCGACCCAGTCATCGTGGGCATCCTGATGACACTTGCGGCAGTAGTCGTCCATCTGCAGAGTTTTGGCGGAGATGAAATTGCCAGTGGACGTGTGCGCAAGCGAGGGGAAGAAGTACTGATCCCCTGAGGCTGGTCCGACCACGTTCCATTCCCGTGGGTCGGTTGACTGCCACCAGATCATGCCGGCGGCGGACGCTGCTGCGACTCCGACCCACGCGAAGCCGGAACGCCAGCGGATTTTTGGTCCGACAAGGCGATGCATCCAGTACAACCAGCCACCGACCACGGGAGCTCCGACATGCAGCCAGTACACCAGTGCTCGCACCGCCGGTTGCTTCAGATCGACGAAACTGCGAAACAGCAGCAGTCCAGAGCCAAGTACGGCAAGGCAGACAGCAAACAGGGCATAGCCGATCATCACCGTGCGGCGAATCTTCCGATCCTTTGTGTTCCGCATATGGATGATGCCGAACACCAGAAAGGGAGCGACGATCAGCAGGCCCAGGACAATGTGGACAAGGAACATCCACTGGTAGAAGTAGTCCTGATAAGTCTGCTTTGTCCAGAACTCCAGGAATTTGACTCCGGCCAGATACAGGCTGTTGGCACCGATCATAGCCAGCAGCGCGAGGACCACGAAGAAGACGATTCTGAGTCGAGGTCCAATCGCCTTTTTGACAATGCGTTTTTCGCTTCGACTCTCGGCAGTTGCGACGGCCATGGCACGATCCCTGAAATCCGGAGAAGAGGTCAGCAGCAGACAGAAGGCTGCGAGCGTTGTGTGGTGCGCAGCGGCCGGAAATCAGAAGCAGATTTCGCAACGGGCTGTCGCAGGAACGGTCTCAGCAGCGGGCGTCGATCACCAGCGTGATCTGTGTGGTCAGTTCAGCTGAACTAAGCCAGGGCTTCCGGAGGGTATTCAATCTGCAGCGGGTATCCACCCGCAGCGGCAGAAGTTGTGTTGTGTTGCGCCAGTCGCTGAGGGGCGACCGGAGCAGCCGTCTGTCCGGCAGGCAGCAGGATCGCCTGAGCCGCTGCGGGGCGGGCCAGTAATGGTCGCGGGAGCGGCAGCAGAGGCGTTCCGGACTGCCGGCATTCACCGTTCAGGCACAGTCGACCGGGAACGGAAATCGGTGGCGAATTCTGTGAGTACTGATCTTCTGAGGTTGCTGTCGGCCGGGCCCCTGGTTGGCCACGTTGAGCGACCTGCACGAATTCAAGGGCCGTGTGGGCTGGCAGCAGCGGCATCGTGAGCCGGATGTGTGCCGGAGGACCGAGCCGTGTGTGCAGGTAATCACCGCAGCCGGCGGTTGCCCGAGCGCAGACCGTCAGAGGCAGCATCGCGGCAAGCACCGTGATCCACGTCAGAATGCAGGGAATTTTGAGAAATCGCAGCATTCGAAACAGTCCGGGAAACGATCGGTCACTGAGAGATGTTACGACGAAAACTGTGTCAGTCAGGAGGCATTTTCGGGGGAATCGGGTGGAATTCCGGATTTCGAACAGAGTTGCGGGCGGGAAACAGGCAGGTGTTCTGGGTTGCCTGATCGCTGATTTGGACAGTTCCGCCGGAAATTGGCCCTCTCAAAATGCTTTCCCAGCTTGCAACCGGGCGGTCTGAATCGTAAGTTGCAGGGTGATATCAGGTGCAGATTCTGCAAATTCCGGCCGTGGTATGGCCTGCCAAGGTGTCCTGTCCGGGTTCGACGTTTGTTTTCGGAGATTCTCAAGGTGCCTCCGTATCGCCCTTCGCCATCGTGTTTTTGTTCCAATCGAACCGTATTTCGTCGTCTGGCGGCCGTGTTGCTGCTGTTGACGGGAACGTTGCTGTCTGGCTGCGGTGGTGGCGATGAGCCAGCGGCTGATGCGGGTGGCGGGGCGGGGGCTGCTGCTGCGGATTCCGGTGGTGCATCCGGTGGTGGAATGGCCATGGCGCCACCGTCAGAGGGTGGTGAATCGGCGGCAGCGGGTGGTGCGGACGCTGGTGGTGCCGCCGCCTCCGGGCCTCCGGGTGGCATGCCGATGGGTGGGTTCAATGGTGGTCCTCCAGGCGAAATGACGGTTGGTGGTGCGGCTGCCGGTTCTGGCATGCCCATGGGTGATGGTGTTGCGGGGGCGGCTGGTGCACCCGGCGGTTTTCAGATGCCCGGTGCAGCGCCTCTGCCTGCTCGTAATGCCGACGTTTCGAAGTGGTCAGACGATGATCTGAAGAATGCTGTGCGTGAGTCAGATCGGCGAGTGTTCAAGGCGATTGAGCAGCGCGTGCAGTCGAAGCCGGGTGATCCGTCCGTGGCAGCGTTGTTGATGGAGTTGCTGGCAGTCAGCACAGAGCCCCCACCGACGCCGGCGGCTGCACCTGCAGGCATGGCGGGTGGTGGCTATCCGGGCATGCAGGGCATGGCCCCGGGTGGGATGCCCGGTATGATGGGTGGTTCGTCGGCTGCAGGTGGTTCGGGGTATCCTGGTGCGGGCGGTTATGGTGCGATGGGTGGCGGTGGTCCTCCGGGACTTTCCGAGACGTCAGCGGGTGCTGCTGCGGGCGGTGGTGGCCAGCCCAACTCCAGTGCTCCTCCGGGTGGCGGTGTACCATCGTCGGGCGGGGCCTTTTCCGCTCCTCCGGGACTGGCACCTCCGCAGTCCAGTCTGCGTCGTCGTCCGCCAGTAGATTCCATTGGAGCGATGCTGGCTGAGTATGCGACGGCGTGGCAGTCGATGCCGGCTGTGGGTTCGATGCGTGGTAAAGTTCCGGGTCAGCTGGGCAATTTTGGTGCTGCCGCTGGTGGTGGTGGGCGCGGTGAAGGCCAAGGGGAACAACCGCAACGACGTGAAGGGGTGGCTGCCGCTCGAGTATCCCGAGACGCAGGTCTACCGCTTCTTCCGCCGCAGCTTCGCCGGCGAGGAGTTCATCCTCGTACTGCGCGGCACCAACGCGGCGGGCGTGGCCACGCTCGCCGAGCGCATCCGCGCCGAGGTACAGG
>CAXBSH010000443.1:0-4315 GCA_963977705.1 uncultured Planctomycetaceae bacterium
GTGGGCGGTGGGGTGGGTGGGACTTGTGTCGTTTTTCCATACGGTCTGGTGGTGTGCTGTGATGCGGCTGACGACTGCCCTTTATTTTGTGCTGATGTGGGGTGTTTGTGCCTGTTGTGGGGCGCTGGCCGCACAGCCTCCGGAGTTTGTGCGTGATATTCAGCCACTGTTACAAAGTCACTGTGGATCGTGTCATGACGGGTCTGAGCGTTCGGGCGGGCTGGATCTGGGTGCTGGTCTTGTGCGGGGTGGTGAATCGGGGCCGGTGCTGGTTCCGGGGCAACCTGACGAAAGTCTGCTGCTGCAACTGGTCACGTCCAATGCTATGCCTCCGGCCGGCGAGCCGCGATTGTCTGCTGAGCAGATAGATCTGTTGCGCCGCTGGATTGCTGCCGGGGCTCGGTTGCCAGGACCGCAGCAGTTTCCCACGGTGAATTCCGATCGTATTGAAGCTCTGTTGTTGCTGCGATGTGCCGCCTGTCATGGTGCGTCGCGGCAGGAGGGCGGACTTGATGTGCGAACTCGTGACAGTCTGCTGCGTGGAGGTAAATCGGGTCCGGCGGCGGTGCCTGGGGAGCCTGATTCCAGTTTGATTCTGCAGAAGATTGCCGGTGGTGAAATGCCGCCCACTCGCCGACTTGTGGAAGCGATGATCAAGCCGATCACTGAGTCAGAGACTCAGTTGTTGCGGCAGTGGATAGCGGAGGGCATGCCGCAGGCTGTGGTGGAGGCTGGTGAGTCGTCTGAGTTGCCCGCAGGTGCGCGGGAGTTCTGGTCGTTTCAGCCACCGCAAGCAGCTGATGTTCCGCAGGTGCGATCGGTTGATCGAGTGCAGACCGCGGTGGACGCATTTCTGCTGCAGCGTCTGGAGCAGGCGGGACTGTCATTTGCAACTCCAGCGGAACCAGCGGTGCTGGTGCGGCGGCTGTATTTTGACCTGACCGGATTGCCTCCAACTTGGCAGCAGCTGCAGCGTGTCCTGCAGGATCCTCGCCCCGATCGCATGTCGCGGCTGATTGATGAGTTACTGGAATCACCGGAGTATGGAGTACGCTGGGGGCAGCACTGGCTGGATGCGGCTGGCTATGCGGATTCCGAAGGGGCTCAGAACGAGGATCGCATTCGGGCCGACATGTGGCGATATCGGGACTACGTGATTCGTTCGTTTAACGCCGACAAGCCCTATGATCGGTTTCTGCATGAGCAGTTGGCGGGGGATGAACTGGCGGATTATGAGTCGGCCCCTGAGGTAACCGAGGAACTGAGCGACAACCTTGTGGCCACGGGTTTTCTGCGGACGGCGCCTGACCGAACCTTTGCCAATATCACCGCGTTTGTGCCCGACCGTCTGGAAGTGATTGCCGACGAGCTGCAGATTCTGGGTTCCACGGTACTTGGTTTGTCGATCAATTGTGCGCGCTGCCATGCTCATAAATTTGATCCGTTGTCTCAGACGGACTACTACCGACTGTCTGCGGTATTCAAGGATGCGTGGGACGAGCATGACTGGCTGAAACCGCTGGACGAGCGTTTGCTGCCGTATGTGCCTACGGCCGAACGAGTGGCGTGGGAGCAGCAGAAGGGGCAGCTGGAGGAGCAGATCGCGAAGCTGCAGGAGCAGCAGAAGGCGGCGGCAGATGCTGAGCGCAAGGAGCTGGACGCTGCGATCGAAAAACTGCGGCAGCAGATACCTCGTGAACCGAAGATTCGTGCCTTGTGGTCGCGAGGTCGCCCATCGCCCACGTGGGTGCTGCTGCGAGGTGATTACCTGAAGCCAGGTCGGCGGGTGCAGCCTGGCGTGCCGGAGGTACTGGAACCAGGCGGTCCATTGCTGTCGTATGAGCCACCGTGGCAGGGAGCGCAGAAAACAGGGGCACGGCTGGCCTTTGCGCGCTGGCTGACAAAGCCCGATCATCCATTGACAGCGCGAGTGATGGTGAATCGGATCTGGCTGCAGCATTTCGGTCGTGGTCTGGTAGAGACTCCGGCAAACTTCGGAGTAGCGGGTGCGCGGCCGTCGCATCCAGAGCTGCTGGACTGGCTGGCGGTGCAGTTTGTGCGAAGTGGCTGGAGTGTGAAGTCGATGCATCGTCTGCTGTTGAATTCGGCGGCGTGGCAGCAGTCATCGGCCGTGTCTGAGTTATCTGAGCGACTGGACGGTGAGAATCAGTTGTGGTCGCGAATGCCGCTGCGGCGTCTGGACGCGGAGTCGCTGCGGGACGGACTGCTGCTGGTGGCGGGCGCCTTGAGTGAGCGTCGTTATGGACCGGCTGATCCGGTGCAGGTGAGAGGTGACGGGCTGGTGACGGTGCAGCCTGAAGGTGAGCAGTGGCGTCGCAGTGTCTTTGCGCTGCACCGTCGGACTCAGATCCCCAGTCTGCTGGAAAGTTTTGATTATCCGCAGATGGGGCCGAACTGTGTGCAGCGTGGTGAATCGCTGGCTGCTCCACAGACACTGCAGTTATTGAACGGGGGATTTGTGCATGATCTGGCGGGGCGACTGGCGCGGCGGGTGGTGCAGGCGGTCGAGCAGTCTGAGCCATTGAGTGCCACCGGGGAAGCTCGCGAACTGCGAATTGTGCAGTTGTATCGCATGGCGTTGCAGCGTGACCCGGAGGTTGCCGAGCTGCGGGAATTGCAGTCCGGGCTGGATCAACTGGTGCGGGAATGGCAGCAGGCTGCCGGGGCTGGGGCTGGTGGAACGGCAGAGGCTGGTCGGGCTGGTGATCAGTCGGTGCTGCCGAATACGGCGGAGTTTGAGGGGTTTCGCAATCTGTGTCATGCGGTATTGAATTCTGCGGCTTTTGTCATGTTGGACTGAGTGTATGAGGAACGGTCAGGAAGTTCATCGCCGTGGGTTATTTCGCAGTCTGGCGGGTGGTGTATCGGCTGCGGCCATGTTGTCGCTACTGGACAGCGAGTCGGGTGTTGCGCGGGGGGCGGTGGGTGCTGAGGACGAGTCTGGTCGTCCGCGCGGACCGGTGCATGAGCCGAGTGCGACATCTGT
Source organism: uncultured Planctomycetaceae bacterium (assembly GCA_963977705.1). GTDB lineage: Bacteria > Planctomycetota > Planctomycetia > Planctomycetales > Planctomycetaceae > SXXK01. Next base: position 3,008 of record CAXBSH010000443.1, read on the forward strand.
GATTCATCTGTTCATGAATGGCGGTCCCAGTCAGATGGATCTGCTGGATCCCAAGCCTGAGCTGGTGCGGCGTCATGGGCAGGAGCATTTTGATCGGATAGCGGGTGAGGTGGAGTTTCCGGATGCAGCGGGGGCGTTGCTGGGCAGTCCTTTCCGTTTTGCTCAGTACGGGCAGTGTGGCATGTGGGTGTCTGAGTTATTGCCGGAGTTATCGCGGCACGTGGATGAGTTGTCGCTGTTGCGGGGTTTATACACCACAAACCTGACTCATGAGCCGGCGTTGTACAAGTATCACAGTGGCAGTGAGTTTACGGGGCGACCGTCTTTGGGTGCGTGGATTACGTGGGGGCTGGGCAGTGAAAATCAGAATCTGCCGGGTTATGTGGTGCTTGAGGATCCTCAGGGACTGCCGGTGAATGGTGTTGACAACTGGACGTCCGGATTTCTGCCGGCGTCGTTTCAGGGGACGCGTTTTCGAGCCACGGGAGCTCCGGTGCTGAATGTCAGTCCGGATTTTGTGGAGCCTGCGTCAGTGACGGCGGTTGAGCGGCAGTTGATTCGTCGTCTGGATCGTCTGCATCAGCAGAATCGTGCTGGTCAGTCGCGTCTGGAGTCTCGGATTGAAGCGTGGGAACTGGCGGCGCGGATGCAGACATCAGCGACTGATGCTTTGGATCTGAGTCAGGAAACGGCGGCGACGCTGGAGTTGTACGGGATTGGTCGTGAGCCGACGGATTCGTATGGACGTCGCTGCCTGATCGCGCGCAGGCTGGTTGAACGTGGCGTTCGATTTGTGCAGTTATTCATCAACAGTCAGATCTGGGATAATCATTCGAGTATTGGGACGGCCCTGCCTGCGGCGTGTGCGCGGACGGATCGGCCGATTGCCGGGTTGCTGACGGATCTGAAGCAGCGGGGATTGCTGGATCAGACGCTGCTGGTGTGGGGAGGTGAGATGGGTCGTCTGCCGGTCATCCAAAACGACACCGGGCCTGATCGTGTCGGTCGCGACCACAACACATACGGCTTCTCATCGTGGTTCGCCGGCGGCGGGTTCAAATCCGGATACACGCACGGAGCCACCGACGAATTCGGATATAAGGCCGTGACAAACAAAGTTCACGTGAATGACCTGCATGCCACCCTTTTACACCTGCTTGGTCTGGAACACACGAAATTGACATATCGTTTTAATGGACGGGATTATCGCCTGACTGATGTCGCAGGAAACGTCATCACGGATATCATTGCTTAGCAATGGATGGAGAAAGGTTACACGTTCATATGCCTTTGCGATTCTTCGCTGAT
>CAXBSH010000444.1:0-4309 GCA_963977705.1 uncultured Planctomycetaceae bacterium
GGTGGCTGCCCGCAGCAGCACGCACGCAAAGAAGTGCTGGTCAGACTGTTCTGACGCGGCAGCGCCCCGCCGCAGGAACTGCACGGCCCCCATCTGCAGCGGACTGCTTAGAAAACCCGCAAAGCGTCCGTCATTCGCCACGTCCTCGGCACACTCCACAGTGACCGTCAACTGCGGTTCGCTCAGACGCTGCCACAGTTGCTCGACCGTCTGCCCCAGCAGCGGATGCAGCATCTGGCCAGCCACCTCCACCGCTGATGACAGCACAAATCTGCGGTGCCACATCGCAGGGTGCGGCAGCATCAGACGCGGTTGCCATTGCACAAGGCTGCCGAACAACAGCAGATCCAGATCCAGAGTCCGCGGCCCCCAGCGGATGACACGCTCACGACCACTGTCCAACTCAAGCCGCTGCAGCAGTTCCAGCAACTGCACCGCCGTGCCCTGCGTTTCAACAACTGCCGCCGCGTTCAGGAACCCTCCACCGGCCTGCTCGCCCACCGGTCGAGTCTCAAAATTTCGACTGACAGCCAGTACCCGCACAGACTCGGATTCCAGTTTCTGAAACGCCCACTCAAACAGGCGTTCCGAGCTGCCCAGATTCCCTCCAAGTGCCAGCAGGCAGCGAGTCCCATCAGGTGCAGTCTCAGTGATCGGCATAAGCCACCACGATGTCAGAAAATGCCCAGCTGATCACGCGCCTCGTCAGTCATCCGGGCGGGAGTCCACGGTGGCGACAGAGTAATTGTGATGGTGGCCTCGTCCACGTCTTCAAGACGCTCAAGAGCCATCTTTGCCTGCTGCACAATCTGCGGCCCGGCCGGACAGGCCGGACTGGTGAGCGTCATCTCTACAGCCACTTTTCGATCCGTCTGGTTGATCGAATACACCAGACCGAGATCAACCACATTCACCATCAGCTCGGGGTCAATCACCTGCCGCAGTGCTTCAATCAGTTCGGCATCAGTCGACATTACGACACTCCCTCAACAAACGGTCGTTAACCGCAACCACTTGCGTTAACCGCAACCCACCGGACATGCAGCTCAGGGTCCAGCCCAGACAGCACCGTCCCGAATTTCCACTTTGAACACGCGAATGGACTGCGTCGCCGGCATACACAGCGCCTTGCCGGTCTGCAGATCAAACCGAGCATTGTGACGAGGACACACAATACTGCAACCACTCAGCTCTCCGGTGGTCAGTGGCTGGCCGTCATGAGTACAGACGTCTTCAACCACATGCCACGAGTCGCCAAGGCGAATCACCAGCGCAGGCGTCTCGTCGACAAACACACTGCGACGCTCACCCGACTGCAGCTCTTCCACCCCAATCAATCGTTCCATGTCAGCTCTCGTCCTCGTCATCGTTCTGCAGCAGGTCAGCCGCTACCGCCTCAATCCCCAGCTTCGCCTGCACAGCACGACTGAGCGTCTCCCGCACAACTTCAATCGGAATCCGATCGTAAATCTGCTGGAAAAAACCCTCCACAATCATGTGCATCGCTTCACGACGACTGATGCCACGACTCATGCAGTACAGAATCTGATCACGATCGACCCGACCAGTTGTCGCGCCATGAGTGCACCGGACATCGTCCGCCTCAATCTCCAGACCGGGGATGGAATCACAACGAGCATCCTCGCTGAGCATCAGCGCGTCACTGCGCTGGTAACCGTCCGTCTGCTGTGCGGCCGCATCCACTTTGATCATGCCACGCCAGATCACACGCGAATCATCACGCAGGACCTCACGATACAGCAGGTCGCTGCGAGTCCCCTGCTGACGATGGTGCTGCTGAGTATAGTAGCTGATTTTCTGACGGTCACTGGTGAAGGTCACACCATTGACCTCAGCCATCGAACCACGCCCGTCCAGATTGATGTCCTGGTGAATGTGAGCCGTCCGACTGCCCAGACCCACAACGGTCCACTGCAGAGTCGCATTCGATTCCACATTGCCGGCCTGGTGAGCCAGATGCCAGGTCTTCTGATTCCAGTTCTGCAGCTGCACATATCGCAGACAGGCATTCCGCCCCACAATCAACTCCACGCAGCCCACGTGCAGCCCGGACAACTCAGCGTTCGCAGACGCCGTCTCTTCCAGCAGTGTCGCCCGCGCGCCGTCTTCCAGAATAATCAGAGTATGACTGAAGTCCGCAACTCCGTCATGACTGTGAGCAATCAGGCTGTGCAGCGGCAACTGCACTTCCACGCCACGCGGCACATACAACAGTGTCCCGCTGGTCCAGAACGCCGCATGCCACGCCGCAAAGCGATCGGCATCTGCCGGCACTGCCCGAGTCATAAACCAGGGCTCCAGCAGCTCACGATGCCGCTCCAGCAGCTCCTGCAGTCCGCCGAACAGAACTCCCTGAGCTGCAATCTCCGGGGCAATTCGCGATGAGGTCACGTGGCCGTCCACATGAGCAATCGCGCCACCAAACTCGGTGCGACCACTCAGCAGAGTCGCAATCTCACCCGCGTCCGGGACAGCAGCCGCCGGTCGGAAACGCGAGGCATTGAAGGTTCGCAGGTCCAGCCGACGAAATTCCTCCGGATCCAGCTCCTGCTGCAACAGCTGCTGATAAGACGCAAATGCCCGCTGCCGAGCCTCAGTGATCCACTGAGGCTCATGGCGAGTCGCGAGGAACGCGGCAAATACCTCCGCGCTGTACCCGGCCCTTGAAAGATCTGCCACCGCCAACGTCATATCTGCTTCCCAACCCGCCTGATACAGCACCCAGGAATCCCAGCCAACCGTTCACCCACAAGCAACACAAACAGCTGCCCTCAGCCCACAGAACCTTCCATCTGCAATTCAATCAGACGGTTCAACTCAACCGCATACTCCATGGGCAACTCCTTTACCAGTGGCTCAACAAAACCCGTCACAATCATCGCCGAAGCCTCTGCCTCGGTCAGACCACGACTCATCAGGTAAAACAACTGCTCTTCAGCAATCTTCGAAACACTGGCCTCATGCTCGATCGCCACATTCTGCTCCTCCACCTCAATGTACGGATACGTATCACTGCGGCTGGCTGGATCAAGAATCAAAGCGTCACAGACCACGTTCGAACGACAATTCACCGCGTCCTTGTGCACCTTCACCAGACCACGGTAGCTGGAACGCCCGCCATTCTTCGAAATGCTTTTGCTGATGATGCGACTGGACGTATTCGGAGCACAGTGCACCATCTTGGCACCCGCGTCCTGATGCTGCCCGTCGCCGGCAAACGCAATCGACAGGGTCTCGCCGCGAGCCCCCGGTTCCATCAGCCAGATGGCCGGGTACTTCATCGTCAGCTTCGAACCCAGATTGCCGTCGATCCACTCCATCAGCGAATCACCGTATGCCATCGCACGCTTGGTCACAAGATTGTAAACATTGTTGGACCAGTTCTGGATGGTGGTGTAACGGCAGCGCGCCCCCCGCTTCACGATGATCTCAACCACCGCCGAATGCAGACTGTCACTGCTGTACGTCGGAGCCGTACAGCCCTCTACGTAATGCACCGACGCACCCTCGTCCACAATAATCAGCGTTCGCTCGAACTGCCCCATGTTCTGGCTGTTGATGCGGAAATACGCCTGCAACGGGAAGTCAATCTTCACGCCCTTCGGCACGTAGATGAAAGAACCACCCGACCAGACCGCTGAATTCAAAGCAGCAAACTTGTTGTCGCCCGGAGGAATCACCGTGCCGAAATACTCACGGAATAACTCCGGATGCTCCTGCAACGCCGAATCAGTATCCGTGAAAATCACACCCTGATTCGCCAGATCCTCACGCAGACTGCCATACACCACTTCAGATTCGTACTGCGCCTTCACTCCGGCCAGATACTTCTTTTCCGCTTCCGGAATTCCCAACCGGTCATACGTCCGACGAATATCCTCAGGAACATCGTCCCACGACTTGCCCTGCTCGTTCGCCGCCTTCATGTAGTAATAAATGTCGTCGAACAGCAACTCCGACATGTCGCCACCCCACGATGGCATCGGACGCGATTCGAAAATCTCCAGCGACTTCAGACGAAACTCCCGCATCCACGCCGGCTCGCGCTTCATCTCGGAAATCTGCGAAACAATTTCTGCGTCCAGACCCTTGCGACTCTTGAACGCATAGAAGTCCGTCGAATCATGAAACCCATACTTGTAGGCTCCGATTTCAACATCAGACTTGACGGGCGTATCAGTTGACATGCAGAAATCCTAAGAGTGATCAGTTTTCAGTTTTCAGTGGTCAGTTTTCAGTTTTCAGTGGTCAGTGGTCAGTGGTCAGTGGGGCGCCGGGGTCAGACGGC
>CAXBSH010000445.1:0-4292 GCA_963977705.1 uncultured Planctomycetaceae bacterium
CGTCACCGAACTGGTGCTCGGTGGTCGTAGCATGGGCTTCAGCCCGTGTCGTCCACCGCGTTCAAGCCCCCCCGGCGAGCCGTTAGCAGAAGCTGACGGGGTTTGTCATTTGCGTCGAAGCAGTTGTGTTCCTCCTGGCACGGAACCAGTATCCCGTGCGTTTTTCGCCAACCCCTTCAAACTGCAACCTGCAGCTGCGCACCGGATTTTTCATTGATCCCCAAAACCGGTGACACACTCCGCACATTCAGACGCTGCCAGCCCGTTGCAGGATGTCATCAGCTCGCTGCAGTTCCAATGGCAGTACGTCGCGTCGCTGCCAACGATCAGCTACAGCATCAGCCACCGCTGCGGGTAACCGCTCGGCGAATTGCGCCAGCAGAAAGTCGGGCACCAGGTCCTGCACGCCAGGCAGCTCCGCTGCCATGGACGATGCCCGCAGCAGAATGCTGCCATGCTGCAGAATAACGCCACGCCGACGACGCTGTGCACTGCCGATCAGCTTGACTCCGCTGCTGTGCACAACATCGTTGGGGTCCCCACGCAGAAAACACAGAAACGGCTCGGACTGTGACACCGCGTCCGCTGCCACGGCACTCGCTTGCTTTTCTGCCCGACGAGCATCGTGGTCAGCACGCAGTGCTGCTAATGCACCGCAGTCACCGAGCAACTGAATCAGGGCCCGATGCACCACAGCATACAAACCTGAAGGATTGTGACGCGCAGGATGCTCCAGCGGCAGAATCACTGAATAAGTCAGCTCCTGATCATGCAGAATCGCACCACCACCGGACAGTCGACGCACCATCGGCAGCTTCTGAAACGCAACAGGCACCGGTGACTGACGAGACTGAAAACAACCCAGCGAGACAGTAGGTTCAGACCAGCGATAGATCCGAACAACGGAATGCTGTCGCTCAAGAGCCAGTTCCAGCAGCGCTTCATCCAGCGCCATGTTGAAAACACCGCTGTGGGCTGCTGAATCAATCAGGACATCCGCCGGTGGACGGTCTCCGGAACTCATCTTTCCGACTCCGATCCGACCAACGCAGCTGCAGAGCTGCCCCCAGTATCAGGCCAGTCAAGCTCAATGGTAACCGGAGCATGATCGCTGACATCCAGTGCCGCCTCACGATGGATCGTCGCCGAACGAAAGTATGGACGAACAGCCGCATTACACATCAGATAGTCGATTCGCCACCCCCGATCCAGCTCCCGAGCCCGGCCGCGATTGGACCACCACGAATAAGGACCGTCACAGTCACCGTGATACTCGCGAACCAGATCATGCCAGCCCGATTTCAACAGCTTTCCAAACCATTCTCGCTCATGCGGCAGAAATCCTGATGTCTGCTCATTCGACTTCGCATGGAAGATGTCACGCTCTGTATGCGCAACGTTGATGTCCCCACCAAAAATCAATGGCACTCCGGATCGTCGCCGGTCCGTCCACAGACGGAAACGCTTCAACCACTCATCCTTCACCTGCTGCCGTGCCGGACCAGATGAACCCGATGGCAGATAAACACAAACAACCTCCAACCCGCACACACTCACCTCAATCAGGCGACCCTCATCGTCAGGTCGCCGAACTGATAGACGGGTTCCACGCAGCTGCATGGGTTGACGAGACCAGATCGCGGTACCCGAGTAACCCGGACGAACAGCAGGATTCCAGATCACATGCCACCCCGACGGACTCCGAACCTCATCAGGCAACTGCTCCGGAAAAGCCCGCACTTCCTGCAAAAGTAATACATCCGGATTAATCAGCTCAAGATGTCGGAAAAATCCTTTCCGCAAAGCAGCCCGCATTCCATTCACGTTCCACGTCGTCAGTTTCATCAATGAAACATCCTGTTGGCCAAACACCCACAACCGAAACCCGCTGCACCACGCTAACCAAATCCCAAAATCTCTGTCGTCCACAATTCTCAGTCAGCGACGAATTCCTCGGTTTTTCAACAAACACAACCCAAACTGCTGGTAAACGCCTATTTACAGCAAGGAAAATCTGAACAAAAGAACAGAACACCCAAAAACAGGCAGGTTGAACATTCTGCAAATACTGAAAAACATGCCCTGTTTACATAACTTTACAAGATTGGTTGTTGAATTCCCCCCTTTTCCTTGCCAAGAATGGGACTCAGGGTGGCCTCAAAGCCCCTGAACCACCCTGTTCTCCTGAATCCTGTCAGGCAGAACGAACAACCTTTACTACCTGCATTTGCAGAACCCCAAACATGACTAAAACTGTCGCTGCTTCGGCTACTCGACATCCACTGCTCTCGCTTTCCTGCGTTGCAGCACTGCTGACGGCCCATCACTCTGTCACCCTGGCAGACGAACCGCAGGTTCAGAATTCCGTGATCGCTGTCGCAGATGCAGCCACGGAACCTGTGGCCACACGACCGGTTTCCGCGCGGCTTGGACAACCACGGCTCGTCCGCCCGGTGCTGCAGCCTGTTCAACCTCCATCACGCATCCGCCGCCTTGCCCCTGAGGAAATCCTTAAGGACCGCACTCACAACATCGTGCTCAACAAAGATGGTGCCATGTCCGGCCGATTGTACTCCATCAGCCCGGAAGGCCTTGTTCCAGCGGCTGATATGCAGGTCCGCTTGCTGACCGGCGGTGGAAAAGTGGCCGAAACAACCACTGATGCCACAGGACTATTTTCCATCAGTGGTCTGACACCTGACGTTGGGGGCATCTTTGCTTCGGGCGCTGCAGGGATAGTGACCTACGGTGTACAATTCGTTGCTGAATCCCCAGAGAATCCTGCTGACAAGGAAATCGATATCGAGTCTGCCGTTGTCCCGGCGACCAACGTCAATCTGATGAGAAAGCTCTTTAAGTCGGACATTGGTACTCGCGACCTGCGATTCAACACCACAGCCACACCGGACGACGAGGCGTTCCCGGTGGGTAACGGTCCCGCATCAACCAGCATGATCTATGATACGGTCCAGTTGGCCGCAGATGGACGGCTCTACGGGCAGGTCAATCTGCATGACGAACGCACAGGACGCTACCGCGAAGTGTTATCACTGCGAGTGCATTTCCTGCAGGATGGTGAGAAAAAAGGGTCAGCTCGCGTTTCCCCGAATGGCTCGTTCTCCGTTCCAGATCTCAAGCCTGGAATCTATGGGCTGGTCGGTGTAGGCCGTGACGGTGTCTTCGGTATTGGAATTGAAGTCGTCGCTTTCCGTGCTGCGGCACTCAACCCGGACGGCAGCTTTGTTCCTGTTCGTCTCGTGCTCGATCCAGGCTTATCAGTCAGTTCGCTGGGCCCCGCCCATCTGAACTCAGAAAACCTGACTTCATTCATGGGCAGTGGTCAGACAACGGACTCCACCACCCCCACGAATACCCCCGCAACACCAGGCGCAGCCGCAGCAGGCTCGGCAGGAACTGCCCCCGGTGGTGCTGGCGGTGGCGGTGGTGGCGGAGGACTGGGACTGCTGCTCGGAGGCGCCGCCCTCGGAGGACTGGGGGGCATTATCCTTGAAGGTGACCCAGCCACTCCGGACGGCTGATCCACAGCGTCAGCTTCCCGCAGCAGATTTCCACGCTGCAACAGGTTTCAGCCCCCCTCGGGCGAAGCCACTTTCAGGCAAGCAAAACAACACGACATTGCTGATCAAAGTCAGCGATCCACACGGCCCGCAAGGGCCGTTTTTTTTGCTCAACGCCAAATCACGTGCGCAACTGCAGGTTGCACTGGGAGGGCGAAGCTCCTGCTGAGCCGCACGTTCACACCGACGCAAGAACCCTTCAGCTCGGCGAAAGCCTCGACCTCCCAAGGGGAACTTCCCCCGGGACCACCGAGCACCAGCTCGGGGACGACCATCAACAACACCCGTCAGCCCCGCTAACCGGGACTTGGCATTCGTGACTGCGTCGTGGAATTCCTGTGTCACCGCCGCGTGGAGGGTCGCGATCGGAGGAGGATCAGTGGGCCGAGTTCGTGGTCCGCCATGGGGCGATTTTCCCGCTGAGACGCTGAGACGCAGAGTAGTTTGCTGTTTGTTCCTTTCTCCGCGTCTCTGCGCCTCTGCGGGATTTGGCTTTCGTTATTGCGTCGTGGAGTTCCTGTGTAACCGCGGCGCGGGGGGCGAGACCGGAAGAGGATGAGTGGGTCGAGCTCGTATTCGGTCATGGGGCGAGTTTCCCGCTGAGACGCTGAGACGCAGAGAGGCTGTCTTTGTAATGCTTTTTCTCCGCGTCTCTGCGCCTCTGCGGGATTTGGCGTTCGTTACTGCGTCGTGGAGTTCCTGTGTCACCGCGGC
>CAXBSH010000446.1:0-4250 GCA_963977705.1 uncultured Planctomycetaceae bacterium
GGGACCAGCAGGCAGAGGGCAGGATTGCCACCACGCATCCGGCTGCCTTCTGCAGCAGGATGGACGTGGGTGAGCAGGGAGTCATGGCGATGGTGGCCTGAGTAGACTGCCGCAGTTCTGAGAACAGGGAACCTGACGAATACAGCAGCACCTCGACAGTCAGCACTGATGCGAATATCAGCATGGCAGTCCAGCCAAAGTCGCCGTCCAGGGAGATACTCCACTGCTTCGTGCCGACGTACTGGATGACGACAAAGGCCGTGTAGACAGCAGCACCGCTGAAAAACTTCACAGCAAAAAACGGCCAGCCGCCCGTGTAAAAATGGAAATCACGCCACATCAGCGGAAGTCGCCAGCAGCGTTCGATCGGCATGCGGCGTTTCATCGGACCAGCTTCCGAATCTGTCGCGCTGGCATTACGAGCCCAGGCGGTCAGACGCAGCGTACTGATGCCAAAGCAGAGCGTGGCCAGCAACAGGCTGAGCCAGAACTGAATACTGATAAAACTGGTCTTATCCCAGTCGTTCAGTATGGTATCAATGCGGACCGCCGGTGACAGTACCTCGATGGCTGCAGGCAGATTTCGCAGTACCGTCATCAGGGCCTTCGGCAGGACGGATGCAGGAATCGCGGTAATGGTTGTGCGAGTGACCGCCGGCAGTACGAAGAATACGACGGCGGCCGAGCCGGCAATGGCAGCCGCGCGGCCGGATGTCGCACAGCGGGCACTGGCCAGCAGAGCGGCATTCGCAGTCAGTATCAGCCATGCGGCAAGTGCCAACCACGCCGCCAGCACCTGCTGCCACAGCACGCCACCAAGTGTTACGGCAAGGAATGAAAATGGAATCTGGACCGCCAGCAGCATCAAGGCACTGACCAGTCTGGATGTGGATTTGCCCAGAGTAATGGCGAAGGGAGACAATCCCGCAAGTTGCAGCAAAGCCAGAGTACCGGCATCTTTTTCTTCGGTCACGGCTGTGGCAAAATAGCTGATCCCGGCCACTGAAATCAGCAGAATGTTCAGATAGCAGATTGTTTCAAAGTAACGCAGGCCGATACGGGTCGATCCGAAAGTGTTGGTCCACGCCAGCGAAAGTGTGAACAGCATCATGAAGGCGAAGCCGCCGCGCACCACGTGGGGCCACACCGATCGACTATCGGCGCGCAGAGTCCAGACGAACAGAGCCGTGGTGCCCGACATCATACAGGGACCCCGCGAGTTGTCAGGTCCATAAAAGCATCGTTCAGGTGTCGTCGCTGCTGTCCGATGGAAGCCACCGGAAGATCGAGCGGTACCAGTTCCCGCAGCAGATCATTTCCGGTCAGACCTTCTGCGAGCTGCAGGGTGAAGTCGCGTCCGTTACTGAATTCCGGTTCGGTGACTTCAGTGACTGCGGCTAATGTTCGCAGTTTGTCCATGATGCCCGGCAGAGCAGTTGTGAGTCGCAGGTTCCACGTGGTCTGCTGTGCTGGTGACTCAAGCAGCAGATCCATTGGTCCGCTGTATCTGACGTGGCCACGGTCGATAATTGTCACGGCGTCGCACAAGTCGGCCAGTTCACTGAGAATGTGAGAACTGATGAACACTGTTTTACCGATCCGCCGCAGCTCACGCAGGATTTCCATCAGTTCGATGCGAGCGCGCGGATCAAGACCACTGGCTGGCTCGTCCAGCAGCAGCAGATCGGGATCGTGGACCAGCACGCGGGCCAGACTGACACGCTGCTGCATTCCGCGGGACAGGCCTGAGATCAGATCGTTGCGACGTCCGTCCATGTCTGTCAGGTTGAGCACATCACTGATGACGCGGTCCCGTTGTTCCTGCGTCAATCCGTAGGCTGTGCCGAAAAAATCGAGGTATTCAGCGACGGTCATCTGGCGATACATGCTGAAGTGATCGGGCATATAGCCGATGCGTCTGCGGATCTGTGCGGACTCATTTTTGATGTTGCTGCCGAAAATCTCTACTTCGCCACGATTTGGCTGCAGCAGAGTACAAATCATCCGCATGGTGGTTGTTTTACCGGCACCATTGGGGCCGACAAAGGCATGCAGCGTCTGGGGCAGGACACAAAACGAAACGTTACTGAGGGCCTGGTGCCCGCGAAAGGCGTGCGACAACTGATTGACGAAGATGGCGGGAACTGTATCGCGAGTAATCGCTGGCATAACGGTGTGCTGTTTTTATGAGAACGGATCTGTCCGTTTTTCTGCAGGAGTCTGCAGCGGCATATTTTTGTCTGAGGGAGCGGGAAAAACAACATCGACAGCTCGGTTTCGGCAATTCAGCGTGTGGTTCACTTTCCTGTGGACGGATTTACTGCGATGCTGACTGCTGACGGCAGTGTACCGTCGCTGTTTTCAGAAGCCGGGGCTGCAGGCCTGCGGCTTACGGCGTGCAAGGGGAGGATTCGGCTGTGCCACTGACTTTCAGAATTGTGCTGGGTTGTCTGGGACTTGTGGCTGGTCTGGCAGGACTGCATCCGGGTGGGGTCTGTGCCGCTACTGAGCGTCCGAATATTGTGGTGGTCTTTGCGGACGATTGGGGACGTTTTGCCAGTGCTTATGGCAGGCTTGAACCGGGCGGATTGTCCGATGTTGTGCAGACTCCGAACTTTGATCGCCTCGCAGCTTCGGGGGTGCTGTTCACGCGGGCCTTCGTGAATGCTCCTTCCTGCACACCCTGCCGCAGCTCGTTGCTGTCCGGGCAGTATTTCTGGCGTACCGGTCGAGGTGCCATTCTGCAGGGGGCAATCTGGGACGATCAGATTCCGACATTCCCGTTGTTGCTGGAAAGTTCGGGGTATCAGATCGGTCATACTGCGAAGGTGTGGAGTCCTGGCAGTCCGGGGAATGCGCCGATCGGTGCTGGTCGCACGGCGGTCCGAGGTGCGCAGGGACGGTTCAATGATTATTCAGAAGCACTCAGTGCCAGTGACGACCCCGCAGCGACTGGCGAGCAGTTGTTGTCCGAGGTGCGGGCCAATTTTCGTACGTTCCTGCAGGCGCGTCGTCCGGATGCTCCTTTCCTGTACTGGTGGGGACCGACAACAACGCACCGGACGTGGGTCAGGGGTTCCGGAAAGCGTCTTTGGAATATTGATCCGGAACTGTTACGGGGCCGGATGCCCGGACATCTGCCGGATGTGCCTGAGGTGCGTGAAGATGTGGCCGATTATCTGGGTGAAGTGCAGGCGGTGGACGCCGGGCTGGGGGCAGTGCTGGAGGTCCTTGAGGAGACTGGTGAGCGTGAGCGGACGATGGTGATTGTCAGTGGAGATCATGGGTTGCCGGGAGTCCCGGGAGGCAAGTGCAACCTGTATGATCTGGGAACTCGAGTATCACTGGCCGTTTCGTGGCCGGCGATGGTGCCGGCGGGGCGAGTTGTGGAAGATTTCGTCAGTCTGCCGGATCTGGCTCCGACAGTCCTGCAGGCGGCTGGTGTTGAGGTACCGGCTGTGATGACGGGCCGAAGTCTGCTGGAGGTTTTGAAATCAACCGCAGCCGGGCAGGTGGATGCGACGAGAGAGCATGTGGTGATTGGTCGTGAACGTCATGTGGCCGCTGCGCGGCCTGAGCTGCTGCCCTACCCTCAGCGTGCTCTGCGGACCGCCAACTTTCTGTACATTCGCAACTTCGCTCCGGAACGCTGGCCGATGGGTGTTGGTCCCGGCTTTGGAGCTCCAGCGGGCCCGTGGCCAGACTCTGAAAAACTCACCAATTCCACATTCGCTGCTTTTGCGGACATGGACGCCAGTCCCACGAAGGCCTGGGTGATTGAGCAGGGGTTGCAGCAGCCGGAATATCGAGTGTTCTTTGATCGCGCGTTTGCCCAGCGACCGGCGGAAGAGCTTTATGATCTGCGGAAAGATCCGGAGCAGGTTCGAAATGTGGCAACAGATCCGGCGTATGCCGCGGTGCTGCGGTCTGAGGGTGAGCGGCTACTGGCGATTCTGCGTGAATCGGGCGATCCGCGAGTGACGACGGAACCCTGTGTGTTCGATCTGCCCCCGTATGCCGGTGAGTTGGAGCCGTCAGGAGGCGGGAAGAGGGCAAAGAAGGCCGCGCAAGGGAAGTAGTCTGCTGGTAATGTAAAAACACGGGCACAACGTCAAATGATGTGGTCAGTGGTCAGTGGTCAGTATTCAGTATTCAGTGATCAGTATTCAGCTGTCAGTAAACGCAAAGCTCCCTCGGGAGGGCGAGGCTCCCGCCGAGCCGAAATCAAACGGATGCCCCTCACCGATGCT
>CAXBSH010000447.1:0-4228 GCA_963977705.1 uncultured Planctomycetaceae bacterium
GCAAACGACAGCCCCCGTCAGCTTCCTGCCCAGGGACCACCGAGCACCAACTTGGTAACGACCAACGACAACATCCGTCAGCCTCCGCTAACGGCTCGCCTGGGGTGGAGCTTGAACGTGGTGGACGACACGGGCTGAAGCCCATGCTACAACCACCGAGCACCAGTTCGGGGACGATGCTGAGGCTCCGATTTGCTGAGTGGTTATCAGCCCAGGGAATGGTTGAGCGACGGGCAAACGTGCGTTAAGGCTTTGTGTGCCGAAAAGGTGGTCGGGCAGGAATGCCCGGACTACGGTTGTCGGCGAACAACGACGAGTGAACGCGGACAGTTTACTTTGGCTCGGCGGGAGCCTTGCCCTCCCAAAGGGGACTTTGAGTGCACTAATAACTGATAACCGTGTTGTTCGGTGTTGAAGAATCAACAGGACTCAGACGGCACAGCAACACCGCGCACAGCATTTTACGTAGAGCCTGAAAACATCAGCCCTGCGGAGACTGCGGTGTTGCCGGTGCTGTTGCGGGTGCGTTGTTGGTTCCCTGGCGACAGGCGGCTGCGGCGGTTTTCCACATTTCAGCCAGCTCTGGTTTCTGCAGTTCTGTGCAGATCACTGCCAATCGGTCGCGGATTTCCGCGTTGAAGGGTTCTTCGATGGCTTTCAGGTTCAGCTGTGTCAGTTCGGAGGCGAGGTCACGATACTTCTGCCACGTCTGCAGAGTGGCATTTGCCTGCTGATCCTGCCCCAACTGTTTCTGTACGTTACCCAGTCGATAGTAGAGTCCAGCCCAGGCGGGCCAGCGACGAATGGCCTGCTGCAGAACAGCTTCAGCTGCGGTGGCCGTACCCTGTTGTTCCAGCAGTTCAGATTCCAGCACGGCCAGTTCAGGAGAATCTTCACCCAGTGTTTTCGCACGCTGCACCTGTTCCGTGGCTTCTTCCGGGCGGCCTTCGGCCAGCAGGCAGACTGCTCTGAGTCTGGCAGCTGTACCGGATTCAGCTGCCTGATCGAGGCACTTGCTGGCCTGCGGATACTCGTGCAGCGCTGCATGAGCCTTGGCCAGTTCCAGCAGCATCGAATCTCGCAGGGCAGGATCCTGTGCGCCCTTCAAGGCTGCTGTGAATTCGCGGATGGACTCTGCATGCTGTTCGAAATCGGCATACATGATCCCCAGCAGATGATGCGGTCGATAATCCTCAGGGGCCAGTCGAGTGACAGCTTCCAGTTCTGCAATTGCGGCGTTGTAGGCTCCAAGGTCATACCATGTGGCCCCGAGCCACCGATGAGCTTCCACGTTGTCGGGTTGTTCGCGAACGAGCACTTCGAGGATGCGTGCGGCTTCTCCGAGCCGTTGCAGACGATGCAGACATTCACCGGCGAATCGCATCACCAGATGCCGCAGCGGACCCTCCTGGTCCACGTTCGCCAGCAGGGAAAGTGATTTTTCCAGTCGTCCGCCACGAAGCAGCAGAATGGCCTCCAGCAGGTCTGCTGACGGTTTTCCATCCGTTTGTGCGCGATAGTGGCGGATTGCCGGAGTCACGGCATCGAGGTCACCAGCATCAGCTGCTGCCACGAGGCGATCAATAGAAAGGGACGGTTGCCGCAGCATCAGCACGGCAACCGTCCCGCAGGTCAACACAGCAAGAGTGGCAATCAGCAGCCAGTATCGTCGCACGGGAGTGCTCCGGGTGCTCTGCAGTTCAATTTCAGTCAGCCAGATTGAAGACAATCTTATTGTTGCTGGCCGAAATATTTTCCTTCAGAGGACTGAGTTTGCGGTCTGCGTATTTTTCAGGAATTGCGGACTTTGGTCCCGAATCCTTATTGCTGGCAGCAGTGGCCGCTGCTTTAGCCAGCGCCATCGGATCCTGCAGCATCTGCTCGGGAGTTGGTCCGGATGCCGCTTTTGCCCCGTCCACCTTGCTGATGGTCACGACATTTTCGCCAGCCAGACAACCGTCGTTGATATCAAACATCGACAGTGAAAACTTGCCTTCGGCATCTGTAATGCCTGTGGCTGCACGTGGTGCACCGGGGCCCCAGAATGCCACTTCGGCACCCTCCACAGGCTTGCCCTTATACATCACTGCGCCCGTCACAGGAATGGTCTCTGGTGTGGCTGCGCCACCTCCGCAACCAGCCAGTAATCCGGCCAAACCCACTGTACTGAAAACGACTGCACCGCGTCGTGAGATCCTCATTGTTCATCCTCCGGCTCAAAGCCACTGCTATCCTGCGTATGAAAAGAACCGCTGCAGCAGTGACTGCAGCGGTTCTGCGATTTTCCAGTCAACTCAGCATTCGGCAAAGCCGCCAGTGATCAATAATCACCAACAACCTGACCGTCGCGACGATCACCCAGACGCTGATAAGTCTTGTAGTCGATCGTTTCGCTGATGAAGCGAGCAGATCCGTCGCACAGGACAAACTGAGCACCACCCGTGTGACGAGACTTGAAGCCCTGGCTGGTCTGCCAGTTCTGCCAGTGATTACAGCCAGTCAGGCCGTTACGAGCAGCCCCTTCGTCCCATGCCACGTCCTTCAGGCTTTCACGAACGCACGCGATCGGGAAGTTCACAGGGGCAGTTGTGGCAATCCACATCGAGTTGAAGTGGTACCAGCCGTTACGGCTGTGGTCACCGCACTGTCCGAGAATTTCACCAGCAAGGATGGTGTTTGAAGTACCATCGCTGATCTGAGTGAAAGTTGCACCCCAGTTCAGGCGAGAAATGATGCCCGAAATGTAGGAACCATTTTCCGTGTTGCCGTGACCCGGAGCATAAATCCCGAAGACGTTGCGGTCGTTGGGGGAATTGTACTGGCTGCAGGTACCCCAGGGAGTACCGCCACCTGGCATCGACTGATTGCCCATGCTCATCGCATAGTTGGACTTCGCGCTATGACCGTCCAGCTTAGGCTGTGGGTCGGTCGGACACTGGAAGGCCGGAATGAGATAGTGACGATACAACTTGCCGGTCGGGTCAACCTGACCTTCGAAGTTGGCTGTGGTCCATGGAGCACCACGCAGCGAGAAATTCAACGCCTTGAACAGGTTGTCCTGCTCAATGAACGGCAGGATTCGCACAAGGTGCGAACCACGGCTGGCGTCGGACCACTGCACCGGACCCCATGTTTCAAACACGGTGATCGGGAACTGGTTGTACACGTCGTGATAGTTGTGTACCGCAATACCCAGCTGATGCAGGTTGTTCTTGCACTGCGTACGGCGAGCAGCTTCGCGAGCCTGCTGTACGGCCGGCAACAACAACGCCACAAGAATGGCGATGATCGCAATCACCACCAGCAGCTCGATCAGCGTAAACCCGCGCTGACTCGGCTTCCATTTCCTCATGCTGACGTCTCCCTGAAAATAAAAAAGACTGGAAATTAGAGCATACACCGCCTGAACTGTTGACCAGCACAAGCGTGCCAGACACACACTTCAGGATCAGAGTAATCTTGTACAGACAGGATAGAACCAGAACAGGACAGCAGAACACGGCTGAGCACGCAGGCACTGCGCAATCGCACACCATGTTTTGAATCAGCTTCGTCTATCGATCATTTATCACGACCGGGAACTGCAAAAATGCGGCGTTTTTGGTTAATGAAGAGGAAAAAAGAGGCAGCTTGGGACGTGACACTGAACACTTTGCGCAGGATGCAGATGTCACCGTGAATTGTCAATCTAAGCGTTGAGAAATTGGGACCGAAGAGAAGAAAAATTTCCAGAATCTTCCAACAAACGTTGACTCAGGCATGAATCTGTTCATTTGATCAGATTTCGCTGAGGCGACTCCGTCATTGAAAACTGGTCACGCGACACCCCATGATGGCCGCCAGAAACTGGTATCTGACATGCTGGGATTCCAGCCAGAACCAACAGCCAACTGATTGAACAAATCAATCGATACCCCACTGTGGCCGTCCCCCTCTCTACGCACTCCCGCCCGCGTCGCTCGCTACCAGCCTGCACATGGCAAATTGGTAAAAAACGAACGTCGGTTTCGAGCCCAGGGGACACACCACTTCGCTCGGTCCTGCGGGGCGTGGGGACACAGCGCTTTGGACGGCGATCGTTTGCGCCGATCGTGGGGACACACCACTTCGACGACAGCCCGACGGTTGGCTGATGTTGCCTTCCTGCAACCGTGATGCATTTTGACCCAATCCGAATGTGGGTGTGTCCCCGTTCCCGGCGGCTCAATCCGAATGTGGGTGTGTCCCC
>CAXBSH010000448.1:0-4203 GCA_963977705.1 uncultured Planctomycetaceae bacterium
CCAACAACAAAACACAAGTTGGCCAACGGCCATAGTCAACGTAGCCTTGGGCAACGCCCAAGGAAAACCCACCAGCAACAAACCACAATTTGGCCAACGGCCATAGTCAACGTAGCCTTGGGCAACGCCCAAGGAAAACACACCAACAACAAAACACAAGTTGGCCAACGGCCATAGTCAACGTAGCCTTGGGCAACGCCCAAGGAAAAACCCACCAACAACAACAACACACAATTGGCCAACGGCCATACACAACGCAGCCCCGGGTCTGGAGCCCCCCCAAAAAAATTGGCTTTGAGGAATTTCAAATCGTCTGTCGCTTCGCCCTCACGCAACCGGAGCAACTGCCAGCAGATCCAGGTCCTGACAGCCCGTCAATTCGGAATCCGAAAGCAACTCCGCCATTGTCATCATGGCGCCAATCCGCTGGATTGCACCATTGAACTTCACAGTTCGAATGACCCACTCACGTGTGCTCGGAACCACGTGGCCCCACGCTTCAATTTGGTGTCACTTGGCGGGCTGAAGATCCAGGATTCCCTCGGATGCAGCGGCGGAAGGCCCTCACAAACACCTGAATTCGTGAGTACTGACGAGCTCCACTCCCCAGGACCGCCTGACCGCAATTCCAGCCTGCAACCCATCACGCCCCCTTTCACACCGCGCCCAGAATCAGTAAACTGACGACAGCGCTTTGTGGCCTCCTAACTCACCAGCAAAAGTCATCGCCAACATGCATCGCGTCTGCCTACAGCTGCTGCTTCTCCTGTGCAGTGTCAATTTCTCGGTCGCCAGTGATGGCCTGCAGGATAACCTGCCCGAAAATGTCCGCAGAATTCCGGCCCCCGGTGTCCCGGTACCGGAAGAACGCCGCACCGCAATGTCCACCCAGCTGCAGCTGCTGCAACAAAAAATCTCACAACTCCGCAGCACAACCACTGTCGATCAGTCACTGCTTCCCGATGTCCTCATCTTTGAACGTGCCGTTCGCTGCGCTCTCGACTACAACGAATTCTTCGATGAAAAGGAATTTGATAAAGCTGATGCCCTGCTCGCTGAAGGACTGGCACGCAGTGAACAGCTGCTGGCCGGAAAACCGGAATGGACCGGAAAAACAGGGCTCGTCGTCCGCGGCTACATCAGTCGCATCGACCAGACCGTACAGCCTTATGGCCTGATCGTCCCCGCCACATATGCCATGAATCACAGTGTGCCCACGCGTCTCGACCTGTGGTTTCACGGACGCGGTGAAAAACTCAGCGAAGTCAACTTCATCTGGGAACGGATGCGGAATCCCGGTGAATTCGCTCCGCCACACACACTCGTGCTGCATCCCTACGGCCGATACTGCAATGCCTTCAAATTTGCCGGCGAAATGGATGTCCTTGAAGCACTCGATGATGTCAGTCGGCGATATCGAGTGGACGAGGACCGAGTCAGTGTGCGTGGTTTCTCAATGGGCGGCGCCGCCTGCTGGCAGTTCGCCACCCACTACGCAGACCGCTGGTTCGCCGCTGCCCCCGGAGCAGGTTTCTCGGAAACACCCCAGTTCCTCAAGGTCTTTCAGAAGGAAGAACTGCAGCCGCAGCCATGGGAACAACAGCTCTGGAATCTTTACGACTGCGATAAATGGGCGCTCAACCTCTCACACTGCCCCACCATCGCCTACAGCGGGGAAAATGATTCACAGAAACAAGCGGCTGACGTCATGGAACAGGCACTGGCAGGCCATGGCATCCGACTGCGACATATCATCGGGGCCGGAATGGGACACAAATACGACCCCGCATCAAAACAGATCATTGAAAACACCATGGCCTCCCTCGCACATGCTGGCCGTGAAAAAGCCCCACCCCTGATCTCACTCACTACCTACTCACTGCGCTACAACCGGATGAAGGCTGCCACCATCGATGGCATGCTGGAACACTGGAAGCCGGCCAGCCTGATGGTCTGGTGCCGTGAAACTGAAAAGCCCGGACACCCGGCTCACCTGCAGATCAACACCTCCAATGTCTCTGCCTTCACTGTGAACTTTGCAGCCGGTGAGCTGCCTCTGTCCCCCGAAACCCTCGATCGACTGCACCACCCGCCCAATCGAGGACTTGTGGTTGAACTCATTTGTGCCGAAGATCAGCAGGCCGGCCCCAATGCCCACCTGAAAATGAGCTTCCTGCATGCGGAAGGACCATTCTCTGATGGCTCCATGCGGATTCAGGGACATCGCAACGATCAGGGCCAGTGGGTGGAAGGACCACCTCCGGCCGGACTCCGCAAAAAACATCTGCTGCAGGGGCCCATTGACGACGCCTTTATGGATGCCTTCGTCTTTGTTCGCCCCACCGGCAAAGCTGCCAGTGAACAGACCGGACGCTGGGCTGCCGCTGAACTGGATCGAGCCATTGAACACTGGCGACGGCACTTCCGCGGTGACGCTCGAGTCGTCAACGACAGCGAAGTCACGGACGAACTCATTCAGTCAGCCAATCTGATCCTGTGGGGCGATCCACAGTCCAACAGCGTGATGGGCCGAATCGCTGGTCAGCTGCCCGTCCGCTGGACACCAGAAAACATCACTGTCGGTAGTCAGACCTTCAGCTCTGCCACTCACGCACCCATCCTGATCTACCCCAACCCACTGAACCCGGAACGCTATGTGGTGCTCAACAGCAGCTTCACGTTCCGTGACTATGCTTACCTCAACAATGCTCGCCAGGTGCCGATGCTGCCCGACTGGGCTGTTGTGGATCTGACCACTGCTCCCAATTCCGTCTGGCCCGGTCGCATCGCTGCTGCCGGTTTCTTCCGGGAAAACTGGCAGCCCTGAGCTGCCCACCACTCAAACCTCGAAAGCCGTCTATGTTCGCTCGCTCTCTGCAACTTGCCTCGCTGCTGTTCGTGCCATTGCTGCTCGCTGCACCTGCCGCACAGGCGCAGTCCGCCGATGAACTGCTGAAAAAATTCGCCGAAGAATTCGTGGAAATCATTCCCGGACAAGCCCCATACGCCAAAGGTACGGTCTCCATCGGCGGCAACGGGAAAGGTGAACTGCCCGCAGCAAAGGTCGAAGTCAATACCCCGTTTCGCATCTGTCGCTACGAAGTCACTCAGGAACTGTACGAAGCCGTCATGGGCTCCAATCCCAGTCGCTGGAAAGGCCCCCGAAACTCGGTCGAACTGATGACTTTCGAACAGGCCCGGATGTTCTGCAGCAAAGTCACTAAGGAACTGCACAGACTGAATCTGCTGCCTGCCGATCAGCAGGTACGACTGCCCAGCGAAGTCGAATGGGAATACTGCTGCCGCGCAGGAACGACAACTCGCTACAGTTTCGGAGATTCAGCCACCGCCGATGGTGATAAGGACAAACAGGCGTCACTGCTTGATCCATGGGCGTGGCACACCGGCAACGCAGCCGGAAATGACCCGCCCGTGGGAGCACTCAAGCCCAACCCATGGGGACTCTATGACATGCACGGTTATCTTTCCGAGTTTGTCACAGCGGACCCGCAGTTGAACTCCATCGCACAACCGGATACTGCAAAACCTGTCATCCTGCGTGGCGGCTCATGGAAAGATCATCACTCACTGCTCACCAGCAGCTCAAGGCAGACAGTCACCGCAGAAACGAAGGATGATGCCGTCGGCTTCCGCTGTGTTATCAGCCGCTGAAACCGAATCCAATCGCCTGCAGGCAATCACCGTACCATCTCGATCCCACCACATGGCCTTGATGCGATCGCAACGTTTATTAGTGAACAGAAACTAGTAACTGTCAAGCCCGCTGCTTCCGAACACTGCGGTGATCGCCCCGGTCAGCCCATCAAAGCTCTTGCGAAAATCCACTGGCGTTGTGCAGAAGTAATTCGGCAGATGAGTCGGGCAGGTCAGCATGACACGCCCTCCGTCAGTAAATGGCCTTCATTCGCCACACCGCAAAACAGAGCCGGCAGTCGGCCGACCGCGCTGATCACTCCGTCCAACGCGTTCGGTTCAGTCCATGGTACCAGGATGCAGACACCATTCGGCAGTCGAACTTCGATGCGAGCTGGCGTCGCTGGGACAGTGTCACCGCGCCCGGTTCGAACTGGGGTATTGGCTGAGGGTGTCGTCACGCCAGCAGTTCCCAAGGACCTTTCTGCCACACGAACTGGCAGGAAGGACTCGCGGCTCAGTGGTCCAATCGATCCCGACACGCCTTCT
>CAXBSH010000449.1:0-4200 GCA_963977705.1 uncultured Planctomycetaceae bacterium
TGACGAGACGATCGTGCCCGGGCTAAAGCCCAGACTACGACTTTTGTCCCTCGCATCATTCCTGCTCGGCCCCATCCTTTAAACCACCGACACATTGCAAACGTGCCACCCAGGGCGGGCCCGGGCTAAAGCCCAGACTACGGTTTCGAACTCTCGCGACACGTCGACTGGGCCACACACTCAACGGCGAATCGCAGTGAACCTTCTCACCTGCTCGGTCAGCGCGATCTCCGTGGGCAGCCGCTCCATGGAACTGGCTCCGTAAAACCCATTCAATCGTGGAATCTGACGCAGCATGTAGTCCGCGTCGTCCGGCATCGCAATCGGACCGCCGTGGCACAGCACCAGCACATCCGCTCTGACAGAAACTGCAGCGTCCACAATCTCCTGCACTCGAGGCACGCATTGCGAAAGCGTCAGACTGGTCTGAGCCCCGATGCTGCCGGAAGTGGTCAGCCCCATATGCGCCACAATGATGTCAGCACCGGCCGCCGTCAGTTTCGCAGCCTGGTCCGGATCAAACGCATAGGGAGTTGTCAGCAGATCCAGTTCATGAGCTGCAGCGATCAGATCAATCTCCAGCCCAAAACCCATCCCCGTCTCTTCCAGATTCGCGCGAAACACACCGTCAATCAGACCGACAGTCGGAAAGTTCTGAATGCCCGCATACCCCAGCTCCTGCAGTTCCCTCAGAAAATGCGGGCGAATCATAAAGGGGTCGGTACCACAAACGCCGGCCAGCACCGGAGTCTTCGTCACGGCCGTCAGCACCTCGTACGCCATCTCACGCACGATCTGATTCGCGTTCCCGTAAGGCATCAGTCCCGCCAGCGAACCGCGACCGGCCATCCGATAGCGTCCCGAGTTATACACGACGATCAGATCAATCCCGCCGGCCTCCTCACACTTCGCACTGATCCCAGTGCCAGCGCCGCCACCAATCACTGGGTAACCGGCCGCAACTTTGGCGTGCAGTTGAGCAAGGATCTGGCTGCGAGTCTGTCTGGTCATTGGTCGGAATTTCATGGCAAACGCGGGGAAAATCGGGGCAAATCCGTGATCCGCAGCATCGACGTTTCACGGCCGATTCGCAAAGCATAGAGTCTCCCCGGGGCAAATTTCCCAGTCTTGCCCGGGAAAGAAAGCGTGGCTATACTGATCACTACGCCGCCATAGCTCAGCTGGTAGAGCGACGCTTTCGTAAAGCGTAGGTCGCTGGTTCAAGTCCAGTTGGCGGCTCTTGGTCGCAACAGAACTCAAACAACAAAGCGGGCCGGGCAAAATTGCCCGGCCCACTGCTTTTCAACACTCAGCACAGCGTCAGCCACACACAGCACCCGCCGCACACCGCAGCCGCACCGCCGAACCTTCGCTCTAAGCTGAATGCTGCTCGCATTTCGCTGCCCGCCGACGCAGGCGATAACCAACAGCCACACTGCCAATCATTGCCAGTGCCACAAAAGAACCGGGCTCAGGCACAGCACTCAAAGTCAGGCTGTAACCCAGCACGTCGAAAGCCCGCAGGTCGTTGGCACTCAAACCACCACCCGCCTGCCCTGCCAGCAGATTTGGACTCATCAGGCCCAATCCCGCACCGTTGCGCCAATAGTGAGGCAAAAAGCCATCGCCCTGCGCCGTTCCGGTCGACCACGCATCGGCAATCAGAACAGTCGCGCCACCGTCTACGGAAAAATATCGAGCTCCCGTGCCTGCCGTCCAGTCGATGTCCGCTCCAGCCGCTTCACTGGCTGCCGTAAAGCGAGTGAAATCCAGCGGAGCCACGTTATCAAGACTGAAGTCGTTGTAGTAGGGAGGCAGTGAGTTCAGATCAAGGACCTCAACACCACTGAAGAAGCCCATCACAACGCCGATTTCACGAGCCGCTGCTGCCGTAAAGTCGAACTTCCCGCTGTCAATCCCATCCGTTGGGTCATAGTCCCAATTGACAGTGGAATCCAGTTCCACGCGACCATCGCGAGCACTATCCGTGGCGGCGATCAGTCCCAACGCCTTGGCATTCGCGCGAGTCATCTCAATGGTCTGGTTGTTCGCGTCAATCGTGTTGTCAACATACGCTGTCGCACTGCCGACACCGGCTGGGTTGTTCAGAGTATAGTTGATGTAGGGATTGAATGAACTTCCTGACGGCAAACTGCCCACAAACGACGCGTCATCAGCGGAAGTTGATCGCCCCACGATGGCCGAACGAAACCCTGAGTAGCTGGAACTGAGCATATCCGGGGCAGCACCGCCCGTGACAACACCAGACTGAGCTGTCAGGCTGATCTCCAGATTCACGTCCATCGAATTGCTGAGCGCTGACGAATAGTAGCTGCCCGCACGATCGAAGGCCGCCGACGCAGCGGCGTTCATACCACCAGCCGTAACGTCGGTGAAATGAAAGATAATGCCAGCCTCAGACCGGCCACACATCAGCAACAACACCAACACCAATGTCTGCCAACCCCCGATTATCACTCGAATCTTTCGCATGATCAGACACTTTCAGAAATGTGGAAAAAAAGGCCTGTCATCCGTTCAGACCAGAAAAGGAAACGGTGTGTGCATCAAGTTGCTTCGATTTACCTCGTATGTTCAGAGACCTGAACACTTGTTGTTGATAAGGCGTTAATGAATCTGCATACTGAACTGTTGCTTCACGACAACATGCGGCATCATTTGCTGAGAATCCACAGCCTGTCGCTACAACTGTCACTCAAACGTAAACCACGGCGAAAAACGTTCCAATTCCGGCTTAACACGATGCTTACAAGCTCTGAACTGCCCACGTTGCTCGTGCTTCTGGTCTGCGTCCTCGGGACACAACCCCTGACGGCCGAAGATTTCGAGGCGCCCAGGGCTGCCAACGCCCCGTTCCGCCACCTGACGGATCAAACACTGCAGGAACTCCCGGTGGCACAGCGTCCGGTCTGGCATCAATACATTGCGGATTCACGCTCCGCTGCACAGGCTGAATACACTCAGTTGCAGGCGGAACTCAGCGCCGCACGACTCAAAAGTCCCCGCCAGCCACCGTCCAACAGCCGCGAGTTCGAAGTCAGTGGTCAGCACGACGACGCATGGCACGCCACGGACGAAGCTCTGCAACTTGCGGATACGGTCATCAGTTTCCAGACACCCACCGGGGGTTGGTCCAAGGCGGTCGATTATTCGAAAGGTCCACGCACCACAGGCATGCACTGGACCACGCAATCCGGGTCAGGCTGGCATTACTGCGGCACACTCGATAACCGCTCCACCACCGAACAAATCCGTTTTCTGGCTCGCGTGCATCAGCAGACGCAACGGACCGATTGCCGTGATGCCGCCGCACGCGGCATCCACTGGCTGCTCAAAGCACAGTATCCCTCCGGAGGCTGGCCGCAGAACTATCCCATTGAACCTGGTTACCACGAAGCCATCACACTTAACGACAACGCGATGCTGCACGCGATGGAACTGATGCTGCATGTCAGTCGCGGCGATGCACCGTTCCGTTTCTGCTCCGAAACACAACGGCAGGCCGCCACCAAAGCGTTCGCTAACGCTCTCACATGCCTGCAGCAGGCTCACATCAACACCAAAGATGGCCCGGCAGCATGGTGCGCACAACATCACCCGGTCACACTCCAGCCCGTCGCCGCACGCACCAAAGAACCACCGTCAATCAGCGGTGCCGAGAGTGCCGAAATGCTGAAGTTCCTGATGCGCGATGGACCACTCGACCCAGCCACCACCCGCCTCATCCAGCAGTCTCTGCAGTGGTTCGATACCCACCGCATCACAGGACTCAAAAAAACAAAGAACTCGGCCGGGAAAACTGACTATCTACCCGATCCCGATTCACAGGAAATCTACTGGGCCCGCTTCTACGATCTCGAAACCTGCCGCCCGATCTTCGCTGGGTCACAGGACGCAAAAATCTACGACAGCTTCACCGAAATGGCTCGACACAACAAAGTCGGATACGACTACTTCACCACTCGACCCAAAGAACTGCTGGAAAAAGAACTGCCCCGCTGGGAAAAACGCCGCGGGGCGGGGAAACAGTGATCAGTGTTCGTCCCCCTCGGGAGGGCGAGGCTCCCGCCGAGCCGCAGTCAGTGGTCAGTGGTCAGTGGTCAGTGGTCAGTGGTCAGTCGAACCCGTAGCCCGAGCATTCCTGCTCGGCCCCGTCCATAAAAATACTGGGGATTTCAA
>CAXBSH010000450.1:0-4195 GCA_963977705.1 uncultured Planctomycetaceae bacterium
TTGCGAGCGGTTCGGCTGCGACCGGCTTCGGCAGGGCTGGCGACGACGAGAGTTGCCAGCAGAGCCAGCAGAGTCATGTAACGCATGGGACTTTCCTCATTCTGTTTGGGGTCGCACCGCGTATTTGGTGCGACCACACCTTTGACAGGCCTGATTGGCGGATCCATTTCCGCCGGCAGACTCTGTGCAATCGTTAATAAAAGCCTATTTTGACGGCAGCCGTACTGTCAATCAGCTCGGCTTATTTTTGCCAGATTCCCTTTTGTGACGCAAAAATCGATTTTGGGAAGGGTTTTTTCGAGTTTCAGAAAGGTGGGGGGGTGTGGGGCAAGTTTTCCGGTTGCGCGGCTTTGGGTTTGTGAGTTGTAGTGGAACCGGGAAGTGCGGTGGTTTCTGGCGGGTGGTACTGACGTCTGGGCCTGCAGTTAGTATGCTGTGTGCTCCACCACCGTCTGCTGTTTGTTTTTTGAACAAGTGAACGGCCATGCTGACTGCACCGCAGAAGGGACTGCTGCGAATTCCACCTGCTGTCCCGGGCACATTTGACGGGCCAGTGGATGGAACGACGCTCTATCGTTTTTGGGGCGCCCACATGGTGCCTGGCGGGGTGCGATTTGCCGTCTGGGCCCCGAATGCTCGTGAAGTTTCCGTCATCAGCGACAGCAACGGCTGGACTGCGGGGCGTGACTGGCTGCAATCATCGGACACGGGTGTCTGGCATGGGGTTCTGCACAACCTGACTCCGGGTACACGCTACAAGTATGCCATCCGAACGCAGTCCGGGCATTTGCTTGAGAAGGCGGATCCGGTGGCGTTTTATTCCGAGCGGCGTCCGCAGACGGCGTCTGTGGTCTGGAGTCTGCGGGATTTTGCATGGCGGGACAGTGAGTGGATGCAGCGTCGGGCCAGCATGGACTGGATGCAGGCACCGATGTCGATTTACGAAGTGCATCTGGGATCGTGGCGTCGGCCGAAGGATGGTCGCCAGTTCTTCAACTATCGCGAGCTGGCTCATGCGGTGGCGGATTACGTTGCCGAACTTGGCCATACTCATGTGCAGTTAATGCCGATCACGGAGCATCCATTTGATGGTTCGTGGGGTTATCAGACCACCGGCTATTTTGCTCCTACGTCCCGTTTTGGCTCGCCGCAGGACTTTCAGTATTTCGTGGATCATCTGCATCGTCGCGGAATCGGCGTGCTGCTGGACTGGGTGCCCGGCCATTTCCCCACGGATGCTCATGCGCTGGCCTGTTTCGACGGCACCTGTCTTTACGAGCACGCGGATCCGCGGCGGGGATTTCATCCCGACTGGAATACTCTGATTTTCAACTATGGGCGTCGCGAGGTCACCGAGTTTCTGATCTCGAGTGCGCGATTCTGGTGTGACGTCTATCACGTGGATGGCATCCGTGTGGATGCTGTTGCGTCCATGCTGTATCTGGACTATTCGCGTGATTCGGGGCAATGGGTTCCCAACCAGCATGGCGGGCGTGAGAACCTTGAGGCGATCGAGTTTCTGCAGCGATTGAATACGGTACTGCACGCTGAGTTTCCGGGAATTGTGACGATTGCTGAAGAGAGTACAGCGTGGCCTGGTGTCTCGCGTCCGGTCTACGACGGCGGGCTGGGATTCACGATGAAGTGGGACATGGGGTGGATGAATGACACGCTGAAGTTTCTGCGTCGTGAGCCGGTGCATCGAGGCTGGCATCTCAACGATGTCACATTCCGCAGTGTGTATGCGTTTTCTGAGAACTTTGTGCTGCCGTTGTCTCACGACGAGGTAGTGCATGGAAAGCGGTCTCTGGCGTCGCAGATGTCGGGTGACCAGTGGCAGCAGCTGGCTGGTCTGCGACTGCTGCTGGCCGGGCAGTATGCCGTACCCGGAAAAAAGCTGCAGTTTATGGGGGCTGAACTGGGGCAGTGGACGGAGTGGAATCATGATGCCGAGCTGGACTGGCCACTGCGAGCATTTCCGGTGCACGAGGGGCTGCGAAAACTGCTGCACGATCTGAATCGACTTTACCGCGAGCTGCCGGCTCTGCATCAGGCAGACCATGATCCTCGTGGGTTTGAGTGGATTGTGGGGGATGATTCGGCCAACTGTGTTGTGGCGTGGATCCGCAGCACGCTGGATGGTCGTGAGCAGATTGTCGTGGTGCTTAATTATACTGCGGCGGTCCGCAGCAATTATCGGGTGGGAGTTCCGGTGGCTGGTTATTACAGCGAGGAGTTGAATTCGGACAGTCAGGTGTACGGAGGTTCTGGTGTCGGTAATCAGGGGGGGCTATATTCGACAGCCGAGCCCAGTCATGGTCGAGAGCACAGTCTGTGCATGACTGTGCCGCCACTGGCAGCAGTGTTTTTCCGATGTTTGGCAGCGGCAAAGGTGGAGGTATCGGGCTGAGTTGACCCGTCGGGTTATGCGAACGGGGCTGGCTGGGTGCGGCGCTTTTCTGCCCCTGTAGGGTGAATTTCGCATCTGGCAGGTTGCGTAGTTTTAGCAGGAGATTAGAGTTTGCGTCGAATTCGGCCCTGCAAGCCGGATTTTGCTCCGATATCGGGGTGATTTCTTCGTAATGCCTTTCTGGCGGCTCCTTTCTTACGGCTCCTCTGACGATTGCAACTGACGGCCCATGCCGCTCATCAAGAATAAAGACTCGCTGCGCACGTACCTGCTGACGTCGCGGTTGATGAATCTTCAGGACTTTGCTCGCGTTCAGTCTGAGTACGATGCAGCCACGGATGTGGCGGCCGTACTGCAGATGCTGGAACGTCGTCAACTGTTAACATCTTTGCAAAGCAGTCGGATTCTGAAGGGTGAAACTGAAGGGCTTGTGCTGGGGCGATACAAGCTGCTGTACCGGAATGCATCCGGAAGTTTTGCGCGAGTCTTTCGTGCAGAGAACGTGGAGACGGGTGAAACGGTTGCGTTGAAACTGCTGCGAGAGCGTTGGGCTGATGACCCGCGAACGGTTGCTGCATTCCAGCGTGAGGCGCGCATCTGTCAGAAGTTTGTGCATCCCAACGTGGTGCCGATTTTTGAAATTGCGACCGAGGGTCGGTTTCATTATTTCACGATGGAGTTCGTGGAAGGTGGCAACCTGCGTGACTTCCTGAAGATCCGCAAGTTCCTGAATCCCCTTGAAGCGACTCGCTGTATTCTGCACATCTGTCTTGGGCTGGAGTATGCCCTGACGCAGGGTGCGACGCATCGGGATCTGAAGCTGACCAACGTCCTGATGAGCAGTACGGGGGTGGCCAAGCTGGTGGATTTCGGGTTAGCCGGTGCGGAATCTCCGACACAGCAGGGTACGGAAGACAACCAGCGGGCTCTGGAATACGCAGCACTGGAACGTGGCACGAATGCTCCGCGAAACGACCCTCGCAGCGATCTGTTTTTTGCCGGTGCGATTTTTTACGAGCTGTTGACGGGTGAAGGTCCGTGGGAACGTACGCGGGATCGCGAAGAGCGAATGCTGCTGGGGCGCTACACGAATGCTCGACCACTGGCATCCGTGAATCCATCGCTGCCGGCCGGCTGCATTCAGGTTTGTGAAAAGCTGATGAAGGTCAGTCCTTCAGAGCGTTATCAGTCGCCTGCGGAAGCAGTCCGTGATCTGCGTCCGTTACTGACATCACTGGGGGATGCGGCGGAAACGGCAGGGCATGGGCAGGGGCAGGCCGCATTGAAGGTGGAGGTCAGGCCGGACTTCCGCCTGTTGATCGTCGATACTCAGAAAAAGCGGATTGAGGCACTGAAGGAATACTTTGGTCGCCACAATTTTCAGATCACGATTATGCCATCGGCCGAAAACGCCCTGCAGAAGCTCAAAACAACCCCACCCGACGGCATGCTGTTTCTCGCCGACACTGCTCCGCAGGATGTACTGCAGGTCTATCCTCAGGTACAGGCATGGGCCAGAACTCAGAAGGTTCCCTGTCTGGCAGTTTTCGCGGCAGGAGATGCTGAAACGGTTCGTAAAACCATCGTATCGACTCGCTTTGGCGGAACGATGATCCAACCGGCCACGCTGCGGGATATCCGACTGTTCTTCGAAGACGTCGGCGCGATTACGCGACATTAGGGCAGGGATCAGTAATCAGTGGTCAGTGGTCAGTGGTCAGTGGTCAGTGGTCAGCCCCTTGGGAGGGTGAGGCTCCTGCCGAACCGCAGAACGTGTTCAGTGTT
>CAXBSH010000451.1:0-4142 GCA_963977705.1 uncultured Planctomycetaceae bacterium
GCCTGCCCCGCCACCGCCTGCCCGGCCACCGCCTGCCCCGACACCCCCGCCGATACGTCATACAGCACTGTCGGCACCGACAACAGCCAGCCCAGCAACATCACTCCCACACCAGCCACCGACAACCGCACCACACCACGCTGTGCCCCCGCAGACGACAGCATGTCATAGGCCACCGTACCCAGAATTGCCGGTATCGCCCAGGTCAGAAAACCCAGCGGCCCGCCATCAATTCCACGCGGCGCAGCATGCACCCACTCAAAATTAAACCACCAGCTCAGGACCACATGCAGCAGTCCGGATCCCACAGCCCAGCACAGCCGCAATCGCACCGAACTCAGGATGACAGGTAACAGCCATAACGAGGTCGCTGCAATGTGCATCAAAGTCTGAAACCACTGCCGCTTACACTGCTGCATGAAGACCTCAGACAACGGCCGAGTCCTGAACTGCTCCCACAGACCCGCCACATCCTGCAGCGAATACCACACCACAGCGACTGCTGCTAAACCACCAATCCGCCGCAACAGACGCCCCCACGGCACAACACCGTCACGCTGCCAGCGCCGCAACACACTCAATCGCAACGCAAAACCCGCCGCAAACAGAAACTGCGGCATGATCGTGTCCGCATAACTGCAGTAATCATTCGTATGCCGCAGCCAGCGCGGACAGATCCGATAATCACCCAGAAAATTCACCAGCAACATCCCCAGAATCGTGTAACCACGAAACTGGTCCAGTGACAACAAGCGCGGACGACCCTCAGCCACGGCACACCACCTGTAAAAAACACAACACCGCAAACGGACTACTGTTCACCACTCAACCGCACTAACTCGTCCAGCATCAGACCCGCCGCCTCAGGAGCCAGTCGGTTTGTTCCCAGCCACG
Organism: uncultured Planctomycetaceae bacterium; assembly: GCA_963977705.1. Lineage (GTDB taxonomy): Bacteria > Planctomycetota > Planctomycetia > Planctomycetales > Planctomycetaceae > SXXK01. The sequence goes on from CAXBSH010000451.1 coordinate 895, forward strand.
TCTCATACCCACCCAGAGCATGCTGCTCCAATGTCGGCAGATAACCATAATAGCCGTGCCCCAGCGAAACCATGAATCCCGGACTCGGGGCAATTCGCCGCCGATACTCCAGACCAATCTCACAGAACACCTCACACGGCATTGTTGATATCCGTACCTCGCCAATCCGCAGCACCTGCAGCGGTACCGGAGCTATCTCGGGCCGACCCTCCAGACTCCGCAATCGCTCGGCATACACCCGCGGCAGATCCGTCTTTCCCGGAGCAGCCTCGGGCTGTGACAGCGTCTCTGCCGCCCACGTCAACTGCTCCACACTCGGAATACGCCAGCGCACAGGGAACTCCGACATCCGCCCACCCACTCGCAATTCACGAACATACTGCAAACCCCCAAGAATTCCCTGCACCCTCTCAGCCACATCCTCCGCCACCAGTCGCATCTGCTGGTAAGGCGGAGCAGACGGACGAGGATTGCGGAAATTGATGTTGTTCACATCACCACTGGTGCCGTTCGCCAGCATCGCCACAAACGGCAGCGGCTGATCACCCACCGCATGACGACGGGCTAACGCCTCACAGAACATTCCGAAATAATCGGCCGAAATATGGCCGTTGCCAACGCCTCCCACGTAGTGCAGAGAATACGCCGCAAACACCGCAATCGGCAGACCGCCCGGCTCTCGCACACTCAACACCGATACCACCGGATCCACCGGGCCGGCAGGATGATCCAGCTGCGGACTGCCACCCGGCGGATTCATCTTCACTCGATCCACACCACCAAACGGATTCATCGCCACATAACCGTCCCGCATAAACCAGCGACGATTGAAAACATGCTCGGCAATTTCCACCGTACCAAATGCCAGCTCCGCCGGACGCAGCAGATTCACCGCCCGCTGCACACCATCCACAATCCGGCTGATTACGAACCGCTGATACTCGTCCGGCTCAGAATCAATCGCATATCTCACACGACCCAGTGCACTCACGGCCGAATGAGTATGCGTGCCCGAAATCAACACGTGCTCCGCCGGAATCCCGGTTCGCTGCTGTATCTGCCGCCGAGCCTCGTCGCTGACACACCGATGCAGCCCCAGCAGATCACACACCACCAGCGCTACCCGACTGCTGCCATCATCCAGCACCAGACAACGCACGTGCAGCTCGTCGTGGATATGAGTCGCCGGGATGGGCTGAAAACCACCCACAATGTCGCCACCCAGCTGCGGAGTAATATTGCTGGTAGCCGCCCCGGCCAGCAATTCCCCGGCGACCGCCGAAGTCCTCCCCCAACTGAACCCGCCAAACACCAGCAAAGCCAGCCAAAGAAACCGCATCAGACTCGACATCGATTCGCCCCTCCCCACGCCAGCCACACCACGGCCACCTCGCTCAGGACACCGCACACACCACACATCCTGACAGAATACTGCAAATAACGGAAATCAACCCCCCTTCAACTCGCCCCCACCAAACCACCCACACTCACTCACACAAAACCGGACCAATCGGACCATTATCTGTTTCAACAAATTTCCGAAAGAACCGGTGGCCAGTCACCCGCAGCGTCTTAAAACATTCAAAACGACTAACCTCGCGAGTAAGTCAGAACCATTTGTTAACAGGGATCAGATGGCACTCTGTCCGCCGTCTGCAGTTTCAACCTCACAATGCTCCGAAGGGAATTGGTTATGTTGCTCCGAAGTCTTGTCGCTGCTGCCCTCATGCTGCTGGTCGTCTCTACCTCATCCGCGGAAAACAAGCGTCGCCACGTCCGCGTGGCTGCCAGTCGCCCGACCTGCACAACCTCCTGCTCCACGAAGTCAGCCGGTCACGCAGTATTGACCGCACTGCCCGCACACAAAGCGGAATCAGACATCGTGGACACCGCGGTTGGCGCCGGTTCCTTCAAGACGCTGGTGGCTGCTGTCAAGGCCGCTGGCCTCGTGGAAACCCTGAAGGGCAAAGGCCCGTTCACTGTCTTCGCACCGACGGACGAAGCGTTCGCGAAACTGCCGAAAGGTACCGTGGAAGACCTGCTGAAGCCGGAAAACAAGGACAAGCTGGTTGCCGTGCTGACCTATCACGTGGTGGCTGGCAAAGTCATGGCTGCCGACGTTGTGAAGCTGAAGTCAGCAAAGACCGTGCAGGGTCAGGAAGTGACGATCGCAGTCGCAAACGGCGGAGTTTCCGTTGACAATGCCAAGGTTGTCAAAACAGACATCGGTTGCAGCAACGGCGTGATCCACGTCATCGACAGCGTCATCCTGCCTAAGGCCACGCCGGCAAAGCCGGACGTTGTCGACACTGCAGTTTCTGCAGGCAAGTTCAACACGCTGGTAGCAGCAGTGAAGGCTGCCGGACTTGTCGAAACGCTGAAGGGTAAGGGCCCGTTCACTGTCTTCGCACCAACCGACGAAGCCTTCGCGAAACTGCCGGCCGGCACCGTGGAAAGCCTGCTGAAGCCCGAGAACAAAGACAAATTGGTCGCCATCCTCACCTACCACGTCGTGCCCGGCAGCCTGAAGGCCGGTGACGTTGTGGCCGCTAAGGAATTGAAGACCGTCAATGGTAAGGCCGCCAAAATCAGCACTACCAATGGCGCGAAAATCGACAACGCCGGAATTGTCGCAACAGACATCGAATGTGCGAACGGTATTATTCACGTGATCGACAGCGTGATCCTGCCCTGATCTCTATCCGCAACCTGATCGACACCACGGCGTTTGCAGAGCATTCTGCAAACGCCTTTGTTTGCGCCAATCTGCATGGCAACATTGCCACGACTGCTGAGTCAAAGCAATCGTGGTTTCCCTGTTACCAATCACCCACGCTGCCATCGCTGCCAAAGACTCGCTGCAGCAACTCCTGCTGAAACGGATGCTTTCGCACTTCCGCTTCATTGATTTCAATTCCCAGGCCAGGCCGAGTGTTGGGTCGAACAATTCGCCCCTTCTGCTCCACCACAAACCCCTCACGCACCACATCCTGACGCCACGGCACATCCTCGTGCACTGTTTCGCAGATAATGTATGACGGTTGTGAAAAACCAAACTCCAGCGAAGCCGCCGTACTGACGGGCCCCTGAGGATTATGCGGCGCCAGAGAAATTCGCCACGCCTCAGCAAGGGCTGCCACTCGCCGGGCCTCACTCAGACCGCCACAATGAGTAATGTCCAGCTGGCACACTGCACAGGCTCGCGCGGCAAACAGATCCCGGAATGCCGCAAGGCTAGTCACCCGCTC
>CAXBSH010000452.1:0-4122 GCA_963977705.1 uncultured Planctomycetaceae bacterium
GTTGACGGCAAACGAGGGTCGTGTTGAGGCTTTGTGTGGGCCAGAGGCGACCGGGCAGGAATGACGGCGGGGACAAAATGTAGCCCGAGCATTCCTGCTCGGCCCCATCCATTAAAAAACACTGGGGATTTGAAGGGTGACGCGAGGTTTGTGCCCGGGCTGAAGCCCAGACTACGAATTTTTGTCCCTCGCGTCAGGGTTGGTTGTGTGACGCGGTCAGGATTCTGAAGACGGAAGTATTGCTGGACTGGGGTTGCTGTTGCAGATTCTGTTAGACTGTGCGTGTCTGGACAGGATTGATTCAACAAGGTTCTGCTGAGAGGACTTCTGCAATGCTGCAGAGTTGTGTGTGGGCAGGCTGCTGTCTGCGGGTTATCGGTTGTGTGCTGGTGTTGGCTGTGACGGATTCCGTGCGGGCCGATGACTGGCCACAGTGGGGTGGTCCGCAGCGTGATTGTGTCTGGCATGAAACAGGAATTGTGCAGAAGTTTTCCACCGCTGGCCTGTTGCCTCGCATGTGGTCCGTTCCGATCAGCGAGGGTTATTCCGGGCCGGCGGTTGCAGCGGGTCGAGTGTATGTGACGGATCGAGTGGCGGATGAGGGGCTTGAGCGAGTGCTGTGTGTGGACGTCGAGACTGGCCGCGAGCTCTGGAAGTATGCTCACCCGGTTCGCTACACGGTCAGCTACCCCGCAGGCCCCAGAACGACTCCTGTCATTCACGACGGCCTGTGCTATACAATCGGCGCTGAAGGTCACATGTTCTGTTTTGATGCGGCCACGGGTGAAGTGCGGTGGTCGAAGGAGTTTCAAAAGGACTTCGGTACAAAGCTGCCGACGTGGGGTATGGCCGCATCTCCACTGGTTGACGGCGACCAGCTGATTACTCTGGTGGGTGGAGAAAAGGGTGGGCTGGTTATCAGCTTTGATCGGCGTACGGGGCGTGAATTGTGGCGGTCTCTGGAGGACGGCGGTGTTGGCTATTGTCCGCCTGTGATTTACGAATTCGGCGGTCGCCGACAACTGATTCTCTGGCATCCGGCCGCTGTGTCAGCACTCGATCCGGCAACAGGCCAGCTGCTGTGGCAGCATCCATGGAACATTCGCTATGGGCTGACTGTGCCTATGCCGCGAAAGCTGGACGACCGTTTGTTTCTGACGGCCTTTTATGACGGGCCGCTGATGCTGAAGGTCAGTGCGGATTCGGCCGAGGTGGTCTGGAAGGGGAAGGGCACAAGTGAGCAGGATACGGATGGACTGCATTCCATCATGCCGACTCCTGTTGTGAATGCGGACCATATTTTCGGAGTCTGCAGCTATGGTCAGCTGCGGTGTCTGAACACAAGTGACGGAGCCCGACGCTGGGAAACGCTGCAGGCAACAGGCAGCGGACGATGGTGGAATGCGTTTCTGGTTCCCAACGGAGATCGGACTTTTCTGCATAACGAGCAGGGGGATCTGATCATCGCAAAGCTGACGGGTGCGGGATACGAAGAACTGAGTCGAGCCAAACTGGTGGAACCAACTCGGCCTGTGCAGCGGCGTATGACCATCTGGTCGCATCCGGCATTCGCGATGAAAAGCGTGTTTGCTCGGAATGACAAAGAGCTGGTGCGAGTGAATCTTGCTGAATGAGTGCCGGGGTCTGAGACTGGCGGGCTTGTGCAATGCGGGCCCACCAGGTTCACTCAGAAAGCGGAAGCTCAGGACAGCAGCAGTTCGGGAAGTGCGGCAGAACGCGAGCCGGGCTGGGGCGGATTGTCCAGCGATCGGAAGGTGAACACGACCGACTGCTTGGTGTTCTGAGATGAGTTGCGAGTGGCTGCGTGGAAACAGCGAGCGTGAAAGAAGAGCACGTCACCGGGTTGCAGCGGCACGGGCACAGCTGTCTGCAGTAAGGGTTGATTCTGCGGCAGGTCGGTACGGAGGAACAGGGCTTCGTCAAGGCGATCTTTATCCGCTTGAGCCGTGTGGGTTCCGGGCAGCACCTGCAGGCATCCGTTGTGCAGATCTTCGGTTCCCAACGCGATCCAGATATTGATCAGGTGACCGTCGGAAAAGGACCAGTATCGAGTATCCTGATGCCAGCCGGTATCGCTGCTGTACCGCGGCTGCTTGGTCATGATGCAATTGTGGTGTGCGAGCGGCATAACAACGTGTGGCCCCAGCAGCTGTTGCAGTCGCTGCAGCAGGAAAGGTTCCCGCACCAGCTGCAGGAATACCGGATCGCGACTGACGGCCTGCCGCAGCCGGCGAATTGTGCGACCACCCTCACTGTCCAGTGAGTCCGGGGCACCTGGGTAATGCAACTGAGCCTCGTATTCAATGTCACCCTGATGGGCATTGAGGTCTCGTTCGGTGATCTGGCGCATCCGCTGCAGGTAGGAATCAGGCATCAGCCCTTTGGCAATGAAGTAGCCATCACGGTTGAAGTTGGCAAGTTCTGAGGCACTGAACTGAGAATCGCCGGCGACGGGACTGGTCATTACGGAGCATCCCCCGGCATCCTGCCGGGCCCAGAGAGTCAGAAAACGAGAAGTCAGGAAGACCGCGGGGAATTCTCACTGTCCGGGCCAGAGCGACAAGTGGGATGAGCGGGAAATCTCAACATTTGCAAAGCAAGTTTCAGAGTTCATCCCCCTCGGGAGGGCGAGGCCAGCGCCGAACCGTAGCGTCCAGCGGCAAAACAAACACTCGGCTCAGCAGGAGCCCCCCCTCCCAAACGACAACACTCACGCCGAGCCGAGGGGTCATGCTGCCAGACCGGATAGCCGTTAGTGGAAGCTGACGGGTGCTGTTCGCAACGGCTCACACCGCGAGCTGGTGCTCGGTGGTCCCGGCAGACGGCCGACGGGTGGAAGTCGGGGCGAGTGCGATTCGTTTGAACCTTCGCCCGAGATCATTGCCGACTTTGTGGCGGTGGCGATGGAGTGTCGACCGGGGGCTTTGGGTGTGCTGGACGAGTTGGTGATGAAGGCGCAAACGGCGATTGCCCCGGAATGACCCGTGATCTGGACACTCCGCTGCGTAGCTCAATGAAAGACGAGTTGCTGGTCGTCTGAAAATTCTTCCGGATTTCCGGACATCGCAGCGATCGACGGCATACATCATCCATGTCGCCACTTGGAAATTGGCCAGATGGTATTTGGCGAATTCATCAGCCAACGACCGTCATGAAAACCACACACCGTGTAGCTCTCCAAATAGCGGACCACGAATCTGCCGCTCGCAGAAAATGCGGTAGAACGCGGCTTCGCGTCGAATTCCCCTTCTCTGATTTCCAACAGTCTGTGCAGCTAACCACTTGCCGGCATTGGGGGTGAAAGAAGGGATTTTTTCGGACAGACGGCCGTCATTCAGCATATGTGATGAGTGACGGGTGTCGTGCACTCACAACACGAATTCCAGGGCTCCATGCGGTGAGCCCAGTCTGCGTTCAACCATCCATCCAGCCACCATTGCGCACACCATCAACGACCCACCCCCTGGCGTTCAGCGGTCTGCTGAACTGTTGTCACAGTCCGTCAGCCATTTCGGTCGCTGTACGGATTCACCAATCGCCATAAAGAGGATCGTCACGATGCCCAGGTACATCACGTGCGATGCCGACATTGGTTTTCCTTTGCCCAATGTCGCCATGGTCGCCGAACGGATCACCCAACTCCACAACGGTCACAGGCGTGTTACGGCAGCAATCATTACCAAGTCGTTTGGCCATTCCGTGCCGGCCATTCAGGCCGTTCTGGATCGTGGCCGGCGCAACGGCGTGTTGAGTCACCACATGAATTACGGCTGGATCACTCTGCAGCGATAACCACGATGCCACATCTCCCCGACAACCTGGTGCCGTTCTATGAAGACGGACTGTTCTGGAACCAGACACCGGAACAGATGGCTGCCGAGCGCGCGTACCGAGATGCATTCCTGAGATCGGCGCGTGAAGCCGGCTCATGGAAGACCATCGACTATGCCGCGATCGATGCCGCCCATCGAGAGCGGCGACAGGTCAGGGAATTGTTCGAAGTCCTGGTTCCGTCATCCGAGTACTTTGCATGTCCGGACCTGGACAGCGAACAGGTCGCCTACAAACGGGAGCACGTCGTCCCCGCCGCTCGTCTGCGTG
>CAXBSH010000453.1:0-4103 GCA_963977705.1 uncultured Planctomycetaceae bacterium
CACTCTTTCCCTACACGACGCTCTTCCGATCTAAAAGGTGGTGGCCCCATAAATCCCCGACCACCAAAGTTCGGCCCACCAGATCCCCAAGGACCACCACGGAATGGCATCGGACCGCCACCCCAACCAATAGGACCGCCACCAAACTCAGGACCACGACCAAAACCCGACCGCAAATCACTCTCACGGGAACCAGCGTCACGAGGACCAGCATCACGGGGACCGGCATCGCGCGGGCCATTGTCACGCGGGCCAGCATCGCGGGGACCACCGTCACGAGGGCCAACGTCACGGGGACCGGCATCGCGAGGGCTAGCGTTACGCGGACCGGCATCGCGCGGGCCATTGTCGCGCGGGCCACCGTCACGAGGGCCACCGTCACGAGGGCCACCATCACGAGGGTCGGCATCGCGAGGGCCGGCATCACGAGGGCCACCATCACGGGGACCGACATCGCGAGGGCTAGCGTTACGCTGACCATTGTCACGGGGACCAACGTCACGCGGACCATTGTCACGCGGACCATTGTCACGCGGACCATTGTCACGCGGACCATTGTCACGCGGACCAACGTCACGCGGACCAACGTCACGCGGACCACCGTCCTGAATTCCAGACGTCGTCAGAGTCACCGCAAATCCCGAATGGGTCGACAACATCAACGCCACACATAAGCTCAGTTGACTGAACACCATCGCTGTGCTCCTGCATGAATTCCCGATTGACTGCGAATCGCAAAGACTGCAGTCTCCATTCACCATGCTCGGAAAAACAGCGCAGGGGTTGTTCGGGATTCGAGGAATTCAGAAAAATGGTGGTTCTGGAGAAAAAAAACCGAGCCCGGAGACTGATCACAGACAGACTCCGTCAGCCACAAACGGCCCCGCTTACAAACTTGTCGGATCCATCAACTCAACGGAATTCCCCGAAACATCGCTGATGTATACCGAACGAGTCCCATCACGGTGGGGCTTCAGCCCCGGATGGGTCGTGGCTTTGGCTGACGTAAAAGCCACATGCGGCGGATGATGCCCCGGCAATACCAAAGCCAGATGAATGTTGGAAAACTTAAGGAAAGCCCACGTGGCGTCCTGATAGGCTATCTCACAACGGAATTCCGCTCGATACCACGCCACTGACTCGGCGATGTCACGCACTTCGATCGCCACATGATGCATCGAATCCAGCAATTCCGACATCGCAAGTCCTCCTGCTCAACTACTATCAGATCTCAGACCGGCTAAACCCGCAAGGGACAGTATAGACAGGGCGGAAACACAGGGCGATCAATTCCCGGATTCTGCAGTCACCCATACACCCCGATCACCCCGGCACAAACAATAACCGTCCTGCCAGGACCCAGAACAGCAGTCCGGTGAAACGATCCAGCCACCGCGTGATTCCGGCTCGCCCCTGCAGCAAACTCCCCAGTTGCCCGGAAAACATCCCCAGCAGACCGAAGACAACTACAGCATTCACCGTAAACAACACACCCAGCAAAGCCAGTTGCAACTCACGATTACCCGCACGATCGCTCACAAACGGTGGCAGAAAGGAAAGAAAGAACAACGCGACCTTGGGATTCACAGCATTCGCTAACAATCCTCGCATAAACCAGCCAGATACACCCTGGGATTGCTCCTCGGTCACGCCCATGCCTGAATCTGCGCACGCCATGCCGGGAACCTCAGGTAACTGCAGCACTCCACGACTGCGCAAGGCCCCGAATCCAAGCCACGCAAGATACCCCGCCCCCGCCAGCTTCAATACACCGTACGCCACAGGAGACGCCTGCAGCACAGCAGAAATCCCCAGCACCGCCAGCCCGGTGTGCAGCAGACAACCACTGCCACAGCCCAGACCAAACCCCACAGCGACACGCCAACCACGGGATAAGCCAAGGCTGAGCGTGGCCAATACGTCGGGCCCGGGAGCAATCGTGATCAAAAATGCCGTCAGCAGAAACTGAATCAATTGGTCGGGCGATAGAAACATCCGCAGGCCCCGCTGCAAGGGGTCAGCGACGAGCGTTGATCGTGGCCAGCGATGACTGAACCAACCGCCGAGCCTGAATCGCCCGCTGAATCACATTCGCAAAAGCTGCAGCATCCGCCACACCAGACAAACGCAACAACGTCTGGCCACCTGCAGACTTCAATCGTATGTCGGCCGCACGGAAAAAGTTCTGACCGGGCAACTCATCAATCACCACTGAGTCAACATCGCCGAGATCCACAGAAGCTGTACGCTGACTGCCCAGCGAAGACCAAACCTGCACTGATCGGTTCGTCAGAATGTAACGAGAACCCAGCAGACGAGCAAAAAAGAGCAGGGCACCCAGCGGAGCAACCAGCGGCCCAAACAACAGATAAGACAACGGAATACCGCAGATCCGAGTCGGGATGCTGCCCATCAATCGACCGATCAACTGGCCCGCAGAACTGGCCCCCACAGAGGGAAACTCTGTCATAATCCGAGCTTCGGATGTGGAACTTACCCCAGCAATTGCCTGTACAGCCATACCCAGGACCCACCAGAACTGTGGAAAAACAGCGAAAAACAAAAGTACCTCGAAAAGATTCTAACGCTCAGATCAGCCCCGGACAACCAAGGACCAATGATTCCGAAATCCAGCAGCACCAAACCAGTAAAAACCCTGATATTGATCCGAATACCCCGTCCACAGCTCACCGGAAAATCAAGCGGCCAGGGTTTCGGTTACCGTTTCGCAGGCCCTGAAATCTGGTCACGAGCTCCGGGAATCATCCACGTCACGCTGCTCACGGGATGCTAACCGTCAGAATGCTGCCGGATGAAAATGATCAGACATCGACACGACCAAACCCGTCCGGACTTACTCCCCAAAGCACCACAAGACCGCGCACAAGGGCAGGAAGCCAATCATCGTCCCTGGACTACAGCCACAGCAGGTCCTGAATTCGCTGAGAAAATGGAGCCGCTCTGATGACCTTTTTCATCCGCAGGCGAGACGGGAGGAATCCGAGCGACTGAGATACTGCGACAAGGCCAAAGTCCACAAGTCCGGCGACTCTTACAGCAAGCATTCATAGAATGCCACCGTTCGCAAAGCCTGTGACCGGGCAAAGAGCCGTGCTGGTCTCCCGGACAGCTTCACAGGACTCGGGCCACGCAGCCCCGGCAGCAGGGAGACCCGGAAGCCGCTCAGCAGGTACTCGGCCGCAGCAGCAAACAGACAAAAGAGCCTCACTACGTCAACGTGAATCTGTCACGGGCAGTACAGGATGCCCTGCAATTCAGGTGATGACGCAGCGATTGATACACTGCAGTTTGCCGGGCTTGAGCTGCTCTTGAAAAGCGGTTCCAGAAAGCAGCCTGTCGGCACGATTTTCTCGAAGCACCTCTGCAGGAAAGCTCCAGTCTTTGCCGTTGTCGGTGTCCTGCGGAAACATATCATCGTGAAATCCTCGCCCGCTCTTCCCTGATCGACTCGATCTGCATCCTGAACGGCCCAGCCTTCTTGTCACTGAGCATTAAGCCAATGGCGTTGATCTCCTTCGGACCAATAAGCCCTGCTCCTTCATCGGCCTTCCGAACGAAGTCGCCTCAAACGTGTCCAGCGGAATTTTAACTTCGATCCACTCGTCTCTCTTTATCGGCACAGTTGCCCGATACGAGAAAGCGATCAGCGGCCTATCGAGGTAGAGGTTCAGCAAATATTCCAGACCATCGCTACGGACTTTGACGACCACGGCATCACCTTATTCAATGCCGAGCTTCCTCGCCTTCGTGCGCACCGAGACGAAGCCACCGTTGTTCTCCGGTGACAGCGTGCAGAAGAACTCCAGAGTTTTCCTGTCAGTGATCCTGAGCTTGCCCTCGGAGCTGCCGCCCATAACCCCCACGTTGACGGTCTACCATTCCTTCGCAGACTCGACTCCGGTGAAATCAAATCAGAGCACTTGTTTGTCTTCAGCCATTACAAACGACCCCATCAGGATCGGCAGGGGCAACACCAGCATTTTATGGATCACGGTTTCCCCCAATTCATCACCGTAATCGAAAGTTGCAGCACGGTCGCAATCGACACCCAGACGAAATACGGCACCTGGGCCACGGCCACC
>CAXBSH010000454.1:0-4086 GCA_963977705.1 uncultured Planctomycetaceae bacterium
CTACCCCTCTCCAGGAACCCTCCAGACCAAACAAACTTCGCCCGCCCCGGCAATCTGCTATACTGCTCGCCACCAGCGGAAGCACACTCGCTCCCGCCACCAGACTCAACACCCACACCCCGGAACTGATCTGTGCGAGCCGTCGTTTTTGACTCCCGCCTGCACTTCACTGCCGACGCCCCCATCCCGGATCCCCGCGGCCACGAAATCCCGGTAGATGTCCTGCAGGCCGGAATCTGCGAAACCGACCTGCAGCTTTGCCAGGGCTACATGGGCTTCCGCGGAATCCTTGGTCACGAATTTGTCGGTATCGCGCGCACCGGAAAATTCGCCGGACAACGTGTCGTCGGGGAAATCAACTGCCCCTGCCATAACTGTGCCACCTGCCACCGCGGACTCACCAGCCATTGCCCTCATCGCACAGTCGTAGGCATCCTGAATCATGACGGCGCATTTGCAGACACTGTCCTGATCCCCGAATCCGGCCTGCATGCCGTTCCCGACAGCATCAGTACGGAAACCGCCGTCTTTGTGGAACCACTGGCCGCCGCCTGCCGTATTCCGCAGCAGATTCCGATGACCGGCCAGACCGTCACCGTACTCGGCGACGGCCGACTGGGCAACCTGTGTGCTCAGGTCCTGAGACATCATGGCTGCACCGTACAAGTCGTGGGCAAACACCAGCCCAAACTGAATCTGCTCCGCGAACTGGGGATCCCCGGAATCCTGCTGTCCGATCTGTCTGCCGCACGCAGCTCAGACCTTGTCGTTGACTGCACAGGTTCACCAACGGGCCTGACCACAGCCCTGCAACTGGTTCGTCCCTGCGGTACCATCATCCTGAAAACCACTGTCGCCGCCAGCCAGACTCTGCACATGGCCCCTTTCGTGATCGATGAACTGAACCTGCTGGGTTCACGCTGCGGTCCATTCGCAGATGCTCTGCAGCTGCTGTCGGCCAACGCGGTCAGCGTGGCACCGCTGTTGTCAGCCAGTTATCCACTGGAAGATGCCGAAGTGGCCTTCGCTCACGCGGTTCGCAAGGATACGCTTAAGGTTTTGCTTCAGATTCGCTGATGCCGTTGTTTTCCTGAAAGACTGCTGTTCCATGACCGAAACTCTGCCCGTATTCAGCCCCGATCAGATGCGCGAATGGGTGCATGCCAATCTGCCACTGGAAGATTTTCGCAATCGTCGAGTGCTGCTGATCATTCCCGACAATACGCGTACGGCTCCGCTGAATGTGCTGTTTCCGGCCATCCGCAGCCTGCTCCGCCCGATCACTGCCGCCCTGGATGTACTTGTCGCACTTGGTACCCACCCCCCCATGCCTCAGGAACGCATTCGCAGCATGCTGGGTATCGCCGACAGTGACCCCTGCAGTGATGTGGGACTGTTCAACCACGCGTGGGACAACCCGGCCGAACTGGCCACGATCGGAAAACTCACGGAAGCCCAGACCCGTGAAATCTCCGACGGGGTGCTCTCCATGGAAGTCCCGGTGCAGATCAATCGCCGCATCCTCGACTATGACACTGCACTGATTCTTGGCCCCGTGTTCCCGCATGAAGTCGTCGGCTTCAGTGGCGGCAACAAATACTTCTTCCCCGGCATTTCCGGGCCCGAGCTGCTGAATTTCTTTCACTGGCTGGGTGCACTGATTACCAACGTCGGAATCATCGGCATTCAGGATACTCCCGTACGTCGCGTCGTCGATCAGGCCGCGAAACTGATTCCCCTCGAACGTCGCTGCCTGGCCTTCGTCGTCGCCACCGATGCCTCACCCTATGGCCTGTTCTATGGCACTCCCGAACAGGCGTGGCGACAGGCATCTGAACTGTCCGGTCGAGTGCACATCAAGCGACAGCCCAGACCATTTCGCCAGGTCCTGTCCTGTGCACCACACATGTATGACGAGCTGTGGGTGGCGGGAAAATGCATGTACAAGCTGGAACCCGTTGTGGCTGATGGCGGTGAACTGATCATCTATGCCCCGCACATGAAGGAAATCTCCGTCACGCACGGCCACAACATCGAAAAGATCGGCTACCACGTCCGCGATTATTTCACGAAACAATGGGACCGCTTTCGCGATTTCCCGTGGGGCGTGCTGGCACATTCCACTCATGTTCGCGGCACAGGCACCTTTGAAAACGGGATTGAACGACCGCGAGTCCAGGTGACGGTTGCTTCACAGATCCCGCCCGAAGTCTGTGAACGCATCAACCTCGGATACCGTGATCCTGCGTCCATCGATATCGAATCGTTCGCGAATCGCGAACAGGACGGTATTCTGCTGGTGCGGAAAGCGGGCGAACATCTGTACCGGCTGAACGACGGCGTCAGCACGAGGCTGCCATGAAGAATGATCTGATTGCCGGTCATTTCGAGCTGCTGGCGGACCTGCTGGAAATTCAGAACGCCAACCCATTTCGCATTCGCGCCTATCGAAATGCTGCCCGCACCATCTCATCCACGTCAGACTCGCTGGCCGATCTGGCGGCGGCAGGTGGCGATCTCACACAACTGCCGGGTATTGGTAAGGACCTTGCCCGCCAGATTATTGAGATTGCTCAGACGGGAAAACTGAAAAGCCTGGAAGAGCTGCAGCAGCAGATTCCGTCGGGTGTTGTAGAGATGCTGCGGATTCAGGGCGTTGGCCCGAAGAAGGTGTCGGTCTTCTTCAATGAACTGCAGCTGACGTCACTGGCCGAACTGAAAGCTGCCTGCGAAGCAGGTCGCATATCGCAGTTGAAGGGCTTTGGCAAAAAGACGGAAGAGTCCATACTGCAGAATATTGACCACGCTGCAGCCAGCGTCACTCGATTTTCAATTGCCGATGCGCGGGCAGCCGTCGAAGCCATCGTGGCCGACCTGCGACTGTTGCCCGAGGTTGTCCGCTGTGAAGGGGCTGGCAGCTGTCGCAGAAGACGGGAAACCTGCGGCGATCTGGACGTACTGGCCATCTGTGCTGACCCCGGTCCACCCATGGACCGCCTCGCTGCCCACCCGCTGGTCTCCGCCGTGCTGCAGCGAGGCGACACAAAGCAGCGAGTTCGACTGGTGACGGGCATTGAACTGGACCTGCGAGTCGTACCGGAAGAGTCCTTCGGCGCTGCCATGCAGTACTTCACCGGGTCGAAGGAACACAACGTCGTGCTGCGACAGCGTGCGAAGGATCTCGGACTGAAGATCAATGAATACGGAGTCTTCCGCGGTGACGAATCCGTCGCCGGACGCACGGAAGAAGAGGTTTACGCAGCCGTTGGACTGCCGTGGATCCCCCCGGAACTCCGCGAAAACCGGCGGGAATTCGAATGGGCCGACAATCGACAGCTACCCGAGCTGCTGCTGCAGACCGATATTCTTGGTGATCTGCACATGCACACGGTGGCATCGGACGGAGCCGGTACGATTCTGGAGATGGCATTGGCCGCCAAAGCTCGAGGCCTGCAGTACATCGCCATAACGGATCACAGCAAACGAGTTTCGATGGCCAACGGACTGGATGCTGACAGACTGCGAAAACACTGGCAGGAAATCCGCCGGGTGCGCGAGCAGATCAGCGGTATTCAGATTCTTTGCGGCATCGAATGTGACATTCTGGAAGACGCCACCATGGATCTTCCGGATGATGTTCTTGCTGAAGCGGACTGGGTCGTGGCTGTGCTGCATTACGGCCTGCGGCAGCCACGTGAACAGATCATGCAGCGACTGCTGAACGCCATCCGCAATCCGCATGTCGACGCCATTGGCCATTGCACCGGACGCATGATTGGTCGTCGTGAAGGCGCGGACGTGAACTTTGCGGATCTGCTGAAAGCGGCGGCCGATCATCAGGTGATGCTGGAAATCAATGCGCACCCCAGTCGCCTTGACCTGGACGATGTCCACGCCGCCGCCGCACGCGACCACGGGATACCCATCGTCATCAACACCGACTCACACTCGGTCGACGGCTTCGACGTGCTGCAGTACGGAGTCGACCAGGCCCGGCGAGCCGGCCTGACAGCCAAAGACGTCGCCAACACTCGACCCCTGCCCGAATTCCTTAAACTGTTGAAATCCTGATCACCTCGCCCCCTC